>JAZDHB010000027.1:0-8544 GCA_043806415.1 Microcaldota archaeon | reverse complement strand
CAGGCAAACCGGAAGCGGAAGCGCCCGGCGGGTAGCGCGATGCGGGCGAAATCGCCGCTCGTCTCGATACCGTATTTGCAGCCGGCGTGTTTCCGTCCGTCCCGGCCTGCATCGGCGCGGCCATCCGGACGACCTGCGCTTCCTTGAGTATGCCTTTGAGCCGGCCCGACAGCGCCTCGCCTTCGTCCTTGAGGCGTTCGAGCCGCCCAAGCACATCGCGGATGGTCTGCGACTTGCGTTCCAGCTCCTGGTATTTCCCTTCCTGCTCTTCGAGGTTCCGGCGGGCGGTGTCCAAATCGTCCACGTACTTGGACTGGGCGTTCTCCACGTCTCCAGACAGCCGCTCGATGTCCTCGTTCTCGTGCTGGAACTGGGATTGCAGGCTGCCCAAGTGGGCCTGGATGTTCTGGAACTGGTATTGCGCGTGCGAGAGCGCCTCGATCTGCTTCTGGACGATCTCCAGATCGGCATGCATGCTCCGGGCGGCTTCCGTCCTTTCCTTCAGGCTCTCCTTGACCATGAGCTCGAGCCGGTCCATCGTCTTCTTCTGCCCCGCGCCCGCGCCGTCCTTCTTGGCGATCTGGGCCAGGTGTGCCTCGATCCCCTCGACCTGGCCGTCGAGGGATTTCACCTCGGCCATGATGCTTTGCATGGCCTTGGTCAGCTCGGCTTTCGAGAATTTGAGCTCGACGATGCCGTTCTTGAGCGCTTCCATCTCCGCTCCGCCACGGTCCGGCCCGCCCGAGGCGCGCATGGCGCGCATCTGCTCCTCGATCTGGGCGCTCTTGGCCTCGTGCGCCGAGATCTTGGCCTCGAGACGGGCCTGCAGCTGGGCGAGCGCGCCGATCTTCCTGCCGACGTCGCCGTCCGCCTCTCCCTGCGGGGCCGCACCCAGGGCCTGTGACAGGGCGTCCATCTCCCGGCCGAGCTGGCCCATCTCGGCCTTCATCTCATCGATGCGCGCGCGCTTGGTCTGGACGGTGTCCTCGAGCGTGGCATGGAGCCGTTCGACCTCCTGCCTGTCTGTGGAAACGCGCTCGAGCTGGGCGTGGTTCTGCATGTCCAGCGCGTTCACGCCTTCCTTGAGATGGTCGATGCCTTCCAGGCCGCTGTCCAGCGTGCGGTTGAGCTCCTCCAGCTTCGAGACGGTGTCCGCCTTCCTGTCCTGCACCTTCTCGCTGGTCTTGGCGTATTCGACCGGGTCAAGATACGCCCATTTGAGGTATATCTGGGTCAGGCGGTATTCGATCTTGATGACGCCCTCGGCCTCGAGCACGTGGGCCCAGTCCTCGATGGTCTGCTGGGGCAGCCGCAAGGCGCGCGCCGCCTCCTTGACCTCGACGCTGCCCTTCTCGTAGACGAGCTTGATGAGATTGTCGACTCCCGTACTGATAAGCAAATCTTCGAGGGGCATGTTAGACGGGTGCATTTTGAATGCTTTTAAATGTTATGGCCCTACTCTTTTTCGGGGAATTTTATGTCATGGTCCGACTGGGAAGGGCAATACTCGAAAGCGGAGCCCAGCCCGCTGGACGGGTTCAAGAACAAGAACCGGCTCCTCAAATCCTTCGGTCCCGCCGCCATCCGCGCCTACGAGGCCATGGACGGGAAGCGTTCGGCCCGCCAGGTGCAAACGAACTGCGGCCTGGGCGAATCCGAGTTCAGCCAGTTCATGGAATTCATGCTCCAGAACGGGCCTATGGTTTCACGCAGCGGCATCATATCTTCGGCCCCCCGTCCCCGTGCGGGCGGCGCCGATCCGCTGGACGCGCCCTCGCCTTCGCTTTCGCCCCTTGAGAAGATCATCTTCGACAAGTACGGCTCGGTCGGAGTCAAGGTGTATGCGCTCATCGACGGCGAGAAGACGGCGGAAGACATCCTCAACGAGACCGGCCTCTCCGAATCCAAGCTGGTCGAGATCCTCGAATTCATGAACGAGCAGGGCATCATCAAGCTCGAGCGCCCGGCCGGCAAAACGCCGCCTCCGTATGGCGCGGCTCCGGGCCGGCCGGGGACTCCGCCCGCTTCGCGCCCGCCGCTGGGATCCTCGTCATCCGGCGACTACCGGCCGGGGGCCCGTTCCGCCCCGAGTCTGTCCCCGGATTCATCTTCTTCCCGCTCGTCCGGCGACAACGTGGGGTTCAAGCCCATGGTGGAATCCGAGACGCCCGAATCCCAATCCGACGTCATCTCGCCGGATGCCGTGCCGGTGGACGTTCCCGTCATGCCGGGAAAGGCGAACTTCTGGCAGAAGGCGCGCATGCGGGGCCTGATGTCCCTCAAGTTCGGCCAGCGCGGGGACGAACTGCTCACCCACCTGGACGGGGAGAAGGATTTCGTGGAGCTGTCGGCCGAGACCGGCCTGACGTTCAAGGACCTGGACATCATGCTCGGGGAATTGGGCCGGGCGGGGATGCTTTCGTTCAAGCGCCTCACGCGGGCCGAGATCCGCCATCGTTACGGCGATGACGGACTGGCCATCTTCAAGCGCTACGGCCGCGATGGGCTGCTCATCTACGACCTGATCGGCAAGGTGTCCTCGCTCAAGGAGATCGCCAAGCGCACGCGCCTGGAGGCGCACCGGGCGGTGGAGATCATCATCTTCGTGCATCAGGTGCTGGGGCTGGAACTGCCGCTGGACAAGGAAATGATCTATCGCTACCTGACGTCGAAGGGATAGAAAAAGAACGATGCCCCGATCCCGAAAGCGATATCGGTCCGTCCTCGACGGCGATGCGGGCGCCGTGATTTCCCGCTATTTTTTCTTCCTGCTGTTTCCAGCTATTTTTTTCTTCCTAGTTTTTCCCGAACATCTTCTTCGTCCTCAGCTTGCGGTTGTAAGCGATCACGAAGCGGTGCGCCTCGTTGCGCGCGTACTGGAGCACGTGCAACGCCTCGTTGCGCTTGTCCATCCGCAGCGGCGCGAGCATGTCCAGGCCGTAGACCTCCTCGTCCTCTTTCGCGAGCGAGAAGAGCGGCAGGGAGAGGCCGAGCTGGTCGAGCGCGTCCTTGGCCGCGTGCAGCTGTCCCAGCCCGCCGTCGATCAGCACGAGGTCGGGCATGGGCTGGCTCTCGTCGCGCAGGCGGCGGTAGCGCCGGAACACCACCTCCTTTATCGAGGCGAAATCGTCCTGGCCCACGACCGTGCGGACCTTGAATTTGCGGTAGGCGCCCTTGTTGGGCTTGGCGTTCAGCAGCTGCACCATCGAGCCCACCACGTGCTCTCCGCCCAGGTTCGAGATGTCGAAGCATTCGATGACCAACGGGAGCCTCTCGAGCCTCAATTCTTTCTGCAGGCGAAGGAGCGCCGGGTCGGCCGACCCGCTCTTCTCCGAGAGCATGTTCTTTTCGATGAGGCGCATCAGCTCGAGCTTGGAGCCGCGCGACGGCGGGCGCGAGAGGTGCACGCTCCCGCCCCGCAGGCGGGCGAGGTGTTTTTCGAGGGCGGGCAGGTTTTCCCCGTCCGGCGGCGAGTGGGCATATACGTTGCGCGGGATCGGGTGCTTCTCGTAATACCGGACGAGGAACGCGGCCAGGAGGTCTTGTCCGGTTTCCACGTGGTCGAATTCGAACTTGAGCCGCTCGCGGATGACGCCGTGCACCATGCGCCAGACCTGCGCCCGGGCGCGCCCGTCCTCGTCCCAGAGCACGACGTAATCCTCGTCCCGCTCGTCGAGCGCCTCGACTTTCTGCCGGTGCGAGAGGCCGGAGAGGGAGCGCCACGCCTCGCGGATGCGGATGGCCTCCTCGAACCGGCCCGTGCCGGCGGCCTGCCGCATCCTCGTTTCCAGTTCGTCGACGTAGGACCCGAGCCTCTCGGGCTTGGAGAGGATTTCCTGCGCGCGCCGGATCCGCTGGGCGTATTCCTCGCGCGTGATGTGCCCCTCGCACGGCCCGTCGCAGTTCCCCAGATGGTATTGCAAACAGACGTGCCGGGGCATGGGCGAGCCGCAGGTGCGGATGTGGAAGCTTTTGCGCAACGGCCCGAGCATCCGGCCGGCCGAGCCGGTCATGAACGGGCCGAACGCCTTGCCGGCCGGCCCGCGGATCTTGCCGTGCCGGTCCTTTCGCACCTGCACGAGGCGCGCGAAGGGCTCGTTCGTGACAAGCGCGTACGTGAGCGGGGCGTTGTCCTTGAGATCCACGTTGTATTTGGGGTAGTGCTGCTTGATGAGGTTGGATTCGAGCAGGATGGCCTCGTCCTCCGAGTCGGTGACGATGAAATCGAGCGAACGGATGTGCCTCACCAGGGCGGCGGTTTTGGGGGTCTGATCGGGCCGCTGGAAATAGCTGGACACCCGTTTCCTGAGATCCTTGGCCTTGCCGATGTAGATGATCCGGCCTTCGCTGTCCTTGAACTGGTAGACCCCGGGGGAATGGGGAAGCGCTCGCTCGGACGGGATGGGAAGCATTGGATAGAAGATGGATGATGGAAATAAAAAGAAAGGGGCTAAGGTCGGGCCCTGAGCATGGATCCGCCCGGGAGCGCACGGTGCCCGAAAGCCCAAAAGCAGGGCTCAAAAATCAGGGATGATCGGGCTGCGCTCATCCGTGAGTCCGAAGATATACGCCCAATTCTGGCACAGGTTGTCGTAAATGGCGCGCGTCCAGCGGTGCAAGAGCGGGCTGCGCTTTCGGCGGATGGCGATGGAGAGGAATTGGAGAATGGCAAATGCCAGCAAAAGCGCTTGAAGCACGTTGAAAATGATGAAAAAGACGATGCCCCAGCCCAGACGGTAGATGATCTCGATCGGATCGGCGCTTTCCTGATAATGAACGTCTATCCTGACTGTTTTGATGCGATCACCATTCCTCTCCAACGGGCGCAGATATTAAATATCCCATGCGTTGTCCATCTCATGCGCATTCCCGTACGTTCGTCCGAGCGCTTCCATTCCAAGGAGGACTGGCTGGAGACAAATTGGCATTTCTCTTTCGGCCACTACCACGACCCGCACAACATGGGCTGGGGCGTGCTGCGGGTGTTCAATGACGATCGGATCGCCCCGGGAGGGAAATTCGATCTGCACCCGCACGCCAATTACGAGATAATGACCGTGGTGCTCGAAGGGGCGCTGGAGCACACGGACAGCGGCGGGCACAAGGGCATCTTGCGCGCGGATGGGGTGCAGGCCATGTCGGCCGGCTCGGGCGTGTTCCATTCCGAGGCCAATACGGGCAAGACCGCCGTTCATTCCTTGCAGATCTGGATCGAGCCGGAGAAAAAGGGGGGCGCACCCGCATGGAAATCGCAGCCATTTCGTGCGGCCGGCTTTCATAACGAGCTTTGCGCCCTCGTCTCCGGCGTCAAGACCGTCCCGGCCCCCCTTTCCATCCGCCAAAAGGCCGTGGTTTATCGTTCCCGGCTGGATGCCGGCCGCTCCATCACCCATTCTTTCCCCGGCGCTCATGGTTATCTATTCGTCATTTCCGGCGAATTGAAGGCAGATGGAATTGTCCTTTCATCCGGGGATTCGCTCAAGCTCGAAGACGAGAAAAAAATCAGATTAGAAGCCGGTAAGGCGGGTGCGGATCTCATTTTGTTCGATTTGCCTTAGCTTATGGGCATCCGACCCCGATGCATGCCGGTTGGCATTCCGTTCCATAATACAGTGAGTCGGGAAAGAATTCCGACTCACTTATAGCAAACCGCGTCGAATGACCACTGGGACACAGCGGGAAAACATTCGCGGTTTGCTATAATATGGTTTTTAATATCTGGCATTTGAATCCTTGCCATGACATCCGATAAGCACAGGCAGGCCAAGGCGCCCGCTTCGGCCCCGAAGTCCCGTCGTTTTTCAAAATTCATCGACAAGACCGGCCGGTATCTGCTCAAGCCCCTTGTGTTGGCTACCTTCGCTTTCATCATCAGCTCGACGTCCGTTTCCATGGCAGCCGCGCATTCGGCGAAGAAACAAAAAGGCAAAGCCGCATCCGCCTTGTTCAAATCCGACGCGGTAAATCCTGCCTCGATCCGGATCCAATCAGACACGCTCGCATTCGAGGGGATCTCGGGCGCGGAACATGCCCCTCCCGCCCTGGTTTCCTCTGTCCAGTCCGTTCTGGGCCTGTTCAACTCGAAATTTCCAAAATTAGTCGGATCGTGGAGCGAATACTGCAAGGAGGAAGGCCTGCCTGCCGAATTGCCGGTGCGCATCGTGAATAAGGCCCGATTCGATGAAGTGGAAGACGGCGAATACTCGGTGAAATCGGTGAAATACGACGAGTTCGTCATTTCCATCAATGCGGCCGCTCCGCTTGATCGCTACGAGCTGGCTTACAAGCTCGCCTCCATCCTCTCGCATTACGGGGGATTCGAAGGCGAAACGCCTTTCTTTTACGAGAGCGGCCTCGTGCCATCCCTGGCGGTTTATTCCCTCTTCGGCCCGGGATCGACCAATTCCCTCTACGGTCAGAAAGATGACCGCTCCGGCATGGACGAGGACCTGGCCTGTGCGCTCTGGTTCGCCCAGCTGGTCGGGCCTCGCGAGTTCGTGGAAGCCTATGCCTCCGGGAACGTCGGCCCGCTCAAAGAGGCATACGAGCACAAATTCGGCTCCGGCCGCTATTACGAATTATTGCGCGATATGAACACCCATAAGGCGTACATCCCCGAATACATCCACCCGCTCGCGGTCATCTCAAGGCACCTATCCCAAATCGGAGAGGACCCGGATGTGCGCAAAGCCGTCACCCCCCTGGCCGAAAGCGTCGGCCTGGATGTTTCAAGAATGCCTTGAGGTCGTTCAGATGCCATTCGTTCTTCAAATCATCACAAAGCACAAATTCCCCGCTCTGCCCCATGCGGGCGCTTCTTCCGAAATCGCGGCGGCCGAGCCCGGAATCCAGGACTTGATGATGCGGCAATCCGTCAAGTCTATCTCCCTGTCCGGGCAGCTGAAGTCGGCCCTCGCCACGCTCATGGAAGGCAACCGCGAAGACGTCTGCAAGCGTTTCCTCGCGGCCATCGAAAGGATGCCTGACCGGCAAAAGGCGGATTTCTGCGACATGCTGCATCAAATCAACAAATCATTCGCGCCGAAGGGAGCTGAAATCCGTACGGAAGTGCAGCGTGTCCTTCTTTATCAGTTGGCCTGCGCGACGGCCCCGGCCTGGGCCGCCCGAGAAGCCGATCTTGATCTGGGGTTGGGGCGGGCGGAATTCCACATCAAGTACGGCAAATACGATCCGAACGTGAACAACTGCCTGCAGTATGCCTGCTATAAATATTACGAGGCGCTCTCGCCGTTTTTTCCGGAAAGTCTCAAAGACCGCATCAGCAAAAGGAAAATCCACGGCCAAAGGCCGGCGAATTTCATTTTCAACTCCAAGGCATTGGTGGGTCTTAAACCAGATGAGTTGGCAAAGGACTACGAGAAGCGGAGCGAAGCCATCCGTTCGGGCGGACAAGTGGTCTTCGTCGAATACACCTATACGGCCAAGGATATCCGGAAGCACCCCGAAATCCTCAAGGAATCCTTGCAGACCGGGGATCTGGTCGGGGTGGATCTGAGCCCGCGCACGCCCAACCCCCACTGGGGGATATGCGACAGCGACGGGAACATCGTCAATATCGCCAAGCCGCTGGCTGACGATACTCTTGAGAAATTCATCAGGCGGGCCGGAAAGGTCCGGCCGGAAATGGCTGTCCGGATCAGGCGCCTGGTGCATCTGGACGCATCCGACAACGGGTTGGCGAAATACGTGCCAAAAAAGACATCCTAGCCGCGGGCCGGCATGGCTCAGTCCGGTACCTGCCGCGTCCGCTCGCGCCTCCTGCTATGATGACTAACTACAACGACGAGGATTCGGAATTGTGCCGTGAGTTGCTTTTCTCCATCGATGGTCTTTTACGAGTCATTCGCCGCAGGTGGCACGTACACGACATAAGATGAGTTGTCACCGCAGGGCCCGGCGTTTGTCTGCTGCCATTCTTTTAAACTTTATCCGCTTCCGTTTCCTATGAGTTCTCGTTCTCAGGAACAGCGTCGTCTACTGGTCCATCCTTCTTTTCGCGCCCGAATCCCAATCGAGCCCATCGCCTCCGGGCCGCGAGGCCGCGCTGGCCAAATCTCGACCGAACTCATCGCCATCCTCTCCGTCGTCCTCATCCTCTCCATCGTCATCATCACGCTCGTCTCCTCTTCTTCCCAGTCCGCCCCAGATGCCAAAATGGTGCAGTCCCAATCCTACTGGGCCGGCCAGGCCAGTCCATTGCAGATCCTCAACTGGAAGCTGCTCACCGCCACCGGTGCCGATGCCGTGGAGTCCAATCTCTCTCTAGTTGTCAAGAATCCCACCTCCCAGACCATCACCATCAAGGGCATCTCCTTGGCTCCCGGCCGTTTCGACAACATCTATAGAGCAGACGGCACCTGGGCCGGAAAGTCCTCCAGCACCTATTTCAAGCTCTATCCAGGCCAGCAGGCCACCATCACCGTCATGCACTATGATTTCGGCTCCAGCGCCTACCTCCCTCCAAAATACCCTGAATTCAACCTCACCCTCACCTACGATTCCAACCTTCCCAATTCCGTCCAA
>JAZDHB010000026.1:0-5592 GCA_043806415.1 Microcaldota archaeon | reverse complement strand
GAGTATGGGGATTGTAGTGAAAACAGGCAGTTCCAGATGGTTCCGAACAATGAAATCCAGCGAAATATCGTCGATAAGCTGGGCTTGTCAAAATACGTGCCGGTTGTATCAAAAATGCCAAAATGAGTTCAGAAACCTAGGTAACAAGGAACTGAGCAATCCGCAGAGCATCTATGTCCTCAATTCGCTTCCTCAGGGAAAAGCGGTTCGCATGGCACCTGGGGATATACTCGTATTCGGGGAAGTCGCTGCCGGAGAGGCATACCTATTCAAAGATGGGAAGTTCGGAAAGCCTCCAAAAATCCAGACCGGTGCCTCGAAGTGGGACAAAATAAATATCTATATCGAATTGAACGTCAGTCCGAACTCGAATGCTGCCGAGTTGAAGCGGGCCCGTAAAAATTGGCTGATAAAAAATCCAGGTGCAGTCAACCAGTCGGAGCCGGATAAAGAGCTTATCCTGTCAAAAATCAACAGCATCATCGAAGAGAAGACGGCGCAAGAAACAAGAGGGCGGCACAAGCGCGCGGGTTAATTGACAAACAAATGACGAGAAAGGTGAAAGATCCAAAAACAAAAATGAAAATACAGCAATCCGTTTTTCAGATGCCTATTTTTTCAGCATCCGCAGCAAGGCTTCTTTCCCGGTCCAGTCATGTCCACACCTCCACAAGCATCCAAGGACGGCCGCGTTCGTGCTCTCCCGAACGTCCGCTTCTGCCGTCCTCTTTACTATCCACGATTAAGGAAACCGGATTATAAAAAGCGATGGATTTGTTTCCAACCCGTTATACCTGTTCTTTTTTCTCGTCCGAGGGCGCGGCAGACGAGGCGGGCACGGCAGCTGGGGCTCGTGTGGAAGCCGGCGCCGGCGCATCCGCCTTCCGGCTTGCACGCAACAGGAATCCGGCGGCCTGCAAAAGGATGGCCAGGATGCCCAAGAGCAGCATCAGGACAGCCGTTACGCTGATGTTTTTGGGTATGCCCTGAGGGCCCGGAATCCCTTTCCCAATCCCGATGAAATGCACGAAGACGAGCAGGAAGGCCAGGTAATTGAGGTACTGGACAAGTTTCCAATTCCGCGCTCCGAGTGCCTTCGTGGCCCAGTCGCTCGAGGTGAGCGCCAGCCCCAGCAGGACGAGCAGCGCCGCCGCCCCGGCCATGAGCGAGAAATTGCCGAAGAGGATGCCCGGATTGAACCCGTACAGCAGCCCGATGGCCAGAATGGCGTGCAGGAGGGAGAATACGAAGGCAGCCAATCCGACCGCCCTTCGCGAGCCGAGCAATGGCACCCCGGCCTTGGGCCAGAGCACGGCCACGGGCCCGATGAGGAGCGAAACGCAGAGGATGAAGAAAGCCGAAAGCGCGAGGGCATCCACGAAGCCAGTGGATGGAGGGAGCATGAACCCGCTGGAGGGGATGAACACCGGCCAGAACGCCTCGTAGGCGAATATGGAGGCCGTCCCGGCCATGATGAGCAGGAAAAGGAAACTCGGTTTGTCCATGCTCAATAATGGGCCCGGTTAATCTTTTTATGGCTTTATCAGCCCGTTTTTTCAGGCCCGCCACTCCAGCGTAGAGCGGACCTGCTCGACGAGTTTGATGCGCGCCACGAACGGGGCAAGGAACGAAAGCAGGAGCGGCCAGAAGAGCGACGAGAGCCATGAATAGGCTTCCACCAGCCCGAGCTTTTCGGTGGGGATCCACGGATGCGTCGAGAGCGCTCCGAGGCGGTAATCCGCGAAGGTGTTGATGCTCAGCCACAGCACGGCGATCAGCACCATCCAGCGCGTCGTTTTCCCGGGCACGAGCAAGAAAGCGGCCAGCACCATCCACGTATGCCCGATGAGCATGATGACGCTCGAGAGGATCATCCCGCTTCCGACGAAATAGGTGCCGGGATGGGCCAGGAGCACGAAAATCGTCCATGCGCCGAAATGCGCCGACGCGCAGGCGACGACGAATCGGAGGAGACCGCTGACCCGCTCGGCCCCCCACAAGAGAAGCAGGGAAGCCAGCACGCCGTAGAGCGGGCAGTCAGGCACGAAAAGCCATAGAAAGGGCGGGGTGGCGGACAGCTGGTCCCAATAGAACAGGGCGCCGATCATGATCGTCATTAGCGTGAGCAGCACCAGGATGGCGGGCGCGCACGCCACCAGCCAATCCAGAAGCATTCGCCCGCCGTTCGGACGCTGGCCGGCAAACGCCTGAACACGGGACGCAAGCCGCCCAAGAAACGCCCGCTCGCGCCCCGGCAGCCGACCGGAAATCGCTTGCTTTCGGCCCGGAGCGATCTTGTTTTTCTTTTTGGCCATTTGATCAATTCCTTTTAAGTTTCCGTATCACTTTGGCCGGCACGCCGCCGGCCAGGCAATGGGCCGGGATGTCGGAATTCACGAGGCTCATGGCCGACACCTGCGCGCCCTCGCCGACGCTCACGCCCGCCAGCACGGTGGAATTCGCGCCGATGAGCGAGCGCTTGCCGATCCTCACCGGGCCGGTGCGGCACTCGTCGGCCAGAAATTCGTGCGCCAGCACGGTGGCCCCGTAGCCGATGAGCGCGCCCTGACCGATCTCGATCAATTCGGGCCAGAAGAAATCCAGCACCACGCCCGGCGCGATGCGCGCGCCGTGTCCTATTTTCACGCCGATGGCTCGATAGAGGACGTTCTTGAGCCGCAGGGAGGGCGAATATGAGCCTGCTTCGATGACCCAGAAATTGAGGAACACGCGCAAGGGATGGCGCACGCGCCACCAGCCCACGAGACTGTTGGCATCCAAGGCGCGCGCCTTCGGGATCGGGGTGAGTTTTCGCATGGGAATCAATTGCCCTTGTTTGCATAAAAAGCAAGGCGTCGCTTGAGGCGCCCGAGCGGCAGGCCCGCGACCGTGTCGGCATCCCCGCGGATTTTCGCCACCCACCCGCGGGCCGGCTTCTTAAGGATGTTGAAGGCCCCGGCTTTGCCGACCCATTTTTTCGTGCGCAAATATCGTTCGATCTCCTTCTTGTTAAGAACCCGGAATGTCACGTCCGCCTTCTCGTGCCAGGAGGCGAGAGCGAATTTCCCGCCCTTTTTTGGCACGATGACGCACACGCCGGTGTAGGCTTCGATCTTCTGTCCGGAAATGAGGCGCAGCATCCGGCGGGCCTCCTCTTTTTTGAGGGGTTTGCCCAGCCGCCGGCCGCGCGCATAAACAAGCGTGTCCGCCCCGACCACGATGGACGGGGGCGAGCGCAACGCCGCCCACATGGCCTTGAAGCGGGCGAGGCGCTCGACGATCTTGGGAACACTCTGCCGCTCCCACATCGACGCATGGATTTTGGGCTCGGGCGCGGGCCGGACCGAGAAATGGCGCGCGAGCGAGGCGAACAGCTTCCTACGTCGAGGCGAGGAGGAGGCGAGGATAATGGGAAGCGAGACGGGCGGCTTTGGCTTTTTGCGCCCGGGCGAGGCAAACCGTTTTTTTCGCCGCGACGAGGAGGAGGCGAGGACGAACGGCATCTTGAAGAAGGCATGCGCACCAGACATGGGGACCACGCATATACCTCCAAATACCTATTTATATCCTCGTCGCCTTATCCCCCCATGATCATCGGCTTGACAGGGGAGAACTGCGCGGGCAAGGACACCATCGCGCAATACCTCCAGAAAAAGGGCTTCGAATACCTCTCCCTCTCGGACGTCATCCGCGACGCGCTGGCGGACGATGGCAAATCGATCACCCGCGAGAGCCTCATCGCCAAGGGCAACGAGCTGCGCGCCCAGGGCGGTTCCAACGTGCTGGCCGCGCGCACCGTCGCCGCCATGCAGCCGGGAAAGCATTACGTCGTCGTTTCCATCCGCAACCCTTCCGAGGTGGAGGAGCTGCGCAAGCAACCCAACTTCAAGCTCGTGCACGTGAAAGCCGAGCCGCGCATCCGCTTCGAGCGCATGAAAGCGCGCCGGCGCGAGGGCGACCCGCACACGCTCGAGGCCTTCATGCACATCGAGACGGCCGAAGCGCAGAACATCGACCCCTCCAAGCAACAGATGCACGCCGTCGTGCAGATGGCGGATCGGGTGGTGGAGAACAACCAGGATTTCCCCCGCCTCTACGAAGCGATGGACCGCGCGCTCGCCGACCTTTCGGCGGATTTCATGCCCGCCCGCCCCTCATGGGACGAATATTTCATGGGCATCGCGAAAGTGGTCGCCGGCCGCTCGAACTGCATGAAGCGCCAGGTGGGAGCCATCATCATCCGCGACAAGCGCATCGTGTCCACCGGCTACAACGGCACGCCGCGCGGGGTGCGCAACTGCAACGAGGGCGGATGCAAGCGCTGCAACTCGTTCGCCGACTCGGGCACCAAGCTGGACGAATGCGTGTGCTCGCACGCCGAGGAGAACGCCATCGTGCAGGCCGCCTACCACGGCATCGCGATCCGGGGCGGCACGCTCTACACCACCTTCTCGCCCTGCCTGACCTGCACCAAGATGATCCTCAACGCCGGGCTGGTCGAGGTGGTGTATTCGGACGCCTACCCGCTGGGCGAGACGCCCATGCGCCTGCTCTCGGAAGCCGGCGTGCTGCTGCGCCA
This sequence comes from Microcaldota archaeon, assembly GCA_043806415.1. Classification (GTDB taxonomy): domain Archaea; phylum Micrarchaeota; class Micrarchaeia; order Anstonellales; family Anstonellaceae; genus CAIXYX01. The sequence continues at coordinate 1,013 of JAZDHB010000026.1, read as the reverse complement.
CATCAAGATATGAACCAAGGAAAAAGATATGAACCAAGGAAAACACGCGATCGCCTGAACTTAACGAAGACGTCTGAACTTGACGAAGGGGGATTTTCATGAGCACCGAATTGTCGCTGGCCCGGCAGAAACTCAAGGGCGTCAGCCTGCTTCTGGTCGTCCTCTTCAACGCGCTGATCTACCTCCTGCTCTGGTTCATCGGAGCCGTCGATTGGCGGCCGGCCTTCATCTTCTCGGCCATCTCGCTCCTCATCGAATTCTTCGTCGTGCTGCCGCAGATGGACCGCACGTTCGCGAAGCTGGAGAAAGACGAGGAAGAAAAGAAGTAGGGAAAAACAAGGCCGGCCGGACCCGGCCGCCTCCGGGCCGCATCCGTTTTTTGGTTACATCCGTTTATATTCGCTTTCAGCATCATCTCTGTGCCAGCCTTTGACCATGAGGTCATTTCGGCGCGGCGGAGTAGATGGAAATGGGAACACAGGCAAAATGGCTCAAGACAGGTTCGCAGTCCGGCGCCTCGATGGCCGCCGCCTCGCCAAGCTCCTGGCCGATGCCGGATTTTCATCTCCCCAATTATCGATGTAACCGGGACGGCTATTAGTCGGCAACGAGAGCCGTCCCTGAAAAAAGAAGCGCCCTGGCTTTCGACGGACGCGGCCCCTCCGGCCCAGGCAGTCCGGAAGCGCGGGCGCCCGCCTTCCATCCCGATGCAGGCGCTTGAGCGCATGCGCCGGATCTACTGGAGCGAGTTCGTCTCGATCCGGGACGTCGCACGGCGCTTCGGCGTCTCGCACATGACGGTCTGGCGCGCGGTGCGCACGCGCCCGACGGGCGGATGAATGCAAGAGGGGGCCGGCCCCAAGCCCCCTGTTTTTTATTTTTACTTTCGGAACCACGGAGGGGGGACACCCCCCTCCCCAGTTTGAGGGCGAGCAGGCCTACGAAAGGCCTGCGCGCAAGCGTCGGCTTTGGCCGACGCTGCACCATCGGCCTACGGGCCGATGCTTGCGCAA
>JAZDHB010000025.1:0-46124 GCA_043806415.1 Microcaldota archaeon | reverse complement strand
GGAAGAGGGGATGTTGGAGTCGTAGGTGAGGGTGAGGTTGAATTCGGGGTATTTTGGCGGGAGGTAGGCATTGGGGCCGGGGTCGTAGTGCATGACGGTGATTGTGGCCTGCTGGCCTGGATAGAGCTTGAAATAGGTGCTGGAGGACTTTCCGGCCCAGGAGCCGTCTGCTCTATAGACGTTGTCGAAATGGCCGGGGGCCAAGGAGATGCCCTTGATGATGATGGTCTGGGAAGTGGGATTCTTGATGACCAGGGAGAGATTGGACTCCACGGCATCGGCACCGGTGGCGGTGAGCAGCTTCCAGTTGAGGATTTGCAATGGGCTGGCCTGGCCGGCCCAGTAGGCTTGGGACTGCACCATTTTGGCATCGGGGGCGGACTGGGAGGAAGAGGAGACGAGCGTGATGATGACGATGGAGAGGATGAGGACGACGGAGAGGATGGCGATGAGTTCGGTCGAGATTTGGGCGCGGAAAGAAGGGCGGGAAAGCGAAGATGGAGGGGGTGTCGGCTTATACCGCGAATGCATGGAAAAGGGAAACGGACAAGATTTAAGATGGTTACTGAATAGAAAAAGAATGAAAGGTAATGATAGAAAGAAAAGAGAATTACATTAGCAGCGGCAGCGCTTGCAGCCCTTGTCCCGCATGGACTGGGATTTTCCGCGCAGCTTCTTGGCTTTGGCCTTCGAGGAGGTTATCCGCTTGCGCGAGGTCGTTCGGACTCGGGATGTTCTTTTTCTCATAAGTTTCACCTTTTTGGATTGATACCGTGCTGATGGATAGATAGGCGAGTCGAGAGTATATATTCTTATCTTATGGATGCGCTTGTCTGGAATTCATTTTGCACTTTGGAAAGTTTCTGGATGTAATCCACCTGCCCGGTCCATTGGCCCGAATAGGCCTGGTAGATGTCGTCGTCGCTTATCATCAGGAAGATGTTGTTTATCCTCTCCTGGCAGTCGCCAACGGACGGCTCGCACACCGAGAACTCTTTCCCTACCATGCCCAGATATTGCCCGTTCTGGGGCTCGAACACGCGCGCATTGGCAAGCATGTTGACCTGCGAACTTGTTTTTATCTCATTGTCAGACAAGGCGATCGTGCAATGGCCGGACGAGCCGACGCTATAGCAGATCACGTAGGGGTGGAGATGGTCCAGGGAACCCATATCGACCCCCGTCGCGTTCGGATAATAGAAATAGGATGTTGGGTGCGCACTTGCGCGCGGATAGATGACGAATTCGCCCTCGCCCCTTGTCCAGGCCACGATGTCGAGGTTCTTTTTTTCGGCCTTGATCGAATTGAGCGCAGCCTTGACGAAAAGCGAATAATCCTCGCAGTCTCCGCCTTCGCGCTGGATGGTCTCCGTGAGGGATTGGAGGTGGTCCGTCTTGCCGGCGTCGATGTCATTGCGGTAGCGCAGGGAGAGGGCGGTGCTTTGCATGCGATAGCTGATGCAGCCGGCGTTGAGCTTCCCTTGGTCGATGCAGTCCTCGCTGATGCGCTGCTTGAAGATGTCCGAATTCCAGCTGAAATTGACCGGGAGATAGTCGTTGTCCTTGAGCCATTGCCAGGTGCTGTTGAGCGTGGACCGGGTGTCGCTGATTTCGGAGAGGAGCTGCTGGATGCTCTGCTGCTGGATTTGGATGCTGGATTGCGCCGAAGAGAGGTTGGATTGGGCTTCGTCAAGATCGGATTGAAGATGCTGCGCCTGGGCCTCTTTCGCGCTTAACGCTTCCTGCGTGGAAATGAGGGTGGAATTCAGCGAGGTCAATGAGTATTGCAGATCGCTTTTCTGGGAGGAAAGGGCTGCGACATTGCGGGAGAGATTCTCGTTCTGCGCTTGGGATAAGGACAGATTGGCTTGGGTGGACCGGAGTTGGTAGGCCGTCGAGGCAAGGAATGCGAGGACGATGAGGGCCGCCAGAAAGCAGAGGACGGCTGCCGCGAGGAAGAATTTCCAATGCTTTTCGAACTCAACCATCGGTTAGGGTAACCGGGGAAAATTTAATAGCGCTTTGTGGATGAAAACCGATAAAACCCGCAGAAAATGAATAGAAAACGAAGCTCCTATTCACTAGGATTGCTTATTTATGACCTCTCCCAGTTTCACGGCTATCCTTTCGGGCAGTTTTTCCATCGTAGTGGCCATCGTTGTCATAGCAGTGGCCATTGCGGTCATTGCTGTAGCTATTGTTGTCATTTTTCCGAAGGTGTTTATCATGGCACCGGCGCCTTTACTGGTCTGCTCCAGCATTAATGAGGTTGCTAAATCGCTCATGTTCAGAACCCCCACTACATGTGGATTGTTCAAATCATGCAATTCGCTGGCAATGAGATTATTCGGAAAATTAGAATAGCACAAATCATTTTTATTGAGTCCGTTCAGATGCTTAACCAGCATGTCTCTTAAATCATTAATCTTAGTATCATCTTTATCATCTGTTCGGATTGCTACGATGACCTTTTTCTCATCTTCTTCATCATTCAAGACATTGCCTTCTTTAACGCCTTGGGCCATAAGAAATGATACGACCTGCGCCCGTAAGCCTATCTCTTGCAACGGCTTATCTGCCGATTGAAGATAAAACTTCTTTTCCATGCTAGACCAGCCTAAACTCAGAACTATGTTATCCTTTATATGGATTCTCATCGTTTTTAAACCCTTCTTCCCACCAGATATGAATAGCCGGGTAGGGGAATCGAGCCCCTCTATTCCGCTCTGCAGGCGGACGCATAGCCTCTCTGCCAACCCGGCGAAAAACGCAGAGGGGGAACCGAACGGCAACCACCGTCCCCCTCTTCATTTTCCACGCTCCTTTCTGATTCTCCCCCTAAAAATGCCGTCGGAACGGACTTATTTGCCCGATTCAAATTTATAAAGATAGAGAATGAGGCAGAAGAGGCGATCACTCGGGATCTTTCTTCTTGATGAACCAGTTCCATGCCAACAGCACGAGACCCAACACGATAATGATGACGATGGCGGAGAGGCAGAGCATGCCGGCCCAAAAAATCGTTTGTTCTCTCGGGGGCAGGGGAACGCAATCATAGTATTCGTGATCTAAAGTATACCCGATGGGACATTCTTGTGGGGCCTGGTCCAAGCCGCGGGGCATGAGAATCACGGAATAATTTCCCAATCCTTCTCCGGATTCCAACTTTTGGTAATAAACCGAACTGTTAATCGCATAGGGCCGAGTAAGTGTTTTGGAACCGGGAGAGGTGATACGTACCAATACGCTGGACAGATAATCGGGGGGAGGCAGAAGAAGATGAAGTTCGGGCTTGCCGGGAGACAGACGGGCTTTGTAGTGATAAGACAGATTCTGATAAGGAGCTGCGAGACGGACATCGACATCGGCCACTTCGGCCTGGAACGGGGTGAATGGGTTTAACCCCATAGGATGCTCGATCGTTAATAATGTATCGTTGGAAAGCAGGAGTTGGCGGCGGACAGTGCCATCCGGCTGCAGCAGAGAGCCGACGGGCTCGCCGGCGCGATAGCGGCCATCGCGATCCAAATCCCGGAAAATGCCGCGCGAGATGAACAACTCGTCCAGATTGTTGATTCCGTCGGAGTCATCGTCCGCCTTGAGTCCCCAGCGATCGGTGGAATTGAGCGCATCGTAAAGATCGGCGAGATTACGGATGGAGCCATGGCGGCCGTCAGAGAATGTGAAATTGTCTTGTTTGAGAAACGCCCATAGCCCGGCCGGGTCGAGCTGGGCATGGTCATGATCCAGGTCGCTCTTGTCGTCCGTCAGGTCCCAAAGAAGAGAGGAAGCCGAGATATCCTCACTGAACCACCATGAGTAGTCCTTAACCTCGCTGGGACGGACCGGGTAGTTGAACTCGAGCGGAACCAGGGAATCCTGCACCGGATACATTTCCGGATGGGGGGTTCCCGTGTCCCGACTCACCAAGGCAGCAAACTCCACGGCCCAGCCTTCCATGAAAGAATCGGTGGAAGTTGGATTTTGGAGGCCTCCGTGGTGGATTTCGCTTCTCTGATATGGATATTCGACGAAACCGCCGCACATCACGCCATGACCGTATTCGTGCCACTCCCGGTTCATGGGCGCATCCTGCTCGTCGATGCCGGCGTGCGCGAGACCGATGGCCACGCCGAATTCGCAGGTGTGCAGTACGTCATCTGCTTTTGGCGTAATAAGCACGGGCTCCGACCTTGGCAGAAGCGGCTGCTTGAGCACGTCGCGGGTGTAGCGCATCGCCTGATAGGTGTTGGCATAGATTTTTGAAAACTGGACATATGGGAGATCCTTTTGATCAAAATGATAGGTCGTCGACTCCCCAACGCTCCAGTCGATTAACTTGTGGATTCTGGCTAGAGTTTCGGCATATCCTTTGTAGAAGTTCACGTCAGTCTCGTTGGTGACCTGGAAGGTGTCGAAATCCCGGATGGACGAAACGGAATCGGAAGGAAGCTCGAAGGCGCTCCAGAACTGGACCGGATCGCCGCCGTAGAAATCGGAGCCCCCGAACGGGTGGCGGAACGTGCCGTAACCCACGTAGAACTCGCCGTTGGCCTCTTCGAGCTTGATGGAAAAGTTGGCCATCTGCCCGGGGACGATAGGAAGGGGTGGATCGAAAACTATTTCATACCGACCGTCCTCACCAGTGCTCCCGAAATAATCGTCGTTGCCATAGCGGAGATGATAGGGCACTTGGGGCAGGCTGCGGCGGACCAGAAGATATCGCACCTGGCCGGGCTCGGAAAAACGGTCGAACTGAAGGTCATCGAAGTAGACGCGGCCGCTGAGACTGCCCAATGACGCGTTGGAGGCCGGCGTTTGGGGAGTGAGATTGGACGGCGTAAGATTGGTGCCGGATGAATTCTGGATAAGACAATGGTGCGCCGTGCATGAACCATCTGGGCAGTCGGAATCATCCTGGCAGAAACCGGTTTTCAGGATGCACCGGAGGGAGCCCCGGTCGCAAGACTGCCAGCCCATGCAGTCGTCGTCCCGGTCGCACCAGCCGTCCTTTTGGACACACACACGGAAAAAGCATTTTTTGTCCGAAGTGCAACCGAGGTTGCTCTCGCAGGAAGGGCCGACAGGGTCGCACTTGTGCGTGGTGAGATTGCATTGCTGCACAACCGCCGGGCAGGCGCCGGTTTCATCGCAGAAGCCTTCCCGGCGGATGCAATAGCCAAGATTGCACTGCTGATAAGCTGGACAGAGTGAATCGTCGAGGCAACGCCCCGGCGTGAGCCGGCAGATGTGCGCATCGGAATCGCAGGAATAGGGACCATCAAAATAGCCGAGATTGCAATCGGACGAATAATTGCATCGCCCTTGCTGGGGAGCGCAGGTGCCGGCGGAGCATTGCTGCCATGAAGTATCGCAGTCTGAATTGGTCCTGCAATGTCCGGAATAGAGCGCGCAGCGATGATCCGCATCATTGCAATATTCGCCGGAGGCGGAACAGTCAGCAGACGAATCGCAGAAACCAGCTTTCGGAGCGCATCTCCCATAGGATTTGCATTCGTGCCATGACTGGGCGCAGCCGGCATCCGAAGAGCAGTTGACGATGGGTGCGCAGCGATGGTCGATGCAAGTTTCCACCGCCCAGCGGCAGTCGGCGACATCGTCGCAGAAACCGGACTTCAACGTACAGATGTGATTGTCACAGCTTTGGGCGTACGACGGGCAATCGGATATTGAAGTGCATGCGCTCATTGAATAAGCGGGTTGAGAAAAAAAGACGACTGAGAGGAGTGTGACTAAAAGAAGCTGGATCTTGAAATCCTTCGAAGTCATGGGAGAGTGGAATTCTTAAGGTTAATAAAATTGAATGGTATCGTTCGAGGCCTGCGTTTGTGAAAAAATGGACGGGCTGAAGACGGAGACCGCAGCATATGGCGAAAACACGTCTCATTTGGTTTATAAATTTGCGATGCGCCATAGCTGATGCTGCCCTGGTAGTCCAACCTGGATAGGACGCGAGCCTCCGAATGGCAAGTGCTACCGATGCACGAATGCGAGTAGCCTGGAAAGGCGAAAGCTCACGATCCGGGTTCAAATCCCGGCTGGGGCGAATACATTTTTATACACTAAAGACCATATTATATTAGGCCTTGATCTCATTTATCAGATAGAGGCGGGGGAACCATTTTTGGATTTGTCATGTAATCGAATTACATGACAGAACAGCAAAGTGCGCATTACTAATGCACAGTAGTGTTCATCATACTGCACAGAAGTGTGCGATATATTGCACACCTTTATATACTTCCTAGGATTCAATAGTGCCATGATACCGGTCGAAACCATGCAGCAGGTGGTGCGAAAGCAGAGGGCAGATCTCGAGATGGACGAAAAAGACCTCCCGAGGCAGCTCACCAAAGGGATAAGCCCGGACGCTGATTTCGCCACCGTCATTTCTGGTGTGCGCCGGGGCGGCAAGAGCACGCTTTTGCGCCAGTTGGCAAAGCGGGCCAAGAAATTCCATTACACCAGTTTCGAGGATTCCCGTCTCGCGGGTTTCGAGGCGCAGGACTTCCACCGTCTGGAAGAGGTCCTGACTGAGGAATTCGGGCCGGCCGAGCTGTGCCTTTTCGATGAAGTTCAGAACATCAAGGGATGGGAGCGTTATGTCAGCGGCTCCTTGGGCAAGGGCAAGAAGTTCGTGCTCACCGGTTCCAATGCTTCTCTATTGTCTAAGGAATTAGGCACCCTCTTGACGGGTCGGCACCTCACGTATGAGCTTTTCCCATTCTCATATTCTGAATTTCTGTCTTTCCGAGGCATAAAGGCAGATGCCGCAAGCGCCAAGCGCTATCTGCGCGAAGGCGGATTCCCGGCCTATCTCAAAAAGGAGCGGGACGAGGTCTTGCAAGAGTTGCTCGCAGACATACTATCGCGCGACATCATGACTCGATACCCGATCAGGGATGGCAAACTGCTCAAGGACATGGCGCTCCATCTGGTTTCCAATGTGGGTAAGGAATTTTCCTACAATCGTTTGAGGAAAGTCTTTGACGCGGGATCCACCAACAGCATAACGCAATATGGCACCTACCTGGAGGACAGCTACCTGTTCTTCTACCTGCCCGGTTTCGACTACTCTCCAGCCAAGCAATTGGTGGCCCCAAAGAAGGCCTACTGCATAGACAACGGTTTGGCGAGAGCAAATTCGCTTTCTTTCTCGGCAGATGAGGGCCGGATGCTTGAGAATGCCGTATTTCTGGCATTGAGGCGTCAGGGAAAGGAATTGTATTATTACAAAGAAGAAGCGGGTGAGTGCGACTTCCTGCTCAAACAGAAAGGGCGGATAAGCTCAGCCGTCCAAGTCTGCCACAAGATGGAAGACAGCAACCGCCAGCGTGAGATAGACGGCCTTGTTCTGGCCATGAAGAAATTCAGGCTGGATGAAGGGACGATTGTCACGCTGGAACAGGAAGACCATTTCGGAGTGGACGGGCGCAAAGTCAAGATGGTGCCGGCCTGGAAATGGATGACGGAAAAGGCGGATGAAAAATCCGGTTGAATGGGAGCGTTTATGGAATTGACTGGTAAGCCCTATGAGGAGCTCGAGCAAATCTTCGGTTTCGACTATTATTTCGAGGTAATTCTTGATTTCACTCAGAAGAAATCTTTCGATCATGACCAAATAATCGAACTCCTCTTCAAATACGCCAAAGGACAGGACATCAGGGTATTTAGGATGCGGGGCGGGAAAGTCGAACGGGAGTTGGCTTGGCGCCCGCTTGCCGAAATCCAAATGGATATGAGCCGCATGGGTGAAGAGGGAAGCCCGTATTATGACGAAGATGATCAGATTGCATCTGGCTTGCTCGGCGCGAAGTTCTTCGCTGAGGTCGTGGAGGGAGCAATCTTCTTCTCGGCCAACGAGGAAGAATGCCTAAAATTCATCGCGATACTCACGGAGAAAGAGGTCGAGCATTCTCATCTGACTCCCGTTTCCGAATATGAAGATATCGGCACGGCTGGAAAAACGTCATTGCCGACCGCCCCGCTTCCTCGCAAGATAGGCCGCAACGAGCCCTGCCCCTGCGGTTCAGGAAAGAAGTATAAGAAATGCTGTCTGGACAAAAATGGCGCATAAATGGAAAACCGAATCCCTGTTTGGAAAGCCGTTCGACTAATTTTAAGTAGAAGAAGTCTGAGATAGAAGGTTGGAGTCGAAAATGCCTTTATTTCCATTGATTTTGTCGGGATTTGAACGTCTAAGAGTTGCAAAGTGGCACTTTTTGTCTAAAGCCCGGCTGGGGCGCTCATTTTCATCCACGCCCGGTTGCCGAGGGAAACGATAGGCGCAAGACAGGCACGAATAAAAACACCCGGCCCGTTCAAAGGGCGTGATCGGCCATGTATGAACTGTTCCTCGTCCTGAGCATCATCCTCTTCTCGGGATTCGCGGCCAACCTCATCTTCGAGCGCACGCGCATCTCGTCCGTGCTGGTGCTCATGGCGCTGGGTTTCATCCTCGGCCCCCTGCTGCACGTGGTGGATTCCGGGCCCGGTTCGGTGCTGGCCGGCCTCGCCCCCTTCATCGGGGCCCTGGCGCTCGTCATCATGTTGTTCAACGGCGGCATCAGCTTGCCGATTTTCCAGTTTGTGCGCACCATCCCCAAGGCCGTGGCCTTCACGGCCCTGACCTTCGTGCTCACCGTGGCCGGCGTGGCCCTGCTGGCATGGACCGGCTTGGGATGGAGCCTGCTGCCGGGCCTTCTTTTGGGCGCCGTGCTGGGCGGCACCTGTTCGACCATCGTCATCACCTTGGTGGAAAAGGCTTCCATTTCGCCCGATACGCGCAACCTGCTCACGCTCGAATCCGCCCTCACCGATTCGCTGTGCATCATCAGCGCCATCGTGCTCATCCAGCTCATCGCCGCCAACGTGCCCATCAACCCGGTGGCCGTGGCGGGCTTGCTGGCTTCCGCCTTCTCGGTCGCCATCGTGGCCGGCATCCTGGCCGCCATCACCTGGCTGCTCGTGCTGCGCCACCTGATGGAAAAAAGCGTGTCCTACATGCTCACGCTGGCCGCCAACATCCTGCTCTTCTACGCCGCGGCAACCGACCGGCGCCTGGTGCGGACGGGCGGGATGCTGTTCCTGGCCGCTTATGGCGTCTATCTCATCGCCATCTTCCTGGCCCAGGCCAAGGAAGTGACCGGGATGTGAGGGCAGGCCTGAAAACCAGGAGATTCCAAAAAAACAGAGGAAGGCGTTGCGAAAACCGGATGCCTGCGGGACGGCCGGGAAAACGAGTGGCGATACGCCGGGCGCCTGATTTTTTTCCTATTTTTTCGCCGGGGCCGGGGCGGCCGGCTTCGGGGCCTTGCTCGGGTCCGCGACACCGTACTGGTCCGGCAGGCTGGGCGGCAGCTCGTGCACCAGCTCCAGGATGGCCCCCTGCATCGCCTTGATGTCGGCCAATTTGACTTCCGAGACCGAGATGTCGGCATGCGAGCCCGGCCGGCCATAGACGCGCAGGGTGCCGGAGCCCAGGAGCGTGTCGAAGAAGGTGCGCTGGATGGCCGTTTCGCTGAAGATATGCAATGGGATCCGGCGGGATATCTTGTTCAGGATGCCCGAATCATAGACGATCTCCTCGCCGGACAGGTAGAGGCGGGTGGTCTGGCAGTAAAGATGCGAATAGCCCGCGGTGAACACGAGCAGGAAGACGCCGATGGCACCCGACACGAGGCTGAATTCGAACGGGGCGCCCATGAAGGGGGTGGCGATGCCCGCCAGAACGAGGAGGATGCCCAGGGAGAAAAACGCCCATTCCCGCTTGAGGATATAGAGCAACACGTTGGGGTGAAGTTCCATGGGGAGGATAGCGAGGCTGGATTTTTATAGATATGGTAGGAGATGGAAAGGATAAAAAGAAGGAAACGGCGCAGATAAAAAAATCAAAAGAAAGGAAAAATCAAAAGAAGGAAACAAAGAAGGAAACGGGCGCGCTCGCCTCGCGCCCCGGATCGTTGTTTTGCCAGCGTGCTTCCTTTTTCGTTTTGTCCGCGCGGGCCTCCTTCCCTTATTCCAGGAAGTCGGCGGGCGTCGGCGGATCGGGCTTGTCCCCTTTCCGCTCGCGGATCTGCTTGACGGTCTTGAGCAGCATTTCCCGCGGCAGGGGCTCGAATCCGGCGTATTCCTGGTACCAGATGGCGCGCCCTTGCGTGGCGCTGCGCAGGTCGTTGGAGAATCCGAACAATTCGGACACGGCCAGTTTGGCGACGAGCGTGGCCCCTTCGCCTTCCTGCTGGATGTCCAGCATCGTGCCGCGCCGGCCCTGCACGAGCGTGATGACGTTGCTCATGTAGTCGCCGGGCACGAGGATGGTGATCTTCTGCTTGGGCTCCTGCAAGGTGACGCCCGCGTACAGGAGGGCCGCGTAGATGGGCCGCTTGGTGGCCGGGATGATCTGGGCCGGGCCGCGGTGGACCGGGTCCTCGTGGATGGTGGCATCGATGATTTTCACCTTCACGCCGAACACCCGCTCCTTGCACAGGGGCCCCTTGTCCAGCGCCTCCTCGAAGCCCTGGATCATGAGCTCCATGATCTCGTTGAGGTACTGGATGCCGCGCGTGTCGTTGATAAAGATGGAGCGGTTGTGGATGTCCACCACGCTCTTCGCCTCGTCGCGGGGCAGGCCCGCCTCGACCAGGGTCTCGACCAGCACCTTGCCCTTGGGCTTGCCCTCGGGGATCTTGCCCTCGTCGAACGCCTTGATGACGGTCTCGGGCAGGGGCTCGACCTCGAATTTGAGCTTGGTGTGCTTGTTGGGCGACTTGCCTTCCACCACGCCGGAATTGCCGCTGATGATCTCGCGGTAGACGACGATGGGGGGCGAGGTGGTGATGGCCACGCCCTTCTCCTTGGTGATCTTGTACTCGATGATCTCCAGGTGCAGCTCGCCCATGCCGGAGATGAGGTGCTCTCCCGTGTCCTGGTTGAGCTCGACTTTGAGGGTCGGGTCCTCCTTGGCCAGCGCGCGCAGCACCATGATGAGCTTGGCCAGTTCCTTGGAATCCTTGGCCTCGATCGACTTCGTGACGACCGGCTCGGAATAGTGCTTGATCTGCTCGAAAGGCTCGCACGGACCGTCGGACACGGTCTCGCCGACATAGATGTCGCGCAGGCCCACGATGCCCACGATGTTTCCGGCGACGACGTTGTCCACCATCACCCGGTCGGGGCCCATGTAGATGGCCACCTGCTGCACCTTCTCGGAAGCGAAACGAGCGGCGAGGTAGAGCATGTCCCCTTTGCGCACCCGGCCGGCGAAGAGGCGCACGATGGCCACCTCTCCCGCGTGCGGGTCGTTGACCACGCCGACGCACACGCCGATGGTCTTGGCGTTGGCATCGCACATTCGCATGGACTTGCCCTGCTCGGATTCCATGTCGCCCTTGGCCCAGATGGTCGGGATGCGGTACGGCTGCGCTTCCGCCGGAGAGGGCAAATGCTCGACGATCATGTCGAGCAGCACCTCATCCAGCGGGGATTTCTCGCGCAGGGTCTTGTGGCCTTCCTCGCCCTCGCGGCAGTACTTGAAGATGTCGGCGAACTTGATGTTGAAGCGCTCCATCGCTTTGGTGGAGATGGCCCATTTGTGGTAGGCCGAGCCGAAGGCGATGGTGCCCTTCTTGACGTCGATGAGCCATTTCTCCTTCTGCTCGGGCGGGGCGTACTGCTCGATGAGCTTGTTGATCTGGGCGAAGATCTTGAGCAGGCGCTGCTGCATCTGCACGTCGGTGAGCTGCAGCTCGTTGACCAGCCGGTCGATCTTGTTGATGAAGATGCAGGGGCGCGCCTTCTCTTTTAGCGCCTGGCGCAGCACGGTCTCGGTCTGGGGCATGACGCCCTCGACGGAATCGACCACCAGGATGACGCCGTCCACCGCGCGCATGGCGCGCGTGACGTGGCCGCCGAAATCGACGTGGCCGGGCGTGTCGATGAGGTTGACGAGGTAGTCCTTCTCGCGCAGCTGGAAGGCGAGCGATATGTTGGCCGCCTTGATGGTGATGCCGCGGGCCTGCTCCTGCTCGTCGAAGTCCATCATGCGCTGCTCGCCGGCGGTCTCCTTGGAGATGAGGCCGGCGCGGGCCACGAGCGAGTCGGTGAGCGTGGTCTTGCCGTGGTCGACGTGGGCGCAGATGGCCACGTTGCGCACGTTCGTCAGGTTGCTCATCATCTTCTGGACTTCATCCACGACGTATTCTTTGCGGACCATAAGATAACCTCGGTTCAAGCCTCGTTTTCCCTTTGGCGGAAATTTTCGCTGTTCCGGCAGGTAAAGAGTATGGTATTCTCTTCGGTGTTAAATCTTTAAAAGTATATGGGGAAAGCCAAGGCATGGGCAACAAGGCTAAGGCACGCCATAAACCCGAACGCGAAAAGGCCCGCCATGGGTTCGGAAGCACCAAAGCACGCCCGAATCTCGGCCGCTCGAAGCGGTTCGGACGAGCCGGCGCACGCATTATTCTCGGACGCGCGAAGGCGCGCCATAAACCCGAACAAGCAAAATCGCGCCGAAAACGGGCCTTCGTCTGGATGGTTCGCCACGGCAAGTGCAAGGGCAACCTCAAGGGCGTGCTCAACGGCAGCCGCATCGACGCCATGCTTGACCGGGACGGGGTGGCGCAGGCCAAGAAGCTCGCTCAAGAATGGCCGGAGGACATGAAGCCGGCCGCCCTCCTCTCCAGCCCGCTCACGAGGGCCATCGCCACCGCCCGGCCGCTGGCCGCGAAATGGAGGACGAACATCAAGCTCGAGCCGCTCGCGCGCGAGCAGGATTACGGGGACTATTCGGGCCGGAACATGGATGCGCTGGTCGCCGGGCGCGCGCGAGGCATCCACAACGACCGGATGGCTGGCCAAATCCACGTCATCAAACCGCCCGGCGGCGAGAGCTGGGAGCAGATGAAGCACCGGGCGGAAAAATTCCTCTCGAAGATGGACCGCGAATACGCCGGGAAGAGGGTGGTCGTCGTGTCCCACTCGGACTTCATGAACTGCTGCTACGCGCTCCGGCGCGGGTTTGACGACAAGGAGGCGTGGAAACGACCGGACGCGAAGAACTGCGGCATCGTCAGGTTGTAAGAAAGTCAGGTTATGAGAAAAAGAGAGGCGAACGATAACCCAATCATTAAAAACGAGCCAATGTTTTATAGTCGCATAAGCCCAGCGCTTAGAGGTGGGAAAATGGTTATGGAAAAAGAAGCTTATGCGCACGGATCCCTCATTCCGCTCGCCTTCGCCATCGTGCTGGCCGCGGCCCTGTTGGCGGGCGCGCTCTGGATGAGCGGATCCGGTGGACAGGGCAGCGTGCTCTGCAAGGACAGATGCGCCATCAGCATCAACACCACGGCGCCCGACTTGCTGGCATCGAGCATCAGCGTCAATGCGGATGCCCAGACCGAAGTGGCGCCGGACAAGGCGGAAATCTCGTTCTCAGTGGTGAGCCGGGGTGCCGATCCGGCTCTGATCCAGCAGGACAACGACAGAACCGTGCAGGCCATCACGGAGGCCGTGCAGGCACTTGGCGTGCCGGCCGAGAACATCAAGACCGTCGGCTATTCGCTCGACCGCTGGACCGAGTGGTCCGAGAACGACAAGACCATGGTGGACAAAGGATATGTGCTCACCAACAGCGTGCGCGTGGTGACCTACCGCGTGGAGCAGGCCGGCACCATCCTTAAGCTGGCCGTGCAGAACGGGGCGAACAACGTGGATGGCGTGTCCTTCGGGCTTTCGGACAACCTGAGCCGGAGCACGTACAACCTGCTGCTTGAGCAGGCGGCCGGGAATGCCGGGCAGAAGGCCCAGGCCATGGCATCCGCCTCGGGCGTGAAGATCGTCCGGCTGAACAGCATGCAAGAAGGATACGGATATGTCCAGCCCGTGGCGAATGTCAACTACCGCGCCGCAGACATGAGCGCGGGCGGGGCGGCGCCCGTTCCGGCGCAGATCTCGGCAGGCATGGCCAGACTGACCGCGTCGGTGAGCGCCAGCTACAAGGTCCAATAAAGAAAAAACCCTTTCTGTTTTTATCTTTCTTTTCTTTTTCGTCTTTTTCCATTTATTTTCCTTTTTTTTTCGTTCTTCCCCTCTTTTTCCATTTATTTTCCTTTTTTTCGTTCTTTCCCTCTTTTTCATTCTTACACAGCGACTACAGACAAACCGGTAATGACCATCGGCAACGTTTTTAACCATCGCGAGGGTAGATGGGCCGAGGCGGATGGGAAGGAAAACAAATCCCACGATGACGAGGACGATGGCGCGAAAGACCCAGCTTTGGCTGGTACGCCACGGGCGCGCGGGCGGCAACGCCCGCCACATCCTCAACGGGACGAGGAGGGACACGCCCCTGACCCGAAAGGGGCGGGCGGAGGCCCGGGCGCTCGCACGAGGATGGAAGGAGAGGCCGGATATCATTTTCACCAGCCCGCTTAAGCGCGCGAGGCAGACGGCGCATTATTTCGAGAAAAGATACGGCCTTGCGGCGATCCGGCTCGGCCTGCTTTCCGAGCAGGACTGCGGGAACTGGAGCGGCCACTCCATGCTCAAGCTCGTGAAAGAGCGCCCGGAGCGGTTCTTCCCCTATGAGGACGGCCGCCGGAGCCATTTCCTGAAGACCGTGCCGGGCGGCGAGAGCTGGAACGACGTGCTGGGAAGAGCCCGGCGCTTCCTGGCGTGGGTGAGGAAAGCCCATCCTGGAAAACGGATCCTCGTGGTCTCGCACGGGGTGTTCGACATCGCCTGCGCAAGCCTTTTGAGCGGGATCCGGCCGCCCCGGCTCTGGGAGTGCAGGTTAAAAAATGCGGACTGGGTGAGATTCGAGTTATGAAAGAAGAAAAATGGCATGTTTTGGATTTGGGAAAGCCGGTGGAAAGCGGGTATGAAAAGAAAAACGGACATGGGAAAGTTTGGGGTGGAAAAATGGCGAATATCGTGTTCTATGAATTGGAGCAATGGGAACGGGCCCACGTCAAGAGCTGCCTAAAAAGCCACGCGCTGACGTTCATCGACGGGCCGATGGACGAGAAGAACGTCGCGCATGCCGCGAAGGCGGACGTGCTGGGCGTGTTCATCTATTCCAGGGTGGGGGCCGCGCAGCTGGCGAAGATGCCCAAACTGAGGATGATCACCACCTTCTCGACCGGATTCGACCATATCGACCTGGCCACGTGCTCGAAGCGGGGCATCCCGGTGGCCAACGTGCCCTCTTACGGCTCGCACACCGTGGCCGAGCACACCCTCGCGCTCATGCTCGCGCTCTCCAAGAAGATCGTGCAGTCGGTGGAGCGCACCCGGCAGGGCAACTTCTCCCTCGAGGGCCTGCACACCTTCGATCTCGCGGACAAGACCTTGGGGCTCATCGGATTCGGCAAGATCGGCTCGCACGTGGCCAAGACCGCCAAGGCCCTGGGCATGCACGTGCGCGTCTATGACCCCTACGCGGACGCGAACCTCATGGAATTGCTCACCTGCAAATCCGTGTCGCTCGATGAGCTGCTCAATGAATCCGACATCATCAGCCTGCACACGCCGCTCACCCCCGGCACGAAATACATCATCAACAAGGAGACCATCGCCAAGATGAAGAAGGGCGTCATCCTCATCAACACGGCGCGCGGCGGACTCATCGACAACAAGGCGCTCGTGGACGCCATCCTCTCCGGCCACGTCGGCGGCGCGGGCCTCGACGTGCTCGAGGAGGAGCGGGCCATCAAGGAAGAGAGGCAGCTCGTCTCGCCCGAATTCTCGGGCTCGTTCGACTTGCGCACCGTGGTGGCCAACCAGATTCTCTACAACAAGCCCAACGTCATCATCACGCCGCACAACGCCTTCAACAGCCAGGAGGCGCTCCGGCGCATCGTGGACACCAGCCTGGAGAACGTCGAGGGATTCCTGGCCGGGAAGCCGGTCAACGTGGTGAATGCCAAGGAGATCGGAATGAAAAAAGGGAAGAAAAAATGATCATCAAGGCGGACAAAAACGATTGAGAAAAGGCGGCTCGGGCCGCCCTCATCCTCGCCAGACAAGAAAGGAAGGGCCGCTATATCCTCTTTTTCATTTCCTGCGCGCCCAGCGCCAGCACGCTTCCGGCCGCCGCCGTATAGAGCTGCACGGGGCCCATCGCCGTCAGGAACATCGCGGGCACGAAGCCGAGCGAAACAAGCGCGAATGTGATCCCAAACAGCCAGGCCACCTTCGAGCCGATGCCCACGCCCAACGCCAGGAGCCGGTTCATCTTTTTGGTGAGCGCGAATTCCTTGACCGCCCACACCAGGAGCGCGTTGCCGACCCAGATGGCCGGGATGAGCGCGACGAGGTGGTAGGTGAACGAGCCGAAGAGGAGGCCGGCCGCCAGCACGCCGAAACTGGGCAGGAGGATGACGGGCAGCACTTTCCAGCCGCGCAGGTTGAGCGCACCCAGCACGAGGCCCGCGTTCACGAGCGTGCCCAGCACGAGCTGCTCGGACAGGAAAAAGGGGAGGAAGAAGCAGACCACGCAATAGACGGCCATCTCGAGGTTCTCCTGCATGGCGGAAAGCTCGTAGTCGTAAAGATGCCATGAGGAGAAGGGCGAACCGTTCTTGCGGATGAAATTCAATTCAAAGCCCATGCCACCACTTCCATCTGAAGTCCATGCGCTCGCCTCGGACGCGCCGTACTTCCTTCGGCCGGTTATTTTATAAGAGTGAGCACCGTCTGGTAATAAAAAAACAGTAATCCGAGCCGGGAAGTTGGGAGACGTTGGATATGGCCGGAAAAAAGCGCAGGATCCTGCTTAACGTATTGCACGAGGCGCAGGAAAGGCACGGCTACCTCTCCGAAGAGGCGCTCAAGCGCATCAGCACGGAAGAGGACATCCCGATTTCCCGAGTTTACGCGGTGGCCACTTTCTATTCCATGCTCAAGACAAGGCCGCAAGGCAAGCATACGCTGGACTTGTGCGGCTCGCCCTCCTGCGTGCTCAACGGGGGCACCGGCATCGAGAAATGCCTCGAGAAGGAGCTGGGCATCCGGGTTGGCGAGACCACGCCCGACGGGCGCATCAGCCTATACAAGACCTCGTGCATCGGCTGCTGCGACGGCGCGCCAGCCATGCTGGTCGACGGGAAGCCCTGCACCGAACTCACGAAAGCCCGGATATGCAAAGTGATCAGAGGCCTGCGGACGAAAAAAAGCAGCACGAAACAGGCGCGGCGTGCGGACAAAAAAAGCAAGGCCAGATAGGTGCAGATGTCCATGATGCAGATTCTTCGCAAGACGGGGATGCGGGCGCTCAGGAAAGCGCGCCTGCTCGGGCCGGAAGGCGTGCTGCAACTCCTGGAGAAGAAAGGGCTGGTCGGACGGGGCGGCGCGGCCTTTCCCACCGCGAAGAAATGGCGCATGGCTCTGGGCGTGAACACGGATACGAGGTATATCATCTGCAACGCGGACGAGGGCGAGCCGGGCACCTTCAAGGACCGGCTCATCCTGGAAAAGAACCCGCAAGCAGTGATCGAAGGCGTGCTCATCGCGGCGTACGTGCTGGGCGCGAAGGAATGCTTCATCTATTTGCGAGGCGAATACGAATTCCTGCGCAAGGGATTGGAGAGGACGGCCGGGAGGCTGGTGGAAAAATCCGGCCTGGACGTGTCCATCACCATCGTGCGCGGGGCGGGAGCGTACATCTGCGGCGAAGAGACCGCCATTCTCCAGTCCATCATGGGCTTCCCCGGGCGGGCGATGTTCAAGCCGCCGTATCCAACGACCGAGGGCCTCTGGGGCCAGCCGACGGTCATCAACAACGTGGAAACGTTCGCATGCGTGCCCCAGGCCCTGCTCTACGACGACTGGAACGCGGACCTGCGCCTGTTCTCGCTTTCCGGAAACGTGTCAAGGCCCGGCGTGCACGAGCTTCCGCTCGGGGTGAAAGTCTCCCAGCTCGTCCGGCTGGCCAAACCCGCAAGAAAGCTTAAGGCGATGTCGTTCGGATGCTTCGGCGGCATTATGCCCGTGGACGAGGATATGGCCCTCACGCCCGAAAGCATCCGGATGGAAGAGTGCCAGCACGGCGCGTTCTCCATCATCTTCATCGACGAGACGCACAACGTGGCCGACATCTCGTATTCCATCGCGAAATTCTACGCGTACGAGTCGTGCGGGAAGTGCACCCCGTGCCGGGAAGGCAACATCCGCCTGCTCAACCTGCTCAAGAAAGTGCGCGAAGGGGAAGCCGGGAGCGAAGACCTCGCAACAATACAGGAACTGGCGGAGCACATCCAGGCCACGAGCTTGTGCGGGCTTGGGCAGACCTCGGGCAACCACGTGCTCACCGCCATGCTCCATTTCCCGCAGGATTTCGAGGAGTACGCGAACAAGCGGAAAAAGATTGGATGAGGAAAAGAAGTGGATGCAAAAAAGAGAATTTGACGGAGAAGAGAATCGGATGAGGAAAAGGATCGGATGCGAAAAAGAAGATTTTGACGGGGAAGAGGATCTGATGAAAATCACGCTGGACGGAAAAGAGATCGAGGCGGACGGCTCCAAAAGCCTATTGAAGATCTGCGCCGAGCAGGGCGCCGACATCCCGACCCTATGTTACCATGCTAGCCTCAAGCCGGAGGCCCGGTGCCGGGTGTGCCTCGTGGAGATGGACGGGAAGCTCGTCACCGCCTGCTCCACCCAACCGAAGGAGGGCTGCCGGGTGCTCACCCGCTCGGAGCGCATCTTCAAGGCCCGCAAACTGAACATGGAGCTCATGGTGCCCAACCCGGCCTGCTCGCGCCTCGACGATTACGAGGTGTGCAAGATCTACAAGCAGGTGGGCATGGGCAATTCGAGATTTGCGAACATCAGGAATTACCAGCCGGACTTGGGCGCGGCCGTGGTGCGGGACAATAACCTGTGCATCAACTGTGGTCGGTGCGTGGCCGTGTGCGCCCAGATCCAGGGCATATATGCCATCGACTTTGCCAGCCGGGCGCACAACGAGCACGTCACGCCATACGACGAGCGGGCGCTGGCCGAGGTGGCCTGCATCAAGTGCGGCCAGTGCATCCTGCATTGCCCGGTGGGCGCCATCTCCGAGCGCTCGCATCTGGAGGAGGTAATGACCGCGCTCAAAGACAGGAAAAAGAAGGTCATCGCCCAGACCGCCCCCTCGATCCGCGCCGCGCTGGGCGAGCTGTTCGGCCTGCCGGCCGGTACGCTCGTCACGGGCAAGATGGTCGCGGCGCTCCGGCGGTGCGGGTTCCACAAGGTGTTCGACGTTGATTTGGGGGCGGATTTGACCATCATGGAAGAGTCGGCCGAACTGATGAGAAGGATGGAAAATGGAGGGCCGTTCCCCATGATCACCACCTGCTGCCCCGCCTGGATATTGATGATGGAGCATTTCCACCACGAGCTCATGTCCAACATGTCCACCTGCAAGAGCCCGCACGAGATGCTGGGCATGCTCATCAAGACTTATTACGCCCAAAAGGCCGGGCTCGACCCCAAGGACATCGTCGTGGTGTCCATCATGCCCTGCACGGCCAAGAAGTTCGAATCCACCCGACCCGAGCTCTCGTCAGCGGTGGATTTTGTGCTCACCACGCGCGAGCTGGGAAGACTCGTCAAGCAAAAGAACATCGATTTTGTAAACCTGCCCGACGAAGAATTCGACCCGGCGCTCGGGAATTCGACCGGGGCAGGCGTGATCTTCGGGGCCGCAGGCGGGGTGATGGAGGCCGCCCTGCGCACGACATATGAAAAGGCCACCGGCCAGGCGGTCAGCCGGCTCGAATTCGACCAGCTGAGGGGGGTGAAGGGCATCAAGACCGGCTCGATCCTCATCAACGGAAAGGAGATCCGCTTCGCGGCCGCGCACGGCGGCGCGAACATCGAGCGGCTGCTGAAAGAGAAGGACAAATACCATTTCATAGAGATGATGGCCTGCCCGGGCGGGTGCATCGGCGGGGGCGGGCAGCCCATCTACAAGGAAGAGGACACGCTGCGAAAACGGACGGAGGCCATCTACAAGGCCGACGCGGGCATGCCGCTTCGCAAATCGCACGAGAACCCGACCGTGAAGAAGTTGTACGCCGAATACCTGGGAAAGCCGGGCGGGCCGAAGGCGGAGCTGCTCCTGCACACGAGATACACTAAAAGAGACCGGTTCTAGGAAGAGATAAAGAATAAGGAAAAACAAATCTAGAATAAGGAAAAACAGATCTCTTCCGATTCCGCCCCTTATCCCGCCAGCGCCTTCATGAATTCCTTGAGCGTGCCGTGGATCATGCTCTTTCTCACGCGCCCAAAGAGCGCCCAGCCTTTCGCGGTGGTCTGGTAAAGCCTGCGCATGCGGGCCCCCTTCTCCTCCATCCGGCTTTTCACCAGCCCCGCCTTCTCCAGCTTGCCCAGGGTGGCGTAGATGGTGGAGGTTTTCTTGTGCCCCACGGCCATCTCCCGGATCTCCTGCAGGAGCGCATATCCGTACGTGGGCCGCTCATGCAGCCGCCAGATGAGAAAAAGGATGTGGAAGCGCGCGCCATGCTCGGGTTCTTCGACCGCCCCGCCCATGCCGATGGTTTTCACCGGGCGGCTGCGGGGGTTCGTCCTGCCGGTTCTCATGCATCCTATGATGCAGGCGCACCTTTATATAGTTATTCCAATAAATGGAATATGGCATAAATTGGAATATCGGCGAGAAGGCGTTCATCATGGCATCCGGTCCCAAACTATCTTCTTTGCGCCCCTCCAGCCCGTATGCTATCGAGCTTAAGAGTCTCACGCGCCGCTTCGGCACGTTCACCGCCGTGGACAAGCTCTCCTTGCAGGTGCGCAAAGGCGAGCTGTTCGGATTCCTGGGCCCCAACGGCGCCGGCAAGACCACCACTATCAACATGCTCACCACCCTGATCGCGCCGACCGAGGGCAATGCCGTCGTCGCGGGCTACGATCTCTCGACCGAGGACGCCCAGGTGCGCAGCTGCATCGGCGTGGTGCCCCAGAAATTCTCGCTCTTCGAGGAATTGACCCCGCTGGAAAACCTCTGGTACATCGGCGAGCTCTATTCGATGGACGGCTCGACCGTGCGTGCGCGCAGCGAGGAGCTGCTCAAGATCGTCACCCTCTATGACAAACGCAACGTGAACACCGGCACCTTCTCGGGGGGCATGAAGCAGCGCATGTCGGTGGCCGCCGGCCTTTTGCACTCGCCCCGGATCCTGTTCATGGACGAGCCCACCACGGGCCTGGATCCGCAGAGCCGCATCGCGCTGCGCGAGCTCACCCAGACGCTCAACAAATCAGGCATGACCGTCATCTACACCACGCACGACATGGACGAGGCGGACAAGCTGTGCGACCGCATCGGCATCATGGACCACGGCAAGCTCATCGCCCTGGGCACCTCCGCCGAGCTCAAGGCGTCCCAGCACTATTCCCACTGCATCGAGATCGAACTGGCGCGCGCGCCGGAGGGGAAACTGCTCCAAGAGATGCAGGAGCTGGTCGGCGCCATCTCCGTGTCGGTGGAGGGCCGGCGCGTGAGCCTGCCGATGCGCCAGTTGCCCCCCGACCTCATCCACCGCCTCTCCACGTTCCTCGAACGCCGCCATATCGTGGTGGGCGATTTCAAGGTGCGCGAGCCGTCCTTGGAAGAGGTTTTCATCAACCTGACCAAGAAGGAACTGAGGGACTGATATGGCTGAAAACAGGAAAAACGCGCGTTCGGCCCTTTCGACCCCCGAGCCCAAAGCCGTTTCTGCGGCCTCCTCGACCCATTCAAAATCCGGCTCTTCCTTGCCCCCCGCTCCCTCCAAGGCCGTTTCTCCGCCCCCTTCGGCCCGCGAGCCCAAGGCTCCTTCCCCCCAACCCCAGCTCACGGCCGCCACCCACAACGGCGCGGTGGAACAGTTGGTGGACCCCGCCAAGATGTGGGCCATCGTCAAGAAGAACTGGATGGTGCTCAAGGGCGACAAGGTGCGTCTCTTCCCCCCTCTTCTTCATGCCGCTGGTGATGATCGTCATCTTCGGCTACGCAGCCGGCAACCTGCCCAAGCACCTTCCGACGGCCATCGCGGACTACGACCACTCCGCTCTCTCCACGCAGGTCATCGCGCAGCTCTCGAGCATGGATGCCTACGCCATCCGATACCAGGTCGGCACGCAGGACGAAGGCAAGCGCATGCTGGATGCCGAACAGATCAAAGTGCTGTTCGTCATACCTCCCGGATTCTCGGACTCGGTGGCGCGCGGGGATCCGGCCACCATCAGCCTGATGGTGGACGAGTCCGATTCCTCGGTGGCCGCATCCGCCAAGGCCTCGGCGCAGGCGTTCTCGGCCCAGTTCTCCCAATCCATCCTCGCGTCCCGCTTGGCCGAACTCTCGGCCCAGTCGGCGGCCGCTCAGGCATCCCTTACGCAGTCGCGCGCCCTGCTCCTGCCGGCTTCCTCGGCCGACCCCACCGCCACCCAGCGGCGCGTGGACGAGTTGGCCCGCGAATCGGCCCAGAGCTCTTCCGCCACCTCGGTGATCCTCTCCGCCGAGGTGCTGAGTCTGCAAAACTCGCTGGGCTTTCTGATAGACCAGAACCAGATTGCGGACAGCTTCACCCCCGCTTCCGTGGGCGGGGCCAGCCTCTACGAACTGGCCACCGGAGACGCGCAGGCTTCCACCTTGCAGCAAATCGCGCTCTTCCAGGGTTTGCAGGGCGCGCAGGTCGCCCTCTCCTCCAACATGCAGACGGCTTCCACCCAATACGACGCTCTCGCTTCCCAAACCCGCTCGCAGGCCGCTTCCGCCAAACTGGCTATCTCGCTGCAAGACAAGGCGGGCCAGCAGCTCGAGCTCATCTCCTCCGAAGCCGGCCAGGGAAGCGCCAGCCCTATCGTGCTGCAAATCCTGCAGCCTTACGGCTATGGCCGGCGCGGCATCGACTTCCTGCTGCCGGCCATCCTCGCGCTCATCATATTCCAGGGAGCCACGATGGGCCTGGGCCGGGCGATTGCCGGCGAGCGCCAGGACGGCTCGATGACGCGCGTCTTCCTCACGCCCACGTCGAACGTCACCATCATCTTCGGCACCCAGATTTTCTACATCCTGCTGGAGACCGTGCGCTCTTCCTTGGTGATTTTCGTGGCCATGGCGCTTTTCGGCGTCACCATCTCGGGGAATATCGTCGACCTGGTGTTCATCATCGCCATCTTCTCCCTGGGCGCGACCGGCGTGGGCATGGTGCTCTCGGTGATGGCCAAGACGCAGGAGCAGTACATGGCCCTGGCCATGCTGATTTCGATGCCCATGATGTTCCTCTCCGGCGCGTTCTTCCCGGTGCAGACCATGCCGCCCATCCTGCAGTCGGCGGCCGAGTTCCTGCCGGTGACCTACGCGGCCGACGCCCTGCGCGGGGTGATGGTGAAGGGATTCACGCTCTACCAGCTGGTGCCGGATTTGGTGGCCCTGACGGTGTTCGGCCTCTTCACGCTGGTGCTCAGCCTGATGCTCTTCAAGCGCGAGATCGCATGATCGAAGATAAGATTATAGGTGATACGGATGAAAACCTCGAACATGACAACAAAAAATAATAAGGCCTCATCGTTCTTCGGGCGGCCGACCGCCCTAGCGATTACCTTTTTCTTTCTTTTGTTTTTCTCCGGGGCGGCCTTCTCCTCCGTCAACCCCAAGCTGCAGCTGATCAATGCCACGGTGAGTGAGGTGCCCGCCCTGCCGGGGCACGTGGTGGCCATCACGCTGCATATCCGGAGCATGGAAAGCGACAACTGCGCCGCCCACGTCTCGGTGCAGCTCAAGGTCTCCTATCCGCTCTCCGTCCAGGGCTCCGACACCCAATATACCAACAGCCTGTGCTATTCGGACCCGGATTCGGCCGGCACATTCACCTTCCTGCTCCCGGTGGACAACCTCGCCACCTCGGGCACGTACCCCGTTTCGGTGGGCATGGTGTATGAGAAGAACTTCGCCAAATTCACCGAGGCCAACACCGTGAACGTGCGCGTGGGCGGCTCGCCCTCCTTCACGGCCGCCGTCACCTCCTCGACGCCGGTGGACATCTACGCGGGCGACACGGCGCAGGTGACCGTCACCTTCCAGAATACCGGTCCCACGCTCGTGACCTCGGCGCGCGCCCAAGCCTCGAGCGGCGGCGTGCAGACCAAATGGTCGAGCCAGGACCAGGCGCTGGGCTCGATTACGGCCCGCAGCTCGGCCTCGGCCACGTTTGCCATCGAGGCGCCCAAGGATTTGGCGCCCGGCAACTACCCCATGAACGTGCATCTGGACTACACGGGCGAGGATCGGCAGAACGGCTCGCTCGACTTCCAGTTCATGGTGCCCGTCAAGCCCAAGGCCGATTTCGCGGCCCTCTATCCTTCCAACTCCGTGCTGCGCGCAGGCGCGGCCCAGGACACCGTGGTGACGCTCACCAACACCGGCAGCCAGGAGGCGCGCAAGCTGAAAGTGCGCATCAAGCCCCTCTTCCCCTTTTCTACGGACGGCACGGTGCGCTACGTGGATTTGCTCATGCCGGGCCAGTCGGTGAACCTGACCTATACGGTTACCGTGGACAAGGACGCCACGTCGGGCTCCCAGCTCATGGGCCTGGCCATGGATTTCGAGGACCCGCAGGGCAAGGCCTTCTCGGACACGGCCGACTTTTCCATGCCGGTGCGCCCGGCCACCTTCGCCGAGGAGATGGAGCCTTACATCCCCCTCTTCGAGATGGTCGGCGCGCTGGTGGGCCTCATCGTTTTGCGCAAGCTCTTTGGCATGGTGATGAGCGGCAAGAAGAAAGAGGAGAAGAAGGCGTAGGCTTTCGGGCCCGGATTTTTCTATTTTATCCGGCGTTTCTCTTTTTGTTTTTCTTTTTCTTCAACTTGATTCCGGGATGTGTTTAAGCCCCCGACGAGATTTGAACAGATAGTTATAGTTTGGTTTTCTTATGACATTAAAAACTCGTTGTTTGCCCATATTTGGAGGTCATTCTCACTTGGCGATTGATTAATATATAACAATTCGGTTAGTTTCTTATGGAAAAGACGGGCGATCTTACCGAGAATAAAAAAATGCAAAAAACAATCGACAAGCTAAAAGCAAGTGGAAAGTTTGATGTTTCTCTTTCCCAAGATGGGCATAATATCGAGGCGATACGTGTATTTTTTTATAGAACTCTTTATTTTGGTTTAGATGAAGAAGGTAAGATAGTTGAGAAGTTCGGACGGTTCAACACAATCAACATCGTTTTGTTTGGCGGAATTCTTCTCGGTCTATTGACTCAAGGAGGAGATTGGGAAACCGCAGAGCGAGAACTACAAGAGGCATTAGACTCGAAATAATGACAAAAAGATAAAAGATCTAAGTGGTGAATTTTCCATGCGAGTTGTTTTGATTTCGATATTTGCACTTGCCCTCCTTTTCGGGTGCGTACTCAAAGACGTAGTTCAACCAGCTCCTAGCGGTTCATCTATAGACAACACTGCACCAAGAACAATACAAACACCTCCACCTGTCGACCGCGCGATGAAACTGAACAGAGATTACATAGATTGCACTGATGCATTTGCCCCAGTCCAGACATTTTTCATAGATTATAATGGAGATGCGCCATCATTTCCAAAGGAGTATTGGATGCAATCTTCAAACCTAAAAAATGCAAATGACTGGTCGCTTGGAGGTCCGGCAGGAAGAGTAGCTAATGGCACTTATGCGGGAGAGAATAGGAATTTTTATTATTTTTATGACGTCTCCCTCAGCCGAAATCAAACTAAAATTTCGCCGAATGGACAAATTGAACAGTTAGGTTCTGAAACAATGATGGTTGTTGAGATGGAGCTTATACCCGAATCAAACATATCTGGATTTAATATGACGTATTACCCCTACAAATCTATCGATGAGACGGGACGAATGCTTCCGCTCGGAAAGAAAGTTGGCTCAATCGGAGATAATGTATTTTTTGTCGAATATTATACAGATGGGTCACGAGGCGGGACATTCGCTTATCCATTCACACAATTTCGCGTAAATTATGCTACTTGTAGCTACTATCGTTCAAACATAGTCAGATAGTCGATATTGAAGTTTAACTTTTCTTCGCAAGCCCCCGACGACCGCCAACAACAGTTGGCGGGATTTGAGCCAGCAGGCTCAAAGTCGGGCTGGCTAAACGAAGTTTAGCCCCCGACGAGATTTGAACTCGTGACCTCCTGTTATCCCGAAGAGAAGAAAGCCGATGCTTCTCTTTTCATTTCCAAGGTTTTCTTTTCTCCCGCAGGAGAAAAGAAAAGCTTACGAGACAGGCGCTCTACCACTGAGCTACGAGGGCATGAATGCTTGTTAAATAGGCCAAAATCAAATTAAAAAAGGGTTTAGTTCAGGAAAAGCTCGAATTGCTTGAACGGCTGGAGGGTGGCGACGCGGGCGGGGGCGGGCGCGACCTCCACGGAAGAATCGCCCCCTCCGACTTTCACGCTCTGGATTTTCCTCTCTTCTTCTCCGTCTTGGCCGCCTTTTCCCTGCTCGCTTTTCACGTGCGCGTGCTTCTTCTCTTCCTCGCCCTCCTCGTGGTTCTTGCTGACCGGGGTGACCTTCATCACCGCCGAATGCATCGCATACTGGTCGTTGGGATAGGCGATCCAGGTGTACACGCCGGCGTCCTCCTTCTGCCCGAATTTGACGCGGCCGATGAATGATTTGGTGATGACGAGCATTGAAACTACCCCAGCATGCGAAGGCTATTATAGGGCGGGGACTTAAAATGATATCGCAACAAATCACGTCAGAAAACGAATTCGTCGCAAAGGGAATGGAAATGGAGCGCAAAAAAAGAAAATCCGGCCATGCCAGCGCGAAAAACGATGAGGAGCGGATCCGCTCCGACATCGACCAGTTCTACGCCAACGTCAAGGAAGTGAAGAAGACGACGGATAACGCATATGTGCTGGAGCTGGCAGAGCAATACTGCGAGGACACCAAATATTTCCTCAAGAAGAAGGATTACGTGACCGCGTTCGGGGCCATCAACTACGCCCACGGGCTGATCGACGCCTTCCGAAAATCGAGTAAAGAGTAAAAAGGCGGAAAAGATTGAAAGGGCCGAAAACTAGTTCTCGGCGAGCTGCTTCTTGAGCTTCTCGAGCTCCTCGTGGATCTGGGGCTTGCGCTTGAGCGGGTCGTTCTTGACGAGGAGCTCCAGCTCCTCCACGCGCCGCTTCATGTTCTGCCTTTTTCGCTCCAGATCGTGCTTGCTCATTCCCATGGGAAAACCTCTAGAGGGATAAGAATGCGACAGTTAAATAATCAATCGCCGGCGGCAGGACCGAGCGCCAGATGCGCGAGGGTTTTGAGCCCGCAGGGCTCAAACTGCCGACAAGCGAGCGAAGTGAGCGCCGGCGGCAGGATTTGAACCTGCAATCCCGTAAGGGACTGGTTATCTGGAAGCCTCCCTTCGGGACTTTCTTTTCCCTGAAGGCTTTTCTTTCACAGAAAGAAAAGGCTTCTTCAAGACCAGCGCACTACCAGGTTATGCGACACCGGCAACAGAGTGATTCTACCCTGTATCATTTTATAACAAATCGCCCTTTCTTTTTCCCTGAAGGCTTTTTCTTTCGGCACGAAAGAAAAAGGCTTCGCGCGCTGCCAGGTTATGCGACACCGGCAACAGAATAAATCTGACAAGGCATCAATAAGAACATTACGGGATGCATTCAATCATGCGCCGAAGGAAATTGCTCGAAGCCAAGAAGCCGGTCGCCCTAGCCTGCGCCCTGCTCGAGGACGAGGGAAGGTACCTCTTCCTGGAGACGAAGGATTTTGCCGGAAAAAGCCTTTTCGCCCTTCCGTCCGTATTCGTCTATGCCGGCGAGGATCCGGTGGAAGCCCTCAAGCGGGCCGTCGCGGCCCAGTGCGGCATCGACGCACAGGTGCATCAGGCGATCGTGCAGGGGGAATTCAACGTGGGCTCGAGGAAAAGACGGAAATTCGTCCCGGCGCTCGGCTTTATGGTGAGCGCGAAGAGGCGGACGGCGAAAGTGGATGCCCCGTTCTGCGGATTCAAGTGGATGGGCGTCAAGGAGTCGCTGGATGCCAAACTGGAAAGGAAAAGCGAATGGCTACGGCGTGCTGAACGGACTTAGCTTCGATCGGAAACCCGCCTCCAAAGCGTTATTAAGCCCGTTCGGCATCTTATATTACCCGAGGCGAAGTGCATGGCTAAACCTATCCAATACATAGTCGAACTGGCTCCGGAAGAAGCCGAGCGGTTTCTCGCTCACTGGCTAGCCAAGGCGCCCAATCCGGCCCGGGATGCCACCATTGCGCGCGCCCAGAAGCTCCATCTTGAGCTCCGTTAGGGTGTGCGTCTACGCAGCGAAAATTCTCATCGGACGAGGTCTATCTCTCCATCCTCTCGCCAGAGCATCAGCCGCTCCTTTCCGACTTCTCATCCTGCAGCGATGAACTCAATGGCTATCTCAAGAGCGACGCCATGGCCTTCCAGCGCCTCCATCTTGGCGTCACCTATCTCCTTATCTCCAAATCAGATAGAAAGCTCATTTCTTATCTCACGCTGGCAACGGGTTCGCTCAAGATACCGGATGAGAAGGAGTTTATCCTGCGGGGCCGGCGCTTGGGAGATTATCCAAAAGATTTCCCCCGCCAGTTCCCGGCCCTTCTTATAGGCAAGCTGGCGACCGACAAGAAAGAAGAGGGGCGGGGCGGTGCTGGCCTTCTTTTAGATTATGTGGTGGGCATCGCCTTGGGCATCCGAAAATCTGCAGGGTGCTCCCACCTTATCGCGCATGCCAAGGCAACGCCGGGCGTTATCGAATGGTACCGGCACAAGGGGTTCGAGACCGACATCCTGGATTGGAAGGGGCGAGAAACAATCCCGGTTTATCTCGAGCTTCCATAAGCTCAAGCCGAACTGAAATCAGGCATCGGCATCGCCCGCAGGCCCACCAACGGCGTGAAGAGGAAATAGGGGAAAGACTGCACGCGCGCGTTGTAGAGCGTGGTGGCATCCACCAGATAGGCTTGCGAGCCGGCCAGCCTCTCCTGCACGGTTTCAAGCCGCTTTTGCAGAAACAGGAAGTTCTTGCTGGCCTTCAGTTTCGGATAGTCCTCGCTCAAGGCCATCAGGCGCTTGAGGGCATCTTCAGATTCCACCCCCCGCAAACGCACCAGTTCGTCCTGCAATCCCTTTTCGTATTTGGAAGCCGACCGGGCCACGTCGACCAGCTTGGGCAACAAATTATGGCGCATGTCATAAAGAGCGTCTGCATTGGCCTTCGCTTTCTCGATGTTCTGGCGCAGGCGGACGGTGCCGTTATAGAGTTCGAAAAGATTGGTAGCTGCAAACCAGGTATAAAGAAGCACGACCAGCCCGGCCAAAAGGCTGTCCACGATCTGGCTCAATCCAGCCGCGCATATCCTCGCCATGAGCATAATGCAGACTGCGAAGATTATTGGGCCGATGAAGCCGAGCAAAAAAGCGTTCAGAAGAGCGCTTCGCTTTGTATTCTTCTCGCTGCCATCTGAGACGCAAAAGATTTTGTTGGTCGGCTCGTAGGCAATCTCCAGATCATCCGGATTTTGAGCCTCTTTGGGGCGCGCCGTGCCCAAGACATAAATCAGATCGCCCGGCTCGATGTAGGTCTCCTCCACATCCACCTGGTCGCGGTATTCGAGCAGATCGGGGCAATAGGACGCCAGCATGGCGCGCATGCGCCCCTTATCGCTTCCGGACTTCGGCTCGGGCGGCTTGGGGGGCTCGCGTCCCATCAGAATCGCCATTATCCGGCCCATAACCCCAAAAAGGCTGTTCCGGCTCGGCACCACTCGGGCATTCACATCGCGCTTGAGGTAGATGTCGCCCTCCCATTCCCCGTGGCCTCCCGGGATTTTCGAGGGGCGGATGGTGATGGCGCCCGTCTCGTCCACGATGTCGAAGCAATCGTTGCTTTTGAGGACTTTCACTAGGTCGCGTCTTCGATGTTTTCCATAACCCGACCATTTGTATATACGCGTCCAATAGAACACGCAGGGCTTGAGGCCGTAAGGTGCCGTCTTGAGCCGGTCGTGCGGTTGGGCCGGCCCCTGCGCCTCGCTGATGCCAGGTGCCAAGGATACGGCCTTTGACGTAGGCGTATATTGGATGAGCGAATAGATCCGATAAAGATTCAATCCATGATAATAGACTCCGAGGCCACCAAGGGCGAAAATCAGCAAAACGAAGAACACCGCAATATATACGATTGCCTTCTCGATGTAAGCCTTTCCGACCTGAAAGCAGGCCCAGACGAGAAGTATGAAGACCCCCAATGCGATGGCCGCAAGCATATAATTTTTGGCAGAACCCATGGGTCACCTTGCAGCGCGGCTGGCCCGCCTTTTATCCGACCGTCTCGATCACGCAGTCGCCGTTGATGACGACCTGGCAGGCGAGGCGCTGGTTGGGCTGCGCGCCGAACGCCTCGAGCGTGCTTGTCTCGTTCTCGGTGCGCGCGTTGAGGTTCTCCATGCCGGACACGACGTTGACGAGGCAGGTGAGGCACACGCCCTCCTTGCACGAGAAGTTGATGGACGCGCCTTTCTGCTCGGCCAACTCGACGAGCTTGGTGCCGGCCGGGCATTCCACGCTAAGATTGTCATTCTTGAACAGGACTTTGGGCATCGAAAATCACCTAGGCTTCCATTAAGGGCAAATCGCTTTTTAATTATTCGCCGCAATAGGACGTTATGGCAAACGACGAAAATTTCTCCAAGCTCCCCTCCGGCCTCATGGCCGGCAAGAGCCGCGAAGAGATGGAAGGGGCGAAAGAGCCCAAGAAAGAGGAGGCGAAGAGCGCATCGGACAAAGCCTCGCTCGAGTCGGCGGGCGCCGAAGCGGCCGCCATGTCCAAACTGCCCCTCGTGCTCGGCCTCGTCGCCCTGCTGCTCTCCGCCGCCGCCCTGTTCGTCTCGGTGACGTCCGTCAAGGGGCTGAGCGCGTCCGACCGCGCCGTGCTCAAGGACGTCACGGCCGACCTGCGTGCCATCCAGAACAAGGAAATCACCATGACCTCGCCCCTGCGCACGACGGTCGTGATCGACAAGACGTTCCCGATCGCAGACGTGCTGCCCGATTCGTTCAGCGTGCCGCTGACGGCGGACGTCCCCATCGACACCACCGTGACGGCGCAGTCCAACACCGGCCAGCTCGTGCCGTTGCACATCAAGGACAACTTCAAGGTCAATGCGAGCATCCCCATCGATGTGGCCAAGAGCTACGGGAACGTCATGGTCAGCATCAACAAGGAGATCCCGATCGAGACGCAGTTTTCGGCGACGTTGAAGGTGTCGGCCGTGTACGGAAAAGAGCTCAACGACATGATCGAGAAGCTGGACAGGCTATCCTCGAGCGGGAACTGAAAGAGGAGAGAGAAGGGAGCGGGGAGAGACGGCTCAGACTTTTTTCTTAAGAACCGCCTCGAGGATGTTTACCCGGCCGGACTGGCCCTCGAACGTTTTTTCCATCTTCTTTATCCTGATTTTTTTCCTGAAGAACGGCGCGTCGCACACGAACGTCTCGCCCTCGCCGCCCTCGAGGAAGGGATGGATGGCCGGCCTCATGGCAAGGAAGCGATCCACGTCTTTGGGCTCCAGCCGTCTGCCCAACCACTTCTCATCCAGCCCTTGGGCCGATGCGGACACGAGATAGACTTCCATCTGTTCGAGCATTTCGCGCAAGATATCCGGCTTCTTGTGCCATAATGGGGCGAAGGTGGGCAGGCCCACATTCTCGCCGATGACTTCGATGCGCTGCTTCTGGTATTCGGACGCGATGGCGCCCGATACGATGCCTTCGATTTTTCCGGCGGCCTTCAGGCGCCCGAGCGCTTCTTCGAGGTCATCCAGTTCGTTTTCATGGCTTGCTGCCCGGATTTCGTGCCATTGGATTCCGGCCGCTTCGGCTTGCAGTCCGCACCATCGCGTGTTGGGGTGGTGGAACATCATCGAATCCTCCTGAGGGTGGAGGGTGAGCCATTCCACCTCCCAGCCCCACGAGAGGCAGAGGTGGGTGGCATAGACCGAATCCTTGCCGCCGGAGAAGAGAATGACGACTTTCATGCCTTGCTTTGCGGGAAAAGTGTTTTTATTAACCTTGCCCGAGTTAAATCAGGTGACCGGGGCACGGATTCTGACAGGGGCACATAGTCGGATGGTACACGGCCGCCTTCTGGCGGCCTGTCCGCAATCCTGCGGGCTTGCGTATACGCCGGCCTGTTGGCCGTCTATCCCCAGCGCTTCGCGCTGAGGAAGGCGCTGCCTTCGCCGTAAATCAGAACGGGCACATAGTCGAATGGTAAGACGCTGCCTTCGCAAGGGCTTTTTGGCGCGGAGCGCCAAAAACCCCGGAAAAAGAATTTCCGGGGGCAATGCCCGCAAAGCCAAAGGGCTCCGAACGAGGCAGAGACTGGGGGTTCGATTCCCCCTGTGTCCAAGAACCTTTTCTTTCTCTTCTGCGGAAGAGAAAGAAAACCTTCACGAAAAGAAAGAGAAACGGTCTGACCCCGAAAGAAAGAAGTATGCCTGCGGGAAAGAAATGGGCTTGACCCCGAAAGAAAGAAGTATGCCTGCGGGAAAGAAAACGCCTTCCAAAGAGAAAGAAAGTGCGGGGAAATCCGATTATAAATTTTCAGTGCGTGCTTGAGGCATGGCGGGAACGGGTATAAAAAGCCGGATGGATTTTACCAGGACGTGCGCGATCTTATTTCTATTTCTTGCGGCCGCATGGGCGGCACCGAATTCAACGAACGCCAGCGCCCTGGCGCCCACCTACCTGAACTACGACGGCATCAATATCTACTTCGGCAACGACTCGCAGCTTTCCGTCTTCAGCTGCATCGGCCAGAAATGCTACCCCGGCTTCGGAGCCGGGCCGGACTACCAGAGCTTCGGACAGCCGCTCGACGACAAGGAGGTCGAGCTGGCCGCCAATTTCAGCAACCAGACGCCCGGCTCGTGCCTGTTCAAGCTGGTGTCGGAGCGGGCTTTCCGGCCGGTGGATGATTCGAACGGCCAGCCAAGGGCGTTCAGCGACGGACGCCTCGCGTATTCGTTCGCCCTCCAGGCAGGCGCCCCCATCGGGGTCGAGGCGCAGGGCAACCAGTTGTGCATCTCGTCCCCGAACGAGAGCGGCCTGGCCGTATTCCGGCTGATTCCGGAGAGCCTGGCGCAGAGTCCAGCCTCGACCCCGGCGCCGAGCGCCTCGCCCAACAGCCAGGCCGGGAACAACGCAAGCGGGGCAACGGATTTGAGCGGGCAGACAGGTGCGGGCGCGGCCGGCGCATCCGGTCCCATCCCTAATATCACGGCCAGCGGGCCGGAGAGCGGGATCCGGACGCAACCACCAGGCTCGTGGCTGGGCCCCGGCACCGTGCCCTCAACGGCCCAGCGTGCCCAAACAAGCCCAGATGCCGGCTCTTCCCTTGCAGGAGTGCTATTGCCCGCCATGGTGGTGCTTGCGGCCTTGGCCATCGCGGCATATGCCCTGTTTTCGCACAGGAACCGGCCGAGGCACGGAGGACATCATATGCAAAGACAGGACGTGCAACCCGCAGCTGGCGCCTTGCACAAAGCCCCGGAAGCCAAGACCGTGCCCGAACAGACGAAACTGGAGGTTCAAGCCCAGGCAAGCCCGGCCAATGCACAAACCAGGCAAACAAGCCCGGCCAACCCTCAAAACCAGTCTCGAACAGACCATGTTGACGCCCAAACGCAGCCCAAAACAAGCCTAGTCGCGGCCCAGACAGATGCCACGGCACCCATCGTCGAGAACAAGATGCCCTTATCGGAAGAGAGAAAGCCGGAAGAAAAGAAGCCGGGGGATGCGCCCCCGCGTTCGAGCGGAAGCGAAACGAGCCAAAAAGAAACCCCGAACGTCCCGGACGAGAAGAAACCGGCGGATGCGCCGCCGTGGGCCAAAGGGGCGGTGCAAAAGAAACCGTCCGAGGCTCCGCCTTGGGCGGATTGAAAACTAAAAAAAGATTCTGCTTCTTTATATCTCGACGATGTTCTCCATCATGCTCGGCGGGCGGGGGGAATTGGGGGCGCGCTCGTCGCCCCGCTCGCCCACCAGCATGCCCATCACCTGCCCGGATTTAAGGCCGGTGACGATGGCCGTCACGCTGACCGTGTCGCCCATGTCCGGCACGAGGCGCGCGCCGATCTTGACATTGGCGTTGGGATCGAAGCTAGAGGTGAGCTTTTCGCCGATGGAGATGGAATCGCCCAGCGAGAGGCTGTTGCCCCCGCAGATGTGCAATAAAGCGCCTTTGGCGCCTTCGTAGGAGACGTCGAGCAGCGGGTGATCGAGCGTGTTCTTGACCACCTGGTCCACGCGGTCGGTGCCCCGGCCTTCGCCCAGCGAGATGAGCGAGATGCCGCCCTTCTCCATGATGGACTTGACATCGGCATAGTCGATGTTCAGAAGCGAGGGGAGCATGATGGTGTCGGCGATGCCCAGCACGGCCTTGCCGGTGATGGCATCGGCGAGGTTGAAGGCTTCGGTGATGGGGAGGTTCGGCGCGTAGCTCACGAGGCGGTTGTTGTCGATGACCGCGACCGTGTCGGAGACGGCGGCGAGCTGCTTGAGGCCCCATTCAGCCTTCTTGATGCGCGCCCGCTCGAGCGCGAACGGGATCGTGACGATGGAGATGACGATGGCGCCCTGCTCTTTGGCCACTTCGGCCACGATGGAGGAGGCGCCGGTGCCGGTGCCGCCGCCCATGCCGGCCGCAAGGAACACGAGCTCGTTCTCGCCGATCTGCTCGCGCAATTGCGCGCGGGAAGCTTCGGCGCACTTCTGGGCCACCTCAGGGAAGCCGCCGGCTCCGAGGCCTTTGGTGACGTTCGCGCCCAGGAGGATTTTCTTGTGCGCCTGGATGCTTCTTAAGTGGAGATTGTCCGTGTTGATCGCGATGGTCTGCGCGGACTTGATGCCGTTCTTCATCATGCGGTCCACGGTGTTGCAGCCCGCCCCGCCGACGCCGATGACGGCGATGCGGATTTTGTCGTTTGAGAATAAGCTCTCGTCGCTTGAGGCCGCGCGCGCTTCCTGCTGCACGCTGCCGTTTGATTTTGCCGATGCAATGATGTCCTCGAACATATACCCCATCCCCCTTTTTGCCAGCTACGTCGTTCACCATGCCGCCCCGGTCGCCACCGGACCGCACGAAGAACATTCGCTACATGAACTAGAAAAAAGAATAAAAAGGCAGCACCCGCTCCGACGTGGAAAAAACGCTGTTTTGGAGGAGAATGTGATAGGGAGGAAAAAGAGTGTAAATTGATTGCGGGACCTTGAACTTGAATTAGTATGAATCAAGCTCTTTTTGCGAATGAAGGGAGATTTCGCCACGGGCCAATTTGGCACGGGATTTTCGGATGGCCCGCACGTCGCTTTCCTCTTGGTTTAGGAGGGATCTGTTTTCTATTCAACCACCTAAGGAAAATATTCGAATGACGCGAAGAAATAAGAAAAAAATTGAAAAAGAAAAAAGAGGAAATAACCGGATTATTTATCCGATTATCTCGATGTCGCTGTAGCTCGAGGGCGCGCGCGCCGGCTCCTCGGGGGCCGAACCGAATATGTTGGCTCCCTTGACGCCGGTGACGATCGCCACGATTTCCAGCTTTCCGTCGTATCCGGGGATGAGACGGGCACCCCACTTGACGTTGGCCTGCGGATCCATCTTCTCGGTGATGATTTCACCGGCCTTGATGGCATCGCCCAATGTCAGGTCGGCGCCACCGGAGATGTGGATCAGGGCGCCGTTGGCGCCGTCGAAGTCCACGTCGAGCAGGCGGTTCTTGAGCACGCCTTCGGCGGCCCCGCGAACCTTGTCGTTGCCCTTGCCCTCGCCCACGGCGATGAAGCCCACGCCTCCGCCCGATACGATCGCGCGCACGTCGGCGAAGTCGATGTTGATCAGGCTGGGCTGGGTGATGGTCCATACCAGGCCACCGACCGCTTTGGCCAGGATCTCATCGGCCACCGCGAACGCTTCGTTCATCGGGAGGTTCGGCACGAGCTTGACGAGCCTGTTGTTGTCAAGCACGATAACCGAGTCGACGGTCTTGCGCAGTTTCTGGATGCCTTCGTCGGCTTTCTGCCGGCGGGCCCGCTCGAGGTTGAACGGATAGGTCACCATGGCCACGGTGATGGCCCCCTGCTCCTTGGCGATCTCCGCGATCACCGGTGCAGCGCCTGTTCCCGTGCCACCGCCCATGCCCGCGCAAATGAACACGAGGTGGGCGCCTTCCATTTCCTTTTCCAAGAGTCCGCGGTCGACTTCGGCCGACTTCGTCCCGGTCTCGGGGTAGCCACCAGCGCCAAGACCTTTGGTGATGCTCTTTCCGATGAGCACCTTCTTGGCTTTCTCGTGGATCATGTTCAGGTGCTGCCGGTCGGTATTCACCGCGACCAGATCGCATCCCTTCACGCCCGAGCGGATGAGTCGGTTGATGGTGTTGTTGCCACCGCCTCCTACTCCTACTACAACTATCCTAATTTGGTCTGAGCCAAAAGATTCTGCATTCTGAGCTGGCTCTTGCTCTCCCAGGACTGACTTCACAATGCTGTCCATAATGTCGCCTGTTGCGCCATCGCTACGATGAAATGGTTTAAATAGCTATCTTCTCCTCGGCTCGAATGCGGGATTTTCGCCCGCAGGGTGGCAAAAAGGAAAAACGAGTATGAATGGGAGCTTGGATGGACAGACCGGAGGCGGGCCGGTCCGAAAAAATGGCGGATCCGACGCCATCGGAACGAAGGCCGGCGGGCGGGGATTTTATTAATCTGCCCCTGAAAATGCGCACATGCAACAAAAGGCCGCGACGGATGGACGGAAAGCGGACAAGCGCTTCTTCTTCGACACATTGCCCGCGGAAGGGACGATGGGCGGCTCGCAGATCCGTCTTGACGCCAGGATAAAGCGGAGCGGCTGGGCCGTGGCGCAGGACATCGGATCGATCATCGCAAACTCCGGGCGGCCGGACAATCGGACGGATGCCCGGCTCAAGAGACTATTGGTTGAATATGAGAATTCGGACGCTTCCGTCAAGGACAAGATCGCGCTGCTGGAAAAAGCGGTGCGATACGGCGGGCGCAAGGAAAACAGGAAACTCCTCGCATCAAGCGCCAAAAAAAGCGAGGAGGCTCTGGTTGGCCAGATCCGTTTCCTCTCGCAAAAGGACGGGAGCACCTCCAGCGAGGAAAAGATGAAGATCCTGGATAACATCTCCCCGGACGTGGCCGGGAAGAAGAAGGTGGCGGCCGCCATCAAGAAGAGCCGGGCCGAGCAGGAGGCGTACCTCAAGGAACAGGCGCCCATGCAAGAGGTCCGAAACAAGGAGGGGCGGATTTCGGGTTTCTACGCCCTCTTCGGAAACGAGCTGGACGCGGACGAGTACGGGGTCGTGCTCCAAAGCCGGATGCAACCCGCGCTCTATTCCGGGCTCATCGGGGAGCTGGATGGATTGGAAAAAGGCGGGAGCAAGATATTCAAGGCCGAGACGGACGCGACTTACGCCGACACGCAAGGGCAATGGCGCAACGTGCCAGCAGGATTCTCGCAGTTCTCGCCAAAGAACGTTTCCGGCGCGCTCGCCAAACTGGAGGGCCCGGAGGAGATGGCGAAGTATCTGGACAGTCTGCTCCAGAAACTCGCAGAGCGCGAGCCGGCCCTCCGAGGCTCGCGCGCCGAAGGATACCTGACCGGCCAAAGGGACTGGGAAGCGGATTCGCCGGACGAGGTGCGCAGGAACATGGGCGCGTGGCTGCTGGGGGTCGGGATAAGCTCCAAGCAGGTGGCAAGCCAGACGCCGGATGCGGACATCCGCCGCACGCTGGCGGGCGTGGGCCGGGACGCGGGCCTGCTCGAGGAGGCGGTGCGCACCAACTGGGGAAACGTCGAACCCGAAGAGTTCGTCTCGCAGGCCGGATCCATTTTCGACAAATACGGCAAGGCGATGGAGAACGAGCGCTGGCGCACCTACGAGCCCACCTTTTTCGGCCTTTACTCCGAGTCCCCCATCACCAACCGGTTCTGGGCGCCCGTTTCCAGATTCGTCGAGCGCTATTCAGGCGAGCTGGAAATGGCCGGCCTGGGCGTCGTTTCGCTCGTGCAGCCCGGGGTGGGGGCGGCGCTGTTCTTCGGCATGGGCGCCCATCAGATCGACCAGGCCATGAAAAACGGAAGCGCGGGACAGGCCATCATGGGCGCGCTCATGTGCGTGCCGGGCGCGGGGCGGGTGGTTGCCACGCTGGGGGCCGAGAGCAAGGCAATGGGCGCGGCGGTCAGGCTCGCGGATATCGGCGCATCGGCCGGCATGACGGGCACCATGTCGTACGAGATCTGGAAAACGGTCCTGCGGGCGGGCTCGAGCTATTGGAGCCTCGCGGACGTGATGAAAATCGGCGCGGACGCGGGCATGATGATCGGCCTGCCGCTGGCAAGCAAAACGTTTGGGGGCGGGAAGAAGCGCAACATGGTGGAGAAGACGAATGGGCTGCAGATGGACGGCAACAGGCCCCTGGAAAAAGGGAACGAGACGAACACCACGTCCAGCAGCATTGGAACGGGACATGAAGCGAAGGACGGCCAAACCCTGACGCCGGAAGAGCAGAAGCGGAGTATCGAATCCAGACGCAGAAGAATCCATTACCTGGAGAAGACAATCGACGAATGCAACGGTTTGGTGAGAGAGCGCATGGATATTCGAGGCAATAGCGATGCGGGCAAGCTCCGATTGAAAGAAATCGAAGAAAAAATGAATAATATTACCGCGGCATACGCAAGGTTCTTTAAGAAGGGCCTCACAACGCTGGAGAGCCTTGATGCATTGCACGAGGAATGGACGACAGATGCTTCCAAGTATAAGAACATCCGGCGCTACTCGACAAAAGATGCCGGAGGATATGTCAAAAACTATCAGGGAAACAGAAGCAAAGTGCGCGGAGTGGCGTACAGGGGCTCCTTGAACAAGACCGACGTGACCACCACAGACGGGTTTACCAAGGCAATGCGTTTGATGGAAAAAGAATACGAAGGGACGCCCCAGGGCAAGTTCCTGCAGGAGAACCCGCCGATGGTGCTGGGAGCCAATGTCTTGTTCCCATTGATATTGGCAAGGATGGGCGAATATTACCCCACAACAGATATCATTCTGGTAGAGCGGGCGGGCATGCCCAAAGCCAGGGCCAGAAGCGTCTCCGTACTCATCCATGAGACTCACCACTACCTAGGCTCCTTGGGGAAAGACGGCGCATTCAACGAAGGATACACCCAACTCCTCACGGAGGCCATTTTGGAGAAGAATGGCGTGAAAAGCAGCAGAGTGTATGGGTCGGCGGTGGAGGGAGCTTATTATCTGGAGCAAATCGTCGGGCAGGATGTCATGAATGACGCTTATTTCAATGGCAATCACGCCCGGCTCAAGGCCGCGCTGGATGAAAAGCTTGGGGACGGGACATATGACCGATGCATGAGTTTTTCGTATGGGTTATTAGGAACGGTAAAATTCAGGAGATACGTTAAGAAAGCAATCAAGAAAGCTAATTTAGGCGGCAAAGAAATCAAGGTCTCGAAATGGGACAAGAAAACATCATGGAAGGAGCGGGAAAAGACACAGCCCGACCGGATGGTCGAGAAGTTTGAGACACCCGTTGCCACGGATCAGACCAAACCGGACAGCAAGACCGGGCAAGCTTCGGGCATGGATGCAAAAGCCGAACTTGACAAAAAAGCCAGCATCGACAAAATTCAGGAAATTTATGAAAAGAAGTTCGGGCGCCCTTTCGAGCTGCCCAAGTCGGTTGCATGGGAAAAGTTTGACGTTATCGACGCTGACTGCGTGGAAAAGATAATCCGCGGGTCCAAGCGTGCGGGTTGCGCGTTCAGCGTATCCGAGTATCTCCGAATCATCAATTCCCCGTCTTTTAGCCCGGAATATAGAGATTTGGTCGGGGTTATTCTATCCAATTTCAAGAAAGACGGAGACGTAAGTATAGGCAACGGGCTGGTAAAACTTCGCAATCATATGGAGGCAGGCCGATCATTTGGAGAGAATCTACAGAATATCCGGGATGCGCCAGAAGAATTCCGCAAGAAATACCCGCATTACAACCGGGGTTTGGCGGATTTAATCATAAATGCATGCGCAATGGATGCACTGGAATTTGAGCGACCGGGCGCAGTGGAATTTCTTCACAAGAACAACGGTATCGAATTCTTTGGAAGGTACTCGCTTGAAACGCTGATTAACCAGTATGACAATTACGGAAAACGAAATCCACTCAAACCTTTGATGGTTATCATCAATCCATTGAGAGATTGGAATGGAGCGTTTTACGGGGATATAAAGAATATCGAAGGGCTGTGCGAGAACATGGACGCGCGGATTGTGGAGGTTGGCAGCGCCAAAGACGCTAAGAACGAGATCGCAAAAACAGCCGGCTTGTATGGCGATTTGATCTCCTCCGTCTGGGTTTCCGGGCACTCGACGAAAAGAACCATGCAGCTTGGAAACGCGATCAGCGGCCTTGTCTCTGGGGTCGGAATCGCCTATGGCGGGGATCTCTCCAAGTATTTCATTCCGCACCCCTCAGTCATAGTCGTGGGATGCAAATCCGGTGCCGACGTGATCGGCGGGATGGCAAGAAGCGCAAGCGGGAGATACAAGAACGCCCTGTTTTATGCCCCGTCCTCAACGGATGCAGGGCACATAATAGAATATGCCGGAACTGACCCCGCCGGCACGCCCCTATTCGATGTAAAGTGGACAAGCGAATTTTCAAATATCTACGAAGGAGGCAAGGTCATCGCCCAGCCAAATATAAATGATAGGATAGAAGAACGGAAGGTAGCTAAACAAACCGGCGAGAACGCGGCCCTAAAAAACATTGAAGAATTGGGCAACACGGCCAGCGAGGAAATGGCCGAGATGCTGAAAGTGGGCATCATGCACAATGCAAAAAACCTTGCCATAACGCCGAGAAATTTGGCTGAAATCATACTCATGGACATAAATCAGGAATCTTCGCCCCCTGCCCTCGTGGAGAACCTCAAGCTCGTATCCAAATCCGGGGGGGAGATGGGCCGTCTGTTCGACGAATTGGCCAAATCCAAGAAACCCCCGCAGACGGGACCGGGCAGCGAATCGGTGCAGATGCCGCGCGAGCCCGCCCAAATCATCGCAGACATGGAGAAGAACATCGAAACGACCCGTGCCGCGCTGGATAAGGTCATCCCCCTGCTCGAAAACCAGCAGGGCGGGCAAGAGATGGATGAATTCATCGACCTTTTCAAATTCGCCCAAGACGGGCTGGACATCGCCCTAAGCGAAATGGAAGGCTCCACGCAGATCCGGCTGAACAACATCGCCCTGACCATCTATGATGCCTGCGCAAACAGCACCAAAAACCGCCGCATAAGCATGGACGTGCAGTATTACAAGACCACAGATGGCTCCGCTCTGGAACCCATCCGGCTTCAGGACGAGAGCGTTTTCGCGAACTACAACCCCCTTATGGTTCGGGCGATAATTGAAAACTTGGTGTCCAATGCAGAGCGCTATGGGTCGAGCGCAGGAAAAATTGAAGTCGTGATCGGGCCTTCGGATGTGAAGATCCGCATGTCGGACGACGGCCCGGGGCTTTCGGCCGGCATGGCGGCGCACGCCTTCGACTACAACACCAAGCTGGAGAACCGCAAAGAAGGCTCGACCGGAGTGGGCCTCTGGTACTGCAAGTGGGCCGCCGAGCAGATGGGAGGCACGATCGGATTCACGGATTTGGGGCCGGCCTATGGCGGGAAGATGACCACCATCGAAGTGAGCCTGCCGATTGCCAAAATGGAATAGGAGCCCAAAGGCGCGGGCGCGAAGTCCGTGGAATCATAGCCGCCGAAGAGCACCCAGCCCTAACAATCGTGGCGCGACGATTCGCGCCACGATGCCCATTCGCCCAGAAGGGCGAATCGG
The DNA here is from genome assembly GCA_043806415.1 of Microcaldota archaeon. Lineage (GTDB taxonomy): Archaea > Micrarchaeota > Micrarchaeia > Anstonellales > Anstonellaceae > CAIXYX01. Next base: position 4,099 of record JAZDHB010000025.1, on the reverse strand, counting down.
GAGGGCTGGGTTTGGTGCTCATTCGGCGGCTTCTCGACACAAACAAGGCTCGACGCGTCGAGCCTTGTTGCACCATCGGCTGCGGGCCGATGGTTGAGCCGGCGCCGGCATTTGCTCCGCCCGCTGAAGCAGGCGGTTTCTCTGCCGGCTTGTCGATGACAACGAGGGGGCTCAGGCTTTCCGGTCAACCGAGAATGGCGCCACTTCCGAGACAAGGAAATCGGACAGATGCTCCGGCCCGTTGCCGAGCGCGTGCAGGCGCCCGTAAATCCCCACGAGCTTATCCGTGCTTTGTTTGAGTTCGGCCAGCGAGGCGTCCTTCTGCTCCGGGGTGAGCTTGGCGGCGGTTCGGAAATAGACTCCCAGATGGAGGTTTGGCACCGTGGCCGCAACCGCCAGCACATTCTCCAGCCCAAGCAAGGCATCCATTTTCGGGTAATGGACCGCCTGGCTGCTATCCGCCACGGCCTCGCCGGAAGATTGCAGAAGCTCGCGCGCATCGCGGGTGATGCCTTTGAGCCGGTTGGTGAGGTTCAAAGCCTTGTCAAGACCTTGTTCGGCCCCTTGTAAATCTCCCTCCTGGGCGGACCGGAGCGTCCGGGCATACGCCTTGGGGATCGAATCAAGCAGCGTGCGGTGCTCGCGGTAAAAGGATTGGAGGTAATCGTGGGCCGCGACCCGATGGTCCTCCTCGGAGCGGCCCGGCGCCGTCTGGGCGGAAGAAGCAGGGGTTTCGGGCGGGGGTTTGGCCTTATCGAACGCATCCTTGACTTTGACGATGGGATTGCTCCGGGGTTTGGGGTTGGCATTGCCCATTGGGCCTGTTGATACGGGTTTGATTTCCATGAGTCTCCCGGCCCGCCGTCCATCCGCCGCCTACTTATCGGCGTCCGGATCGTAATAGTAGTATTCGCCCGCCGCCTTCTGCTCGCGGTCGAGGGCCGAATCGCTCTTGTTGATGCGCGGCCGGAAGGTCTCCGGGTCGCGCCGCAGCGTGATGTCCACCTCTTTGAGGAATTTGTTCAGGCCCGTGCGCTTGTCGGTCGGGGCGGAGGCCGCGCCCGAGACGCCCGGCTCGCCCTCGAACACCATGACGCGCGTGGAAATGGCGTCGATGAGCACAAGATCGTGGTCCACCACGAACGCCGTCTTCCTGGAATTCTCGATGAGGTTGTGCACGAGCTTGGCCAAATGAAGGCGCTGCTCGACGTCGAGGAACGCGCTGGGCTCGTCCAGGAGATAGAGGTCCGCGTCCTGCGAGAGGGCCAGCACGATGGCCACGCGCTGCAACTCGCCCCCGGAGAGGTGCTCGAGGTCCTTGTCCATGAGCGATTCGACGTTCAGTTTCGCTCGCGCCTGCTCGAACACCATGGCATCCAGCTTGCTGGCCATGAACAGCTCGCCCACCGTCCGCCCGCCCTGCGCCTGGATGTACTGCGGCTTGTAGGACACGCGCATCGAAAGGCCGATCTCCTCGCCGTCGTTCTTCTCCACGCCGGCGAGCATGCGCACGAAGGTGGATTTGCCGGTTGCGTTGCGGCCCACGATGCCCACGATCTCACCCTCGTGCAGCTGGCCGGGCTGCGCCTGGAAGCGGAATTGCCCCAATTTCCGTTTCAACTCCGGGTAGGAGAAGCGCGTCTTCTTGTTGGTGCCCATCTGGGCCGAGCGGTCGAACACGATCTCGTGGTCGCGGAAGCGGATGTTCTCCTCTCGCAGGAAACCGCGCAGATAATCATTGACGCCCGAGCGGGTGTTCTTGAGGCCCGACACCATGCCGTAGGCGTTCTCCTGGCCGAAGAAGACATAGACGTAGTCGCTCAGGTAGTCGAAGAGGGCCAGGTCGTGCTCGACGACGATGACGTTCTTCTTCTCGGCCAGCTCCTTGAGCGCGCGGGCCACGCGCAGGCGCTGGTAGATGTCCAGGTAGCTGGCCGGCTCGTCGAAATAGTAGATGTCCGCGTCCTTGCAATAGGCGGCCGCGATGGCCACGCGCTGCAGCTCGCCGCCGGATATCTGCAGGAGGCGGCGCTCCATGATGTTCTCCAGCTCGAAGAGCTTGATGGCTTCGGGAAGGGCGCCGCGCTCGTCGGTTTTCTCGAGCAGGTCTTTTACCTTTCCGCCGAAAAGCGAGGGGATCTTGTCCACGTTCTGGGGCTTGAGCGAGACCTTGATCTTCTGCTCGCCCAGGCTCTTGAAATAATAGCCGACCTCCTTGGGCATGCGGGCGATGACGTCGGACATGGGCGGGGGATCGGCGTAATCGCCCATGTTGGGGACGATGCTTTTGGAGAGGATCTTGAGGGCCGTGCTCTTGCCGATGCCGTTCTTTCCGATGAGGCCCGTCACGCCCTTCTGGGGCAGGGGCATGCCGTAGAGGCGGAAGGAATTCACGCCGTACTGGTGCATCTTCACCCCGCCCTCCTCGGCGAGGTTGATGATGGTGATGCAGTCCACCGGGCATTTCTTGGGGCAGATGCCGCAGCCGGTGCACAATATCTCCGAGATGACCGGGAAGCCGTCGGCGTCCACCGTCACCGTATCGTCGCCCATCTGCACGCCCGGGCAGACCTTCTGGCAGATGTAGCCGCATTTCTCCTTGATGCACTTGTCTCGGTCGATAATCGCGATTCTTGGCATAAGCTATACTCCGTGTTTGGCTTCTATTATGGGTTCCGGGGTTTTTATAGACCTTCTGCCCCTATGGAAAGCATGCGAATCAACAAGCAGGACCGCTCCGAGAACCTCATCAAGCTCACTCCGGAGAACCTGGAAGACCTCTGGCACATCGAGCGGATACTGTCCGAGGGGGACCAGGTGGAAGGCGTGTCATGGCGCACCTTCAAGGCCAGCGAAGCGGCCGCCGCCGAGAAGAAGAAGATCAACGTCCGGCTCTCGGCCGAGAAGATCGAGTTCGCGCGCCATGCCAACCGCCTGCGCGTGAGCGGCAAGATCATCTCGGGCACGCCGGAGGAATTCGTGCAGGTGGGCTCGTACCACACGCTGGACGTGGAACCCAATTTCGCCATTTCCATCTACAAGGACTGGAAGCAGCACCACCTCGAGCGCATCAAGCAGGCGATGGCCGAGACGAAACGGCCCCGGCTCTACCTGCTCGTGATGGACGAGAGGGAGGCCGCGTTCGCCACCGTGCGCGGTTTCGGCGTGAGCTACGAATGGGAGCTGGAATACAAGGGCTCCAAGCGCGACGAGGCGAAAAAGCAGGCTGAAGAAGGGAAACAGTTCTTCGGCGAGCTTTTGTCGAGGCTGGAAAACCTCAAGGAGGTGCACCGCATCGTCATCGCCGGGCCGGGCTTCGCGGCGACGAATTTCATCAAATGGGCCAAGGAGAAGAACCCCAAGCTCGCCTCGCTCTTCGTGCTGGAGCATTGCACCTACGCCGACCGGACGGGCGTGAACGAGCTGCTCAAGAAAGGCGTGGTGGGCCGCGTGGCCTCCGAGGAGCGGGTGGCCCTGGAATTGCAGATGATGGAGGAATTCAAGCTGGGCATCGCCAAGAGCTCGGACAAGGTGTGCTATGGCCTCAAGAACGTGCGCTTGGCCGTGGAGAGCACGGCGGCGCGCAAAGTGATGGTGCTCGACGAAGTGCTGCGGCAGAAGAAGAACGTGGAGGAAATCATCGAGCTGGCGCAGACCAACGGCATCGAGGTGATGATCTTCTCGCACGAATCGGACGGCGGGAAGGAATTGGCCGGCGTGGGCGGGCTGGCGGCCTTCTTGAGGTTCGCGCTGGCGACGAAAGAATGAGAAATGAAATTATTGAAAGAATGAAAATGAGATTATTTTTTCATATACATCTTCTTCTTTTTCTGTTCGAACCGCTCGATCGCGTATCGTAGCATCGTGCGGGGCATTTTCTTGTAATGCTTAAGCAGGAAGTCTTCCTCAACGACCCGATTCCGTTTCCCCACTTCCCTTAGCATCCAGCCGACCGCCTTGTGGATGAGGTCGTGCTTGTCGTCGAGAAGCATTGTTGCAATCTTGAGCGGGATTTCGAATTTTCGATTTCGGATGAATGCGAATGTGGCAAGGATGGCGATGCGCCGCTCCCACAGGCAGGAGGATTCCGCAAGATGGG
>JAZDHB010000024.1:0-18141 GCA_043806415.1 Microcaldota archaeon | reverse complement strand
GGGCACTTTTCGGCAATTTCCTGCTCAGATATGGGGCGTTTGAGCCCCAAATCTGGCGTTGAACCCTCAACTGTCAAATAGGGTCAGGAGAGAATAAGCGGTTTTGTCAGCAGGCGTGCGGACCAAGTGGCGAGGTCAAGTATCCAACAAGAAGCGATGTGGGTCGGGTGTGTCGTTCATGATGACATCCGCTTCGCGCCGCCTCCGTAGAAGGTCAACGACCAAGGGCTAAAGCCCTTGGCTTGCCTTCAGGGGCTTTAGGCGAGGAGCCGGCAAGCCTTCTGCAGGGTGCGCTTCCCCGACGGCTAAAGCCGCCGGCTCCCGCGCACCCTTGGTCGTTGAGTGGAATTGACATGCACCACGGACTGGCCGGACAGCGCGTCCGCAAGCGTTTTGATTTCGTCCAGCGTCGCCTGGCCGCAGTAGGGGAGATGGGCGTCGAGCGTTTTTTTCATGAGGGACCCTCCGGATGGGAAGCGAATGCGCGGATGAATCCGGCCAGCGCGCGCCGGTCGGCCAGTCGCGGGGGCCATCCGCCCGAGGAGACTTCAGGAGAATGGAGAAGGAAGGCCTCGAATCGGGGGTGATGCCGCCATCGGCGCATGGCCTCCAAATCGGCCGGATCGTCCCCGATGAAGACGATGCGCCGGGCCGGATGGCGGCGCAGAAGGATGCCCAGTGCGTCGGCCTTGGTGCGCGAACCCGGAGGCAACAGCTCGCAGGAGAGGCGGCCGGGGACCAGACGGGCCGTTGGGCCGGCGGCGGACCCCAGCGAGCAGATAAGCCGGAGAACGGCCGGACGGCGGGCGGGCCGGACTTGACGGAAATGGACGGCCCAGCCCGTCTTCTTCTCGATCCGCACCCCCGGGATTTTGCGCAGGCGCTCGAGGATGGAATGGAGCGCGGATTCGTTTTTCCAGCGGATGGTGCCTGCCGGATGCGTGTTCCCGAAATGGCCGATGAGACGGATGGGGAATCCGAATCCGGCGCGCCGCAAAAACGAGGGGGGACGGCCCGACAGCACGGTCATGTCCAACCCGTTGCGCCAGGCGTTGCGGAGGGCCCTGGCCATGAAGAGGGGCAGTCTCACTTTTTTGGGGTTGCGGCGGATGGGGACCAGCGTGCCGTCGAAATCCAGGACCAGGAGCGCTTTTTTGGATTGGATTTTGCGCGCGGCCATGGCATGCATTCGGCCCAAAACTATAAAACACCGACGCGGGCGGGATGCGGACGGCAGGCGGCCGGATCGGCCATGAGGCGCCGGAAAATCGGGCGGGCGAAGGGCCGAAGCTTGCGCCACGAACCAAAAATGCGAAGCGGTTCGAGGGGCTTGGCCCGCGGACCAAGCGGACCCCGCGAACGCCCTATTATTCTCCTCGAGAAGCCGCTCAATTATTCTTGCGCCTGCGCCGCTGGGCATACGCCATTCCGCCGCCGGCGAGGATGGCCAAACCGGTCGGCAGGACGCACAGGTTGGGCTGTTTAACCTTCTCCTCGCACGAGATTTCGGCCCGGTCCATGCACACGTCGGCTTCCGCGAAGCAGGTGGGCACAACAAGCATCCCGCAATCATAGCTGTCATTTCCGCTGCTGGCGCTGTTTTTGCAGGATTTCAATATGTTTATGCACTGGTCGACGGCCGGGCATTGCTGCGCGGCATACATCATACCGGCTTTTGGATGGGCCGTGGCCGCGCATCCTATCCCCTCGGTTTGGAATCGATCATAACAGCTCTTATTCATCTTTCCAGATGCATCGAAGGAGCATTGCTTGCAAGCATTCCGGTAGGCGTCCAGAGCGCAGGTGGGTTTCTCGTTGCTTTGGTCCGCGACCGTAAAACCGGTCAGAAGCAGCAGGATGCCGAGAACGAAAAGCAGCCGGAAGCCCCAGATGGACTTGGCTTGGCGAAAAGCGCAAAGATAATTCGCTCGTTCCCGGGCCATGCTGCAAGTGGCGAAAGAAGGTTAATAAATCCGACTTATCGGACCTGCCTGGACCGGCTCTGTAGAAATGCTACTGGCAGCGGCACGCGGGCGGCCGTCGCTGCCCGAGCAGCAACGGGTCGGCCGCGAGGCCGACCGCCTGCCCGGACAGGCGCCGCCAATATTCGCGGTGCCGCTGCCTAGGGTTTTCTACAGAGCACCTGGACCAGAAGGATTATAACCGCTTACTCCCTCTGTTTTTAGGGTGTAAAAATGCGTCTTCTTGCATTCGCGCTCGCGGTTTCGTTTATCCTGCTTTACGGCTGCACCGCTGAAGAGGAAAAAGAGTTCAACCAGGCCGTCGAGCATGCCGCTCAACAACAGGCTATCGACACCATCAAGAACAGCACCGGCGGGCTGATTGATTTGGGCGGGGGCAAGCCGGCGGGAGAATGCCGGTTCGACTCGGACTGCCCGCCCCTCTGCGAGGGCAGCGTGTTCTGGAAGCGCGGCTGCGACGCGCAAACCGACAAATGCGTCCGGACTTTTGACACGGACTGCGGCATGCAGCCCACCGTGCTGGGGGAATTCTCGTTCCCCGGACTGTGCGCCCCGGGCGGATGCGTGCAAGACAATGCCGCGATCCGGGCCAAGAAATCCGAATTGGTGTCGCAAGCCAACGGATATACGGCCGCGATGCAGCAGACCACGGATTTGCGCCAGACCGCCTCGCGCAACTGCCGCAGCGCACTGGCCGACGTGACCGACAAGCTGATCATCGACACGGCGCTTTCCTTTGGCAGGCTTCCAAGGAGCGGAACCAGCATTTATTCGATAACCACGAAGAACACCATCGAGCGGCTGGGAAAAACCGTGTCTGGAAGCGACAAGATGCCGGTGGAAGAATACATCGCTCTCAATTGCAAGGCCGTGGAGTCGCTGGACGCGGATTACGCCCTGCTGGCAAAGAAGCGGGACATCGTGATCGAGCAGGCCAAGGCGTTCGAGGGAAGATGACGGCCAACGCCCCGGCCGAAATGCCTATTGCGCCGTGAATTGCCGCCTGCTGAAGCGGGTAGGGCCGGCGATCTGAAGCCGGCGGGGAATTCCGATTCGGTGATGGAGCACAAAAAAGTTAAGCCGGTTGCGTGGCCAAAGCTTGCGCCATGGTTCCGAAGCGCGAATCGGTTGAGTGGCTTGGCCCTCGGAACAAGGGACTCCCTCGCTATTGTTTGTTCATCACGCCATTGGCGCCCAGCAGGCGGACCTTGACCCAGTCGTTGAGCAGCAGGGAGAAGACCATGCAATAGCCGATGACGAGCAGGATCAGCTCCAGGGGGATCGCCTGCAACCCCAGGAGGCCGGCGCTCGCCAGCACGGCCGCCAGCGCCATGTCCGCGAGCACGATGAAGAGCAGAGTGCGGCTGGGCGATGACTTCCAGAAGCGGGCGCGCTCGCGCACGGTCAGGATGAGGAAGGCGGTGAAATAGAAGAGGATGGCGAAGCTGAAGGTGTTGAGCGCGCCGGCGGAGAGGTGGAAATAGTTCAGGCCGGCGAAGAGAAGCGCGCACGCCTCCACCACCAGCAGGGCCCCTAGCACGGCGGCGGCCTTCACCAGCCCGCCGACGTCCCAGACGGACGGCTTGGACGAGCCTTGGACGTTATCGGTGGACAGCGAGATCGTCACAAAGTCGATCATGAAGATGAGCAGGATCATCGCCGACGCCGAGATGACGTACTGGCCGGTGGCCAGGAAGGCCACGGTGATGAAGCCGACCTGCAGGAAGGTCTTGGTAATCTTGTTCAATATCCAAGTGCTGATGCGCGCGAACATCATCCGTCCGGTGCGGATCGGTTCGAGCACGCCGGCCAGTCCCTCGCGCGTGAGCACGATGCTGGCCGCGCCCTTGGCCGCGTCCGTGGCGCTGCTCAGGGCGATGCCCACCTCGGCTTGGCGCAGCGCCGGCGCGTCGTTGACGCCATCCCCGGTCATGCCCACGATGTGCCCGCGCGCCTGCAGGTCTCGCACGAGGAGGTACTTGTCCTCGGGGTAGATTTCTGCGAAGATGTCGCTGCTCTCGGCCAGGGATGCTTGCACCGAAGAGATCCGGCCGAAGCTCGCCGCCTGCGCGCTGGACGCCCGGCTCCCGGCTTCCCGCGCCTTTTCATTCTTCGCGCCGGCCGCCTCAAGCTCCGCCGCCGTGACGACCCGGGTCCCGATCCCCACCTGCGCGCCGATCTGCCGGGCCACGGGCATCGCGTCGCCGGTCAGCATCTTGACGGCCACCCCCAGCTCGCGCAACCGCTCCACGATGCGCGTGGATTCGGGACGGGGCGGGTCGTGGAGGGCCGCCACTCCCACCAGCACGGGCTTGCGACCGGAATCGGAGCGGCAGACCGCCAGCGCCCGGTAGCCGGAACGGGCGCAGTCGGCGGCATATTCGTCCAGCTTCACGCGGGCCGCCCCGCGGATGGCGCACGCATTGGCGATGGCTTGGACCGAGCCTTTCATCACCTTGAAACGACGGCCCTTGCAGAGCACGGTGGCTTCGGTGCGCCGGGTGCTGGGATCGAAGGGCACGAAGCGCTCCTGCTTGCAGGTGCCGGTGAGCAGCCGGTTCTGCCGGGCCTTCTCGATGAAGGCCATGTCAATGGCGTCGTGGTTGGCCTCGTTGGAGGAGAGCGCCCCGCAGAGCGCCACGTCGTCTTCCGTGTGCCCTTTCCAGGGCATCAGGTGGGCGATGGTCGCCTTGTTCATCGTCAGGGTGCCGGTCTTGTCCACGCACAGGACGTCCATGCTGGCCGCATCGTCCGGCGCGCTCAGGCGCGTGACCAGCACGCCCCGCTTGACCAGCTCGCGCGCGCCCAAGGCCATACTGACCGTGAACATGGCCGGCAGGGCGACGGGCACCGCCCCCAGCAGCAGGACGAGCATGAGCGGCAGCAGCGGCAGGAGGTCGTGCCCTTGCAATATGGATATGAGAAGAATGGCGGCCAGCACGAGCAGCGTGACGCCCATAAGGGCGCGCACCACCTTGGAGATAACTTCCTCGATGTGCAGCTTGGGCGCGGCCGTCTGCACCAGCTGGACCGTGCGCCCGAAATAGGTGCGGATGCCCGTGCGCACCACCAAGCCCGTGCATTCGCCGGAGGCGATGATGGAACCAGAGTAGAGCAAGTTGCCCGGCTTCTTGCGGACGGCGGCCGATTCCCCCGTGAGAGAGGACTGGTCGGCGTCGACGTTTCCGGAGAGGATTTTGATGTCGGCCGGAACGAAGTCGCCGATGCGCACCCGCACGAGGTCGCCGGCCACCAGCTCGCGGGCCGGCACGCCCTTCCACACCCCGCCCCGGCGCACGCGGGCGCTGACCTGCAATTTCCGCTTGAGCGCTTCCACGGCTTGGGCCGCATTCCACTCCTGCAAAAAGGAGATGACGGCGTTGAGCACCAGCAGGGCCGCCACGATGGCCAGATCCGAATACCGGCCGGTCAGATAAGAGAGAATGATGATGGCTTCCAGCAGCCAGGCGCTCAAGCCCCAGAACTTCCCAAAGAAGCGGGCCAGCGGATTGTCTTTCTTCTCCGGCACGTCGTTATAGCCGTGCACACGCAGTCGCCGGGCGGCCTCGGCCTCGCTCAGGCCCGATTGTGCGTCGGCCCCCAGCAAACGGATGGCGTCTCGAGTGCCCATCTTCCTGAAGTCATCGCTTTTTTTCTCCACGAGACGATATGAGGATAGTAAACGCTTTTATACGCGCCAGCCGCGGGCCGGAGCCTGAAGATATACGCGCCATGCTGGCGGGCGTCTGAAGAAGCGCGGGCCCGATAACATCAAAAAGAGCCGGGAACTGCAATCCGATTGCCCGCTCCGAACGTTTACCCCCCGCGTTCGAAACTCATGATCGCTTCGCGCAATGCGAGCGCGAACGCATCGACGCGCCCGGGCGAATCGTTGAACATGAAAAGCGGTTGATGTAATCGCAGCCGCTGGCCGGGTCGTTGTCGATGTACGGGGCCCAGCCGGCTTTGAAAAGGCGAGAACGCACCCACCCACTCCTTCCCCCAGTGAAGCGTCGCGCGAGCACGTCATCCGGTGACGATTATTTTCCCAGTCATGCTCGGATGGATCGCACAATGATAGGAATAGGTTCCGGGCGTGTCGAAGGCGTGGCTCCAGCTCTGGCCCTGCCCGAGGGTGCCCGAATCGAACGTCCCGTCATCGGCGGTGGCGGTGTGGGACACGGAGTCCTGATTGGTCCAGATAATGACGGTGCCTTGGACCACGGTCAGCTCGGCAGGCTGGAAAGAGAATCCGCTGATCTGGACGGTCGCGGTGCCCGCGGCCTGGGCGGGAGACGGCGAAGTCTTCCCCGGCGCGGAGCCGCTCGAAGAAGGGGAAGTCGCGTTCGGCGCGGTGGGGGCCAGCGCCGCGGGCTGCCCTCCGGATCCCAGACAGCCGAAAAACAGGACCAACGAAACCAATAGCGCGAACAGAAGCAATCGCATGACAACACCCCAACCGGTTCAACGACTTCCAAGGAAGTTCCTCGCGGGCGGTTTATAGGCGTTCCGGCTGGTGGCATTATGGAAACCAAACAGGTCGAATGGCGCGTGGACGCTCGGACGGCCGTTCGGAATAAAAAGAGGCGAGCCCTTCAACTCCCATGGAAAAAACGGCAATCCGGCTGGCCCCGGCCCTTGCGCTCTTCCTCTTGGCGCTGGCCATGGGCTGCACGCAGGCGCCCCAACTGGGCGCGTTCGGCAGCACGCACGAGCACGCCGACTTCAAGGTGTACATCGACGGGCAGGCGTACAATTTCTCGCAGGAGAGGTACATGACGCCCACCCCGCCGGGCGGGGATGACGTGTGCGGGAACGACAGCCGGCTGGCCCACCTGCACGACATGGACGGGAATATGGTGCACAAGCACGCGACCGGCGTGACGTGGGGATACTTCTTCTCCACGCTCAACATGAGCCTTACCAACGGATGCCTGCGCCTGGATGACGGCGCCTCGTACTGCGACAATCTGGACAAGCGCTGGCGCTATTTCGTGAACGGGACTGAGGTGGCCGGCCTCAAGGATCAGGAGATCCGCAACCTGGACCAGGTGCTGCTCACGTACGGGGCGACGGATGCGCAGATCCGCGCCCAGATGGATTCGGTCACCCATGAGGCCGAAGCGGAGAAGGAAGGGGTCGGCGTTTGCGCTCCGGCCTCCGGCGCGAACGGCAGCGTCCCTGCCTAGAATATAAGCTTATTTGGGAAAATGGAACCGAACGCCCGAGCGAAGGCAAGGCTCGGCCTGGATTTTCGTGCGGAGATGATTTCATGGCAGTGAGGATATTCGCGACCGGAGGGACTTTCGACAAGGAGTACAACGAGCGGGACGGTACTCTGTTCTTCAAGGAGACCCACGTGGGCGAGATGCTCGGACGCCCGCAGGCGGCTGGGCAGACGTGAGCCCGAGGGCTCACGAAGATGCTCAGGCTGGGCCGTTGCGAGACGGAACTGGAGGTGACCACGCTCATGATGATGGACAGCCTGAGTATGGGCGAACGCGACCGGCGGCTCATCATCGAGAGCTGCCGCTCGGCCAAGGAGGACAAGATCGTGATCACGCACGGGACGGACACCATGGTCGAGACGGCGAAACTGCTGGACGCGAACATCAAGGACAAGACCGTGGTGCTCACGGGCGCGATGATCCCGTACAAGTTCAGCAGCTCGGACGGACTGTTCAACCTCGGCACCGCCATCGCGTACGCCAAGGCGCTGCCGCCCGGCGTGTACATCGCCATGAACGGGCACTGCTTTCGGCCCGACAACTGCGTCAAGAACCGCAAGATCGGCAAATTCGAGAAAATCCGCTAGGTGGGAATAAAAAGGCGGGATTCGAAGGCAATGCATTGATGATACACAGGTTTACTGACGCCCCGCTTAGGGCGCGGATGATGAACCCCTGGAGCACTGAATGCGCATTTGTGCGGGTGCGCTGCTTTTTATTACGCCAAGTTTCAATTTATGCATGCTCAAAACCAAGTCCATCGACGAGCGCCCGGCGAAGGACGACGGCTACCGCCTGCTCATCACGCGCGAATGGCCGCGCGCAAAGCCGGCTTCGTTCGCGGACGGATTCAACCCCAAGCTCGCGCCCAGCAAGGAATTGCATGACGAGCTGGCGGAGGGGAAGATCACGGCGGCGCAGTTCGTGCGCCGATTCGAGGCCGATCTGGAGGGCCAGAAGGAACGGCTGGCCGGCCTCAAGAAGCAGGCCGAGAAATTCGACATCACGCTGGTCGCTTACCCGGACGCGGGGGGCGTGCTCATCGGCAAGATCGTGCTGGAAAAATGCGAAGGGCTCGGGCGGAAGAGGACGGACAGGGCGCGGGAGCAGACGGATGAAACAGGGTGATTTTTGTGGCATTGGATTCTGAACTGGAGCGGCTGCGCAGCCTGAAGATGGAAAGGCTGCGCCTCGGGCTGGAGAAGCCGGAGGCAGCCGGGAAAGCGCCTTCGGTCGAGGTGTATTCGACGCCGTCCTGCCCGTACTGCCACATGGCCAAGCAATACCTGACTTCCCGAAACGTCCCGTTCAAGGACATCGACGTGACGCGAGACCGGGCGGCGGGCGAGCGCATGGTCAGCCAGACCGGGCAGGCAGGCGTGCCCCAGCTTTACATCAACGGGAAATGGGTCATCGGGTTCGACCGGGCCTCCATCGACGCGGCGCTGACGCTCTGAGAGCAAACGCAGCGGGAATTTGGCACGCTCAAAAAAGAGCGTTTAAAAAATCAGCCGGACGAATAGGCGCATGGTAAAGACGGCCAAGAGAACGGGAGCCCGGGGGAAAAACGCCGGGGGGAAACCGAAACCCCGGACGAGCGGCGCGCGCACGCGGGCGGGGATGCGCGGCGGGCCGACAGGGGACAAAGCCCCCGCGAAGCTTCCGATGCCCTACAAGCCGGCTTACCGATTCCTGGAGCACACCGCGGACATCATGATCGAGTCGACAGGGCCGGACTTCCCGTCCGCCCTCGTGCAGGCGGCGGGCGCGATGTTCCACGTGATGGGCCGAGCAAGGCCCAAGACGGCTTTCCAGGTGGACGTGCACGCGTCCAACGACGAGGAACTCGTGGTCTATTTCCTCTCGCAAATCCTCTCCGAGAGCGAGGCGAGGGAGATGGTGCCCGCGCGCGTGGACATCCTCCGGCACGAGACGGCGGTGCCGCACATCCAGGCAAAAGTGTGGGGCGAGGAAAAGCGCCCGCGCGACGCCATCAAGGCGGTGACGTTCCACGAGCTGAAAGTGGAATGCGACCTGATCAAGGGCTGCCGCATCCAGGTGCTGCTGGACGTATGAGAAAAAGGGGAAGAGGCCTGAAACAGTTCGACTGACGCTTGTTCTCGTTGCTTTCTCGGTTCGGCGGGTACCGGCTCGCTTTTTCGATTCTGTTTTCGCCGGCGCTCGTCGCTTTCCCGGTTTAGATTGTTCTCGTCGCGTTCGGGGTTTAACTTGCGCCGGTTCCCGATGCTACTTCTTCTTTTTTGGCGCGGGCTGCTCGAAGGGCAGGCGCACGTAATAGACGCCCTCCTGGTCCCGGACCACGAGCGGGCCGCGCTCGAGGGCGGAGAGGTCGACCTCGAACACCCCGCGCGAGAGCTGGCGCACGTTCTCGATGCCTGACTCGTCCTCTTTGGAATCCGTCCCGACCACGTCGATCCGCCCCCCCTTGGCCAGCCAGACCTCTTTGTAATCCGCCCCGGGTTCGGGCGGATCGTCCTCGTCGGAGATGATCGAGGAGGCCACGGCGGAGGGGGAGAACTCGGGGGTGAGCTTGGCCTGCGCCTCGGAGAGGGAGGAGGCGCGGTCCGCGGCGGGCTCCGGGAGTTCGGGAGGAGGCGCGGCGATCGGGCCGGCGTCCGGCTTGAGGGAGCCGAATTCGTCGGCGGCGGGCTTGCTGCCGGACGGAATAGGCGGGGAGGCGATGGAAGAAACGTCATCCGATTCGGCATTATCGGATGCAGGCGGGGCTGGAGGCGGTTCTGCCGAGGGCGCGGATTTTGAAGGGCCGGACGGGACGGAGGTTGGAGACGCGTTTTCCCCAAACAACGGGTCGGCGGACGGAGAGGAGGAGGGATGGGGGATTGCGGATTTTTCGTCCGGCGCCGGATTCTTCGGCTGAGGACCCGGGCTCCGGACTCCGACGTGTGAAAGGGCGCCGAGGGCCTGGGAGATGGAAGGCAGGAAAGAGATGGACGACTTTTTGGGCACGGACGGGGCCGGGTTGAGCACACCTTCGGGGAGGTCGTCCGCGCTTGAGCGGCTGAACACGAACACCTTGGAGCCGCAGGTGCACCCGTCCTTGATCTGGACGATGTCCGCAACGGTGCGGCCGCACTTGAGGCACTTGTGCATGGGGTGGATTAGGGGAGGAGAAAATATATTCCTTCGTTAGAGCGCATGAGCTTGACGGGTTGGCGTTTGGAGCTGGCTTCGCGAGCGTTGCGAGCGGTGCGGGCCATCTCGGTGGGCAGGCATCGGCGTCAACGACCAAGGGCTAAAGCCCTTGGCTTGCCTTCAGGAGCTTTAGGCGAGGAGCCGGCAAGCCTTCTGCAGGGTGCGCTCCCCCGACGGCTAAAGCCGCCGGCTCCCGCGCACCCTTGGTCGTTGAGTTGGCTTCGGCCGCGGGAATGGACCCGGCTTTAGCGCTTGGCCGTCACCTTGATGAGGTGGAAGCCGAACTCGGTCTTGGTGGGCGGGCTCACCTGCCCCACGGAAAGCGAGAAGGCCGCGTCCTCGAATTCCTTGACCATCATGCCCTTGCCAAAGAAGCCGAGGTCGCCGCCTTTTTGGCCGCTGGGGCATTTGGAGAAGCGCTTGGCCAGGTCCTCGAATTTCTCGCCCGCGGCGAGCCGTTTGACCATCGCGGCCGCGTCGGCGGACGAATTGAGCAGGATGTGGCTGGCTTTGACTTCCATGAAAAAACCTCCGATGCGCTAAGAATGGGACTAAAGCAGGTGGATGGCCAGCTCGTCGTAGAGCGTCTCCATGTTCTCGCCCGTCGCGGCGGACACCTCGACGACGGGATAGTTGGGGAAGGCGTCGCGCACGCGCCGCGTGTTGGCGCCCGGCAGATCGATCTTGTTGGCGATGATGAGGAGCGGGATGCTCTTGGCCTCGAGGTTGCCCAGCAAAGTGATGTTGACCTGGTTGTAGGGATCCTCGGTCGAGTCCACGACCACGAGGGCGGCGTCCACGTTCTCGAGCCATTTGATGGCCTCGACGATGCCGCGCGTGGCTTCCTTGGAGCGCTCCTGCGCCTCCTTCTTGCCCAGTCCGTATTCCATGAAGTCGCGGTAGTCCACTTTCACGGCGATGCCGGGCATGTCCAAGAGGTTCATCGCCAGCGAATAGCCGCTCGTGCGCAGCTCGACGTGCTCTTTTTGCATCACCATGCGCGTCTCGTGGGGGATGGGAGAGACCGTGCCCACCGGCTCGCCCACGAGGTCGATGGCGATCCGGTTGGCCAGAGTGGTCTTGCCCACATTGGTGCTGCCGTAGAATCCGAGGCGCACGTTCTTCTTCTTGAAGAACACCTTTCTTAGGAAATTAACGAGCTTCTTCCACATTGCACGACCTCATATAACTGGGGAGACAGATTTTATAAAGACGCTGCGTGGGGAGGGGGTCAGGAATTACCAAAAACTGGGGGGAGGGGCCCCCCCTCCCCGCGGTTCGGGGAGACAGATTTTATAAAGACGCCGGGATAGATGGGAGCGACAAAAAGGTAACGGGCGCAAAGGCTCATAAGAAACGCCCGGGAAGGATGTCCATGGTCAAAAGGCTAGTCGCCATCTGGTTCGCCATCGCCGTACTGTTCCTCGCTTCGGGCATATCCGCCGCCGCGTGCCCAATCGCCAGCCGCACGATCACCGTGCCGGCCGTGGTGAGCGACCAGGAGGGCGGATTGCTCCACATCGAGGCTATGGTCCGGCCGGGAAACGGCATGGTATACATGGGCGTGGATCCCCTGACCGGAGCGAGCACCCAGATGTCGGCGCAGATGGCCGCGCAGGAGGCGTTCAGCGGCCTGAACGTGAGCGAACAGGACTGCGACGTCGAATTCACTATCGGAGATGACGGGCAGTCCCAATCCGTGGACGGGCCGTCGGCCGGGTTGGCGATGACTGTGGCCCTGCGCGCGGCCCTGACCAATGCCGCCCTGCGCGACGACGTGATCATCACCGGTGCCATCAGACCGGGCGGACAGGTCGGGGAGGTCGGCGGGCTGATCGACAAGGCGCAGGCCAGCGCGCGTAACGGCGCCACCATCCTCCTCACCCCGCGCCAGCAGATCTACGAGGGCATCCTCCTGCGCGCCCTGGCCGAGAGATACAACTTCACGGCCATCGAGGTGCAGACGCTCGAGCAGGCCATGGCCATCGCCAGCTCCAGGCCGGGCGAGGAATTCAATTACACGTTCGAGCCCAAGAACCGGCAGGTTCCGCAGGATCTTACGGCACGCTCCCTCAACGACGACGACCGGCGCTTCGCCCAGGTCGCGTTCAAGATCAACGACCAGCTCAAGGCGCAGGTGGACGCGGGGGCCACGGGGGCGCTGGCACCTTACCAGGGATACTTCTCCAAGGAAATCGCCCAGAACGGGCAGATCATCAGGATGGGATACGCGTATACGGGCGCGAACAACGCCTTTCTCTCCCAGGTGGAGGCGGACTTCCTGACCACGCCCCCCGAGAAGCTGGACGGCAACCAGGAGCTTGCGAGGATAGACCAGTGCCTCTCCTCGCTGGCAGACGTCACGCCCAACGAGAACAATCTCGAGTGGGTGGCCGGGGCGCACGCGCGGGCGGCGTGGACCGGGCAGAAAGTGAAGGACATCACCGAAAACAACCAGACATACCACTCGTCGGAGGAGAGATACCTCGCCATCCGGGAGCTGTATTACGCCCAAAGCTGGTGCGAGGCCGCAAGCTACCTGCTGGACGAGGCGAGGTCGATTGATGGAAAGCCGCTCAACCAAAGCGCGCTCGCTGGCGTGGCGGCCGGAAGCCTCCAGGCGGCGCAGGATGCCATGAACCGCTCGCAGGAGCCGGACGCGGATGCCACCTGGCACCTGATGATCGCCAATGACACGCTCGATGGAGGGGATTATCTCGCCTCCATTTACGACGCGACGTACGCGCGCGCCGTGCAGGAGTCGGCCGACGAAGCGCTCGGGCGCAATGACAGCTTCCTCTCGAACTTGAGCCAGCAGCTCTCGGGAGAGGAATATTCCACGCTCTGGGGCCGCACCTACCAGTCGCAGGGCGCGTATATCATGGCCGACGCGCTCGCGAACAACCGGACGGCGGCCGGGGCGTACTCGATATTTCGCCTGGCGCGCGGGATGGAAGCGCAGATGGGCGGGCTGAAGAGCACGCTGGCCAATCCGCCGATCCGCGTGCAGGTGGGAACGGGCGCATCGGCGGCGGACCGATCCGGAGCGAACGGCGCGGGCGAAAAAATTTTCGGCGGGTCGATGAGGACGGCGGATTGGGTGCTGGGCGCGATCCTTGTCGCCGGGATTCTCGCCCTGGCCGTGCACGCGGGGCGGCGGCTCGCGCCGGAATGAAGGGGCTGAACGGCGGGCGCGGGAATGGACCTCGCTTCCGGCCGAAGAGAATAGACGGACGCATATCCAGATTGCGGACATGGGATGCCACCGGAGCATGCTCCCGCCCGATGAGTCGGCCGGATGGACATTACCAGACGGTTAGAGGATAGCCTGTGGGAGCCGGTGGATTTTTAAATTTTAAAATGCAGGATAACCGCAGGCAGACAAGTAACCCGCGCTCGGAAAAACAACGCTTAGCAGACACGAGGAGGGAGAACATGCCAAGATTCGCAAACGGAGTCCAGCTGGCGGAAAAGATCGCCGAAAACAAGTTCGGCCCGCAAATAGCAAAGGTCATGCAGGGGTTCGTCGGCGACAAATTCAAGGATGCTTACCCGCAGGGCAATCTGCCGGAAGACTACAGGCAATACCACGCCAAGGCGCTCGAAATAATGAACGCGTGCAAGAATTTCATCGAGACCGAATACGGCCGCGAGCTGGCCGAAAGCTGCACTCGCAACAGGACCTGCTCGCTCGAGTGCAACGAGGACGGGAAGGAATGCCGCGTCGGGGTGCTGGAGCCGGTCATACTCAATTTCCTCAATATGAACGCCTCCCAATATTCCATCGACGAGCCGAATGACCTGTCCGGGGGGCAGGCGCCTTATGTTTTCTCGGCCGGACCCTCTTCCATGAGCCCGGTGGTGCTTTTCGGAAGCGGGTTCGGGCTGCACATGAACTCGACCTGCAAGTCCCATGTCAAGCAATACGACGATTTCGTCCCGTTCGCGTACCTGCTCGCGCAGGACAACGTCCCCGCGATGATGATTTTTTGGGAAGCACACCTGCCAAACGGGAAGAAGACCACGCAACTGGACAAGCAGGCCAAGGTGGCCTACCGCCGGATGGAGAGATACGTCGATCAGGTGAGGCATTCGTCGCATTACGCCGGCGACCGGGAACTGGACATGCCCGCATTCAAAGGATACCGTGGCCTGCAATACTACGAGTATCACCACATCGGCGACAAACGCCGAAACGGCGAAGCCAGAGTGCGCATACCGATCGTGACGGGCGTGTACGACGGGGAGAATCAGACCTTCAGGGCCGTGTTCATGAACCCGGACAAGACGCTGCGCTATGACATGCGCATGGTGGATTTCATCGAGGGCATCGGCCTTGCGCGCCAGGATTCGCGGGCGGATCTCATCATCAGCAACCTGCTCATGAACGAGCAGAACGTCGCATATCCCAAGCTCGCGGTGCACGGGCACAGCATCAAGCAGACCGACTGCGTGGATGCGAGGCTGTGGAAAGGGCATTATAACATGGGCTGGCTGATCAAGGAGATCGGCAGCGCCGCAAGCGACAGCGGGATCATCCGGCACGCCAGTTCCATCCTGGCGGACGCGAGCGCGGTGGGCACCCACACGTCATGCGGATACAACAAAACCTTGTTGCAGGTCCACATGGCGTTCGCGGAGTTGGACCGCATGATTGGGGACCGCAACCCCCAGCTGCGCAAACTGATCGTCCGCTCGCTTCAAAGGCTCTCGGACGGAGAGACAGGCGTGCTGTTCGGCTCCCGGGAGCTGGACAATGCCATCGACGAGTTGGAAAACGAGCGCATGGCGATAACGAAAAAGACGGCCGACCTGCTCAAGGCCTTCATCAGCGACTCGGCCAACGACACGCGCGAGACGCTCAAGCATGCGCTCGAACGGGAACTGGCAAGAATCGACAAGAGCGGATATTTCACCATGCCGACCGCGGCCCAGCTGGAGGAGCGGGTGGGGGACCTGCTGGGCAAGGACAAGACGGGCGGCCGGCGCGAATGGCTCCATCCGGACCACTTCGACTACCTGCTCGCCGAGGCCACCAACCGCAAGCTGCAGGACCGGTACGAAGAGGTGCTCCTAGACTACTGGCAGAGCGTCTTGAACGGTTCGCAAGAGCTTGAAGTTCGGGATGGAGACGGAGGGATGCTCTCGCGTGAGGAGGTGCGGGAGCACGTCGGAGATAAGCTCAAGAATTACATCATCACGGGACTTGTCACGGATTTGAACAGCAGCCGAAAGTTCGTGCCCAAAAAGGAACTGCCCAATACGCGCGAGGAGCTCTTCGACATGGAGAGGGAATTGTATTATAAGCCTGGCAAGTTCATGAAAATCGAGGTCAAGACCGAGACCCGCCAGGCATGAGAAGGGGACCCGGCCTTGGCCATGAGAAGAGGTGGATGGGATGGAAAAACCTCGCGTCGCAATCATCATGGGAAGCAAATCGGACTGGGAAGTGATGAAAAAGGCCGGCGAAACGCTGGACAAGTTCTCGATCCCCTACGAGAGCAAGGTGATTTCGGCGCACCGCGCGCCGAAATTGACGACGGAGTATTCCGCATCCGCCAAGGCGCGCGGGATCGAAGTGATCATCGCGGGCGCCGGGCTGGCCGCGCATTTGCCCGGCGTGGTGGCGGCCCAGACGCCGCTTCCCGTGATCGGCGTGCCCATCGAGTCGAAAGGGATGGGCGGGCTGGACGCGCTGCTCTCCATCGTGCAGATGCCTCCCGGCGTGCCGGTGGCGTGCGTCGGCGTGGACAACGCCAGGAACGCGGGATTCCTCGCCGCAAGGATCATGGCGCTCAAGGACGCGAAGCTCGCCGAGAAAGTGGATGAATACATCAGGAACGCGGCCAAAGAGGTTGAGGAAACGAAGCTGGAATGAACGACTGGATTATTAAGTCAAGGATTCGTTAATGATGGTAATTCATATAAACGAAAAGAAGGAACGCGGGCTTGATGCCAGGTGAGAACATGATCCCGGATCCGGAGCAAGACCAGCCGCCAGTCAGGAAAATCGAGATCCATATCGTCGTGGGTTGTTCCGACGCGCGCGACATACCGCCGGTTTTCAACGCGGCGCGCGAACTGGAGATCAAGACCCAGCGGGCCCGGGGAATATACATCGACTTTCAGCACGACAGCGTCGCGGGCGTGTTCGTGACCCCGGACGTCGAGGCCTCTTTGCGCAAGCTCATCATGGCAAGACTGGACTATTTCTGCACATATGCCAAATTGGGAATCCCGATCGAGATTTTCGTCCATCTGGTGGACCACGGGGACGTTCGCTTGAAGAAAGGCGCGGACGGAAGCCAGTTCAGTTTGCACGAGATCGAGGTCGCGGACGAGAACAGCCCGACCAACTGCGGCATGCGCCATGCCGAGGAAGTGGCGCAGGAGCTGGAGGTGGAGCTGCTGGAAAAGCAGGTGGATTTCCTGTTCACCGAGCTTAGCGGCCGGCGCCGGCACTGGCAGATCAGGGACGGGAACGACATACGCGCCATGATGAAGTACGTGTACGAACACGACGGGCTCATCGCCGCGGGATGGGTCCATTCGATAACGGATTTCGGCCGGCACGCCGCCGAGCAGAAGGCCATATTGAGGCATGCCATCGACACCGGCCCCTACCTGCGGCTCCACGGCCTCATGATCACCGCCGGCGTGCAGAACTTCAAGGACAACACGTATTATCGGGTGGACGAGAACACCCACCTCATCACGTTCCTCGACCGGGTGTATGAGCGGATGAGGGAGATGATCAAGAACGGATGGGGCAACGGGGACACGGAAACGCGCAAGGAGAAACAGGTCCCGCTCATCGGCACCTTCCACATCAGCGAGATCAGCAACGCGCGCCAGACCGCCATCACGCTCTTCAAGGGCAAGGAGTTTCGGGCCGCACAGGTGTTCGCCATCGGCGGGCGCCTGCTGACGGAATACTACCGGCCGTTCGGCGGATACAAGATCATGAGCTTCTACTACGGCGTTCGCCATCTGGGCCTCAAGGACTGGGTGGTCGTCGGGCGCAACCAGAACGAGGTGGACATGATCATCGCCCGCATCCGCAACGACCCGCTGATGGATTACATCAGCAAGGCGTATGCCGTCAACCTGGTGCCCATCATCTCGGAGGGCATCCCGGCGCAGGAGCCGGGCGCGGAGAGCAACGAATAGGCGGCGCGGATGGGGCGGAGGATGCCCGGCCCGTAAAAAAAGATTTCAAAAAAGACGGGCGCCCGGGCGCCCATTTATTTTTTCGCTTTTACCTTGATTTTTTAGCTTTTATTTTCATTCCCGGTTTATTTTATTTACAGTGCCCCCGCAAACTACAGTGGCCTGCGGGCCACTTACCGACAAGTCTGTTGTCGGACATGCGGGGCCACTTAATAGGCAACCACGACGAATTATCAATGCTCGAGAGTCGCAAAACTTTCGTGGTTGCCTATAGCTTTCGTTTTCTCTCCCCGTTTATTCTCATCCCTTTTCCTGCTTCGGGCTCAGATCTTCTTCTTTGAGATGACAAGGCCCGCCTCGAGAATCCCGAGCACGAGAGCATACGGGGATGGGGGGTTCCCGGGGACCTTGACGTCGACCGGGACCACGTCTTCCACCCGGCCGGTCTTGTACAATCCGGAGGCGCCCGAAAGGATCCCGCCGGTGCACGCCCCGTCGCCGGCCGCCACCACTGCGTTGGGAGCGGGCATCGCGCGGAACGTCTTCTCCAGGGCCAGCTTCATGTTGACCGACACGGGACCGCTGAC
>JAZDHB010000023.1:0-27162 GCA_043806415.1 Microcaldota archaeon | reverse complement strand
TCGGAATCCTCATCCTCGTCATCCTGTTCTTCGCCCTGATGTACAACAACCTCATCAGCTTGCGCACGCGCGTGGACAACGCCTGGGCGCAGATCGACGTGCAGCTCACCAAGAGATATGAATTGGTGCCCAACCTCGTGGAGACCGTGAAGGGGTATGCCAAGCACGAGAAGGAGGTGTTCGAGAACGTCACCAAGGCCCGCTCGATGTGGGCCGGCGCCAAGAGCGTGGGCGAGAAGGCCAAGGCCGACGCGAGCTTCGCCGGCGCGCTCAAGAGCCTGATTGCCGTGGCCGAGAACTACCCGCAACTGAAGGCCAACGAGAATTTCAAGCTTTTGCAGGAGCAACTGGACGGCATCGAGAGCAAGGTCGCCTACGCCCGCCAGTTCTACAACGATTCGGTGCTTGAATACAATGCCAAGATCCTGTCGCTTCCCGAAGTGCTCATCGCCGCCATGCTCGGCTTCACGGCCAAGGAATTCTTCAAGGCCGAAGAAGGCGCCCGGGAGGCCGTCAAGGTCAAATTTTAAGGTGAAGACATGCCAGGCACGTACTTTGATTTCGACGGAGTGAATATCGCGATATCCAAAGAGCACGTCGAGAAGATGGCCAAGGGCGGTTCCGAATCACCGTATGTTTTCATGGTGGGCGTTGAAAACAAAAGCGGCTATTCATTCGGAATCGGCCAGGACGAGTTTAAAGGAAGCTATTACCTCGAGCTGAGGGGGAAGGACACGACGGCTGAAGTCAGCATCACCAAGCGCCAATTCCAGGAACTGCAGTCCGACTATGAGAAGCTCTCGGCCATAAAGAAGGACACCCCAAGCCACGTAAAAACGTACCCAGACTACGTAAAGGCCGAGTCGCAGAGCGTGCTGGCCGGTTTGCAGGACAAGCTGTTCAACCTGCTCAGTCCGGCGATCGAGCTTGAAATGACAGACGGCGCCGTCAGTGCCGTGAGATATAATACTCCAGATAAGCCGAACCGGCTGAAAATGGAAAGGCTTGAGCCCATCGCGAAATCCTTGCCAACCGTGCAGAACGGCGTGCTTACCGCGGACGTTAAGACAACGCCAAACGAGAATGCCGGGGCCCGCAAACTCAAACGCTAACGGGCCGGAAACAAGCGGATAGGTGGGGAAGATGGCCAGTTTTTGGGATGTCCAGCGCAAGAACACGCTCTATTCCTACGGGCTCGTCCTGCTCTTCATCCCGCTCATCGCCGGCCTGGGCCTGGTCGCCTCCAACCTCTTCTACGGGGGCGCGTGGATCTTTCCCGTCGCCATCCTCTTCGCCATATTCTACTCGATCGGGGGCTATTGGTTCGGGGATTCGGTGGTGCTGGCCGTGTCCGGCGCGCACCCGGCCGACGAGCGGGCGCAGGCCTACCTCATCAACACCGTGGAGGGCTTGGCGCTGGCCGCCGGCATCCCGAAGCCCAAACTGTACGTCATCGACGACCCCTCGCCCAACGCGTTTGCCACCGGCCGGGATCCGGCCCACGCCTCCATCGCCGTGACGAGCGGGCTTCTTTCGACCATGAACCGGGAGCAGCTGGAGGGCGTGCTCTCGCACGAGATGAGCCACATCCGCAATTTCGACACGCGCTTCATGACCGTGGTCATCGTGCTGGTGGGGCTCGTGGCCATCCTGGCCAACATGCTCTCGAACATGTTCTTCTTCGGCTCGATGAGAAGGGATGACAACGAGCGGGGCGGCGGGGGCGGCCTGCTCATGATTCTGGGGCTCGTGCTCATCATCCTCGGGCCGCTCTTCGCGCAGCTCGTGCGCCTGGCCATCTCGCGCAAGCGCGAATTCCTGGCCGACGCGTCGGGGGCGCAACTGAGCCGCAACCCCGAAGGGCTCGCCTCGGCGCTGGAAAGGCTCAAGGGGGCGGCGCCGATGAGCAACGCCAACAGCGACACACCGCCGCTGTTCATCTCGGACCCCGCGGGCGGGGAGAAGGGCAAGAAGTCGCTGGGACAGAGCGTCGCGAACCTGTTCTCGACGCACCCGCCGCTGGACGAGCGGATAAAGGCGCTCCGCTCGATGTAGGCAAAAAACATCCATCCGGCGCAAGAATAGGCTTTTTAGGCAACGGAGAGGGCGCCGGGCTTGGGCACGAATACGGACAGCTCGGACCCGTTCTCCACGAAATGGGCCACGACATTCCTTTTCATGTCGCTCACGGTCAGCGTGCTGATGCCCTCGGAGGGGCTGCCCGCGCTCACGAAGAGGTCGCCATAACGGCCGGTGAGCGAGCCCGGCAAAACGTAAATCTCGCTGGCCTTCTTCTTTCCGTTTGAGATCGAGGCAAGAATTTCGGATGCCCCGGACTTGCCGAGGCCGGCGCGCTTGAGGAAAGGAGCGATGAAATTCGAGAGCGTTTTTTGGGCCGATGAGAAACCGTTGGCGCCCGGGGCGATGACCTTGGGAATCTCCGGCTCGCGTTCGCCGGCATGCTCCTCGGAAGCCGGAAGCCTTGTGAGCTCTTCTTCCCTCTTGCGCGGTTGCAGGTTCTGCATAAGCTTACCTCTTCATGCAATTGGCCTGGCTGCTGGTGGTTCCCAGCAGCTTGCCGGAGGACGAATAGGCGCTCACCGAGAAGGTGGCCGTGCCGGCCTGCTGGCAGGTGATGGTGAACACCGCCTGCGACCCGCTCTCGTTCGCGGACGGGGAGCCGGCGAGCGAGCCGGTGTAATACGCCGGAACGGCTCCCTTCATCGAAACCACCACGGACGTCGGAACGCCCACAAACATGGAATGGACGTTGGAGATAATCACCTGCGAGAGGCATTGGCCGCCCGAGCAGCCGAACTCGCAGGTTGAGGTGTCGAGCCATTTGCCGTTGGTGCATATCTGCGTCGTGCGCCCGGAGCACTGGACGGCATATGGGGTGCAGGGCGGCGGCGCCTGCGGCGGGGCGGTTTCATTGGTCTGATTGATGATTGATGAGATGCAGGTGCAATCGGAGGTGCAGGTGGTGCCGGACGGGCAGTCGTTTATGCAGGACAAACCGGATGTCCAGTTGCCCTTGGCGCAGGAGGCGGCTGGCGGGTTGGTCGGGTTAGTGTACGATTGGTTCGTCAGGTTGGCCGGCGGATTTGGAATGCAGGTGCAGTTGCTCGGGGAGCAGGTGGTGCCGGTCGGGCAGTCGTTGATGCAGGACAAGCCGGATGTCCAGCCGCCCTTGCTGCAATAGGCGCTTTGATTCGTGAAATTAAGCGTGTCGTTCACGACGATGCCGGTGCTTGGGGCAGGGCACGATTCTTCCCATGGGCGGATGCATTTGCTCTTGGATTCGCACCAGGTGTAGCCGGCCGAACCGATGCAGCCGTGCGCGTCGCGGTCGCTGCCCACCATAGGAGCGGAAGAATTTTGGGCAGGCATACCGGATTGGGCGCAGCCGGCCAGCACCAGCGCGCCGAGCAACAGGAGGGGGAGCAGCATCCAGGCACGCATAAGCATCTTCATGGCGTGGGAAGGGATGGAAAATTTATAAAGGATTCTGGAGCCGGAAAAGCCGGAGGCTGCAAAAGAAGAAAAGAGGGAAACATCGGAAAAATCCAGGCATCAGCGTTTGTAGATGCACACCACGTCCCCGTCTTTTAGCTTGTGCTCAAGGCCCGCCTTCTGGCCGGGGAATTTGGCGGACGGGCCCCACACTTGCGAATATTTGAACATGGATTTCAAATCGCGGTGCAAACGCTCGCACGCGTCCGCGATGGTGGAGTCCGAGCGCATCATCATGGGCGCCGAATCCGCGTCTTCGTTCCTTCTCTTGGTGTAGATGCGGATGAGGCGCAGGCGCTTGTAGATGAGCGCCTTCAGTTCCTCGATGCCGATGTTCTTCTCGGCCGAGATGGGGCAGTACTCGAAATCGATGTTCTTCAAAAATTCGCTCTTGACCAGATCGGTCTTGTTGAGCACGGTGAGCGAGGGGATGTATTTTCGCGTGCCCATCAGCACGTCGATGAACTCGTCCACCGTGGCATCCTGGCGGATGGTGATGTTGGCGTTGTGCATGCCATGCTCGTGCAATATGCCGGTGATCAGCCGGTTGTCCAAGTGCGTGGGCTTGATGGTGTAATTGATGTTCAGCCCCCCGCGCGTGAGCGGCTGGATGAAAATGTTGGGCGGCGAGCGGTCGAGGCGGATGCCGATGCCTTCCAGTTCGCTGACCAGCTTGGGGCGGTAGAAGGGGTCGAACACGTCGAGGAGGAGAAGCACCAGATCCGCGTTGCGCGCCACGGCCAGCACTTCCTTGCCCCTTCCCGTGCCCTCTTTGGCCCCGGCGATGATGCCGGGCAGGTCGAGCAGCTGGATTTTCGCGCCCTTGTAGTCGAGGATGCCGGGGATGCAGGTGAGGGTGGTGAAGGCGTAGGAGGCGGTCTTGCTCTTGGTGCCGGTCAGGGCGTTGAGCAGGGTGGATTTTCCGGTGGACGGCAGGCCGATGAACACCACCGTGGAATCCCCCGATTTCTTGACGTCGAACCCGCCGGAGGCCACGCCGCTTTTTTTCGGGGCGGCGATGGCTTTCTTTAAGTGGGCGATTTTCGATTTGAGGATGCCGATATGGTATTCGGTGGCCTTGTTCTTCTGCGTGCGCGCCAGCTCTTCCTCGAGCTCTTTTAGTTTGTCGGCTGAACCCATGAAGAGGATTGGGAAGCGGGAGTTAAAAAGCTCTTATTGCATGGTTGCGTCTGGACGGGGGATGCCCGGAAGTTTTATATACTATAGATGTACTATAGAACTATGCTCACCACCATCCAGCTCCACAAGAGCGTCGTAAAACAGCTCCTCAAGTTCAGGGAAACCCCCCAGGACACGTATGAGGCTATCATCACCCGCCTGATGGCCCAAGCCCGGCGCGAAGAGGCCGCACAAAAACAACTGCTTAAAGAAGGATACGTGGAGATGGCCCGGGACATGAAGAAGATGAACACGGAATGGGAAGCGGCCGACGCGGCTTGGGATTAGGTGGGTGGATGGACATCAGGCGCGCAGACATCGTGCTCGTGAACCTGGATCCAGTCGTCGGCTCCGAACAGGGAAAAACCCGGCCCGCGCTGGTCATCCAGAACGACATCGGCAACCAGAACAGCCCGACGACCATTGTCGCCCCGATCACCACCAAGCTTTATTCGAAAGAATACCCCACCAACGTCAAGGTGGGCAAAAACGAATCTGGCTTGAGCGAGGACTCGACCATCCTGCTCAATCAGATACGCACGGTGGACAGGAGCCGCATCGTGCGAAAGCTCTCCTCGTTGAGAGGCGAGCAGATGGCGAAAGTGGAGTTGGCGATCAAGGCAAGCCTCGGGATAGAATAGAAAAAATGACCGCGAAATCCGGAGCCGGACACGCAGGATTATTATCGCCCGCTCTCGCCGCCTTCTTCAGATGACGGTCCGCCGGATGTTTCTTCCTCATCGGAAGAAAGAGGGACCTCTTCCCCTGGCCCCGCGTCTTTCACGCTGTTCTCTTCTTCCGGCGCGTCAAGCACCTCGTCGGGCACGAGCGGAGAACGGGAAGAGGATGCGGATGCGCGCGATTTTCGCGCGGCGGATTTGGAAGCCTGCGGGCTGGATGCGCCCGCCTTGGAGGCGGGGGAAGAAGCGCCCGCTTCGGCGGAAGATGGACGCGCGGATGGCTTGGTTCTTGCCTTGCCGGACGGGCGCGCCGAATTCTGGGTCTGGGATTTCGTCAGCGCCGCCTGGGTGGAGGATTTCGAGCGCTGGCCGGTAGTCTTGAGATTCTCCGTCCGCTCGTCCAGTTCGGCCTGCAATATCTCGTCGAACCTGGCCATCATCTCCTTGTCATACGCCGACCAGTCCGGCTCCTGCCCGGAATGGGTTTTGAGGATGAGGTTGGCCGCGTTGAGGCATTTGAGGGTGAAATCCAGCTCGATGAGGTCGGGATCGTCGTATTCGAGCGAGGCATGGTAGATCAGGTCGTAGAGCTTGCCCTTGTAGAACGCCTCCATCACGTAATCCTCGACGGACAGGCCGGTCTCGTCCGAGCGGCGCTTGAGGGCGGGGGGCACGAATTTGAGCTTGAGGCGCTTGGCGATGGAGCCCAGGTCGGATTTGCCAAGCTCGGGAGAATTCGCCTCGGGCAATTCGCAGAAATTGCAGGCAAGCCGGGTCTTCTCGATGTCGTCCCCGCGCGCGAGCGTGAACACGGGCACGAACTGGTGCTTGTCCAGATCGGTCTCGTACTGGGAGCCGAGCATGCGGTACACGCGGCTCTTGCGCCCGAAGCGCACCTTCTTGAGGAAGGAATAGCGGTCCGTCGAGTACATCGAGGCGGCCGGCATGCCGAACACCAGTTCCAGGCGGTCCTGGATGTCCTTGAGCGACTGGGCGTGCAGGTTGTAGAGCAGGAAGATGCCCGGCTGGGTGTTGAGCATGTTGATGACGCCCTGGATGGCCGTGCGCGAGCGGATCTCGTTGATGATGACGCAGGCGTCGCCCATGCGCAAGGAGGCGTTGGTCATGGACACGAGGTCCAGCTCCGAGCTCTGGGCGCCGACGTCCTCCTTGTCGGACGAGGCCACGCGCACGGCGCCGATGTGGAAGCCGCGCTTGCGGTACGCGCGCACGGGGATTTCCTCGATGTCCTGGATGGGCAGGATGCGCCGCTTGGTGTTGATGGCCGATATCTTGGCCGAGGTGAACGCGGTCTTGCCCACACCTTTCAGGCCCAGCACGGCCTCGGAGCAGCCCAAGCCCACCATCATGTCGTCGTAGCCGGCGAAGAAGGGC
The DNA here is from genome assembly GCA_043806415.1 of Microcaldota archaeon. Taxonomy (GTDB): domain Archaea; phylum Micrarchaeota; class Micrarchaeia; order Anstonellales; family Anstonellaceae; genus CAIXYX01. The sequence continues at coordinate 20,395 of JAZDHB010000023.1, read as the reverse complement.
GTGAAGGACTTGTACTTGAGGTATTCGCAATAGGTGAAGGGCTGCTCCTTCATGATGCGCAAGGCCGCCTGCAAATCGCCGAAGGTGGCGGGCGGGCGCTGGAGGTGGCAGCGCATCGAGAGGCGCGTGAGCACCACGTCCACCACCGGGTTGTCCTTGTCGAAGCGGCGCGAGCCGCCCAGCGTGGCCACGATGTTGCGGAACGCCCGCTCAAGCATCTCGTGGTTGTACTGCCAGAGCGTGTGGCAGAGCCCGAATTTCTGGTGCTCGATATAGAGGGGCGCGTTCTCGGCGTCGAGGTAGATGTCGGTGAGGTTGTCCCGGTCGAGGGCCAGGTTCTCGATGGGCGATCCTAGCCCGACGGTCCAGGAGGCCGCCTCGCGCGCCATGGCGGTCGCCTGGCCCGGCGTGATGCGGATGTTGTGCGCGGACGCATAATCCAGGAATTTCTGGCGGAAAATGCGCAGCTTGGAGTCGAAGATGGTGGTGTAGTCCGCATTCTCCTTTACGGCCTTGAGCTCGTCGCTGATGGCGTCGGCCAGAAGATGGGTGAGCTCGGGCGGGAGGTCCTCGGCCGGGTCGGCCTGGGTGTAAAGGAACGAGTCCGCACCGGGCACTTCGTAAATCTTGACGTGGATGCCGAAAGGCAGGTCGTACTCGCCGCCCTCGATGAGCGCGGCATTGGGCGGCACGCTCTTGACAAAGGACTGGGCGTAGGGCATGCTCTTGAGCTTGAGAAGCGCAAGGAAGGTCTGGCGCAGGTCCTCGCCCTGCAGGGAAAGCAGATAGAGCCTCGACTTGAGATAGACGTCGAGGATGCCGTTCAGCCACGAGCGGAAGGTCTTGTAGCCCTCGAGGAACACCTGCCGGTCGGGCAGGGGCTCGGCATAGTCCTTGAGCATCTGGGCCGCGAGGCGCGGGTTCTGGAACATGGTCTCGTAGAATTCCTTGAGCAGCTTGCGCCGCTCCTCGTAATGGTCGTCCGACTCCAGCCCGTAGATCTCCTTGTTGAGAAGAATCTGCTCGACCTGGCGCACGATGCCCACGTATTCGAGGAAGACGGCGGAATCCCCCTCGTCCAGATCGACGATCATCTCCTCCTCGTAGCGCATCACCTTCCAGGGCGATTCGAGGGTGGAGATGGTGCGCAAATGGGAGTTGAGGCACTGGGGCGTGCCCAGGCCCAGACCGCAGGTGAGGCAGTCCATGCACAGGCGGGAGCCTTGGTAGCTGGGACGGCAGGCCATAAGGATAAAACAGAGAGGCGGTTTTTAAGGGTGCCGCACCACCCACCAAAAAAGAAATAACGGGGAAATCGGATGAGGAAAGGAGGAGAACCGCATTGAAAAAAAGGGTCAAATAAAAAATGAAAAAGGCCCGCCCGGGCGGGCCCGTCTTTCTTTTTTCTCGGCTGCGCGGCCCATCCGTTATTCTTTCTAGGACGAGCCGCCGCCCATGCCGCGCCCGGCGCGGCCCGAAGGCGCGGCCGGAGCGGACGGGCCCTTGGCGATCTCGATGCGCGGAGGCACCATCGGGGGGGCGAGGTTGACCGGGCGCACCACGAGCACGCCGTTGGTGCCGCAGGTGAAGTTGATGGCGTTGAGCACCAGCTCGGAGTAGGAGTCCGGGAGCTTCTTGTCCTTGGCCCACGAATCCGAGATCTCCTTGGAAAGCTTGGCGTCCTCGTGGGACATGAGCGAGCCGGACATCTTGAGGTGGCCGACCGCCTCGCGGTAGATCACGTTGTAGGTGAAGGCCACCTCGACCTCCTGGCCGGTCGTTTTCACGTTGTCGATGCCGATGTTGACGTCCAGCCCGCGGATCTCCTCGTTGTTGGAGCGCTTGGCTTCGACGCTGTCGATTCGGATTCCCGTGATCATTTTAAAACACCTCGGATAATCGAAATGGATTAGGCATTCGATGCGTCCATTTGGGGGAGACAAACTTTTAAGGCAAACGGCGGATGGGCGACAAGGGCGGCGGGGCGGCTCTCAGGGCAGCTTCGCCGTCTGGCCGACCTGCAGCACGAGCGGCTTTGTGGTCATGCCCAGATCGTTGGTGAATTCGGCCACGTCCTGCGCGATGCGCTCGGTGGTGTTGTACTGCATCGGGATGGCGTATTTGGGCCGCATCTCCTTGCAGACGTTGGCGGCCGCGAAGGGGTCCATGGTGTAGGTGCCACCGATGGGCAGGATGGCGATGTCCGCGCCCACCGTGGCCATCTCGCGGAACGAGTAGGTGCTGCCCGCGTGATACACCTTGTACCGGGGGCTTTTGACCAGGAAGCCGACCGGATAGGCGGACTGGGGATGCACGGCCTTGATGACTTCGATGTCAAGGCCCTTCACGGTGAACTTGTCCGAGGTGCGCACATCGATCTTGAACCGGTCGGAGATGTCGATCTTGGCAAGCGCCGGCTTGGGGGCGACGACCGAGGCGAAGGTGCGCTCGGCGATGGTCTTGACCGTGTCCGGCTCGCAGTGGTCCGGCAGTTCGTGCGTCAGGAAGATGAGGTCGCATTCCTTGATGGCCGTGGGAGTGAGGGCGGAGGGGATCTTGCGGGAGCTGGCGCCGATGGTGTTCGAGACGACGGGGTCGAAGAGGCAGACGATGTTGTCCAGCTGGACTTTGAAACACGAATGACCCAGATATTGGATGCTACTCATGCTTTCACGCCCCTTTACACTGATAGAGCAATAAGGCGTGGGTCTTTATAAACATTCATGCGCATTGGGCCGGAAAATCGGGATGAAAAATAGTGGGGATAATGAGGCATGAGGGAAAGATTTCCTTTTTCTACGTCCCCGCGAGCATGCGCAAGAGGTCGCGCAGGCCCGGCGCGAAGCCGATCACCATGATGACGAGCAGGGCCAGGCGCACCATCCGCGTGTCCTCCTCCTTGGAAAGAAGATGGACCGCGCCGGCCGCGAAGGCCACTTTCAGGATGAAGAAGAGGCCGAAGCCCAAGGGCGTCGCGCTTCCGATGCCCCCCGAAAGCACGTGCTGCTCGAAATAGGGAATGCCCATGGCGGGCCCGAACCAGTCGATGGCCACCCACGTGGCGGCGCCGTCCAGCGCGTGGGCCAGCACGGGCATCACCTGCCAGAACGTGCGCCATTTAAGGCCGAACCACAGGAAGGCCGCCACCAGGGCGACGAGGACGAGCACGAAGCCGGCGAAAAGCCAGTAGGAGAAGAGGGGGAGGAGAAGGACGAGGTTGAGCAGACCGAGCGAAAATCCGCAGAAGGCCGAGAAATAGGGGCGGCCCATCTTGCGCGAGAGGGCGAAGGAGGCGAAGAAGAGCGCGGCCGTCAGGACGTAGATGCCCGGCGAGATGTTGAGCAGATGGGCGTCCAGCACGCCCGTGGCCGGATAGTCGAAGAGATGGGAGGAGAGAAGAAAGGGATAAATGGTAGATGTGATGAGCGAGAGCGGGCCGGCAAGAAATGACGAGGACGCGCCTAGGGCACCTGATGATACGGCTTTGGCCAGGGTGCCGGCATCCACCGCGTCGGTGAGGATGCGCAAGGAGGAGCCGAACAGCACCCAGGCCAGGCAGGAGAGGGTGAAATCCTCGTCGATGGGGATTTTCCTCTTCTCCATGTAGCGCCAGATGAGATAGAGCGCGCCGATGGCGATGAGGGCGTAGGTGAGCGTGTTGATCGGCGTATAGCCCTCGCGCGACCACATGGGGACGAGGTAATTGAGGCGGATGAAATCGGAGAGGGGGGAGAGGACGTCCATCAGACCACACAAAAGGTTTTTTACGTATTTTTTATTTCAGCTCGACGCTCCAGCCGTCGGAAGCCAGCTCGGTGTTCTTGAATATCTTGCGCGCCTGCCCAAGCAGCACCGGATCGTCCAGCCCGTAGCGGCCGCTCGCGTGCAGGAGCACCAGGCGCTTGGCGTGCGCCTCCTTGGCCGCGTTGGCCGCGTCCGAGGCGGTGGAGTGGTATTTCTCGTCCGCCGCCTCGCGCAGCGAATCGTCGAACGTGCATTCATGCAGGAGCAGGTCCACGCCGCGCGCGGCCGTCGCGAGGTTCTTGCAATGCACCGTGTCCCCGCTGTAGGCGAGGGAGAGGCCCTCCTGCACATAGGTGACGTCCTCGAGCCGGAGCTTCTTGCCCTTGAGCATGAGCGAGCCTTCCTTCTCGATCTGCTTGAAGAGCGGGCCCGCGAGGCCGGCCTTCTTGGCCTTGGCCTCGTAGAAGCGCCGGCGCGGACGCTCGCGCACCACGAATCCGAAGGCATCCAGGTTCGGGCCGTGGTCCACCTCGAAGGCATGGATGTCGTGCGAATGGAGGGTGAAGAGCGGCTTGCCCGACGAGAGGTCGGCGGCGTCGAACTCGTGCACCTGCAAAATGCCGAATTTCCGGAAAGCGTGAAAGAGCGCCGAGGCGCCGCGCGGCGCGAAGATGGGCAGGGGCTCGGTGCGCCCATTCAGGCGAAGCGTTTCGGAAAGGCCGAACACGCCCAGGAAATGGTCGAGGTGCAGGTGGCTGATGAACACGGCCTGCACCTTGGAATAGCTCATGCCCAATTTCATCATCTGCCGCTGGGTGCCCTCGCCGCAGTCGAAGAGGACGATGTCGCCCTCGATCTGAACCGCGACGGCGGGCAGGTTGCGGATAGGGGACGGCACCGAGCCGCCGGAGCCGAGGACCATGACGTTCATCATAGGTGGAATTGGGCAAACAAGGGCTTTAATACCGTGAGGATGAAAGCAGGGGAGAGGCATGACCTGGAAAATTCGCCGAAAATAAAGGGCTCGGACTCGACGGTCCGGACCCGACATGTTTGGGGTGTTCATATGACCGATTTGAAACTCATGGCCGAGCTGGTGGACGCTTTCGGCGTGCCCTCCGAGGAGGAGGAGATCGCCAAGCTGATGAAGGAGAAGTTCGTCAAGCTGGGCTACAAGACGACCATCGACCGCATCGGCAACGTCATCGCCCGCTCGAGCAAGGCCGGCGCGCATCCGGTGATGTTCGCCGCGCACATGGACGAGATCGGCCTCATGGTCAAGTTCATCACAGACAAGGGCTTCCTGCGGTTCATAAGGATCGGCGGGATCGACAACCGGGTGCTCATCAACCAGCGCGTCGTCATCCGGGCCGGGAAGGGGAAGATATACGGGGTGATCGGGCACAAGCCGCCGCACCTGCAGAAGAAGGGCGCGGAAAGCCGCGTGCCCGAGACGAAAGATTTGTTCATCGATCTGGGCGCCAAATCAAGAAAAGAGGTGGAAAAGCTGGGCATCCGCATCGGCACGCCCGTCGGCTTCGACATGCCATTGCGCAGCTTGCAGAACAACAAGATCAGCGCCAAGGCGCTCGACGACCGGGTGGGCTGCTACTGTCTGCTCAAACTGGCCGAGAAAGTCAAGCATCTGGACGTGGTGCTGGTGGGCTCGGTGCAGGAGGAGGTGTCGGTCTTCGCCAAGGGAGCGGCCCTCTCGGCCTGGGACATCCATCCGAGGTGCTTCGTCGCGGTGGACACCTCCATCGCCGGCGACCACCCCGAGATATCGGAGGAGGACGTGAGCGGCGTGGCGCTGGAGAAGGGGCCGGTGATCACGCTGGTGGAGGCTTCGAGCACCGGCAACGTGGCGGACCGGCTTTTGCGCGAGCAGGTGATGGGCGTGGCCCGCAAAGCCAAGATCGCCTACCAGCTCGAGGTGGTGGAGGGCGGGGGCACGGACGCGAGCACGGTGTACAACCTGCACGGCGGGATTCCCTCGATCGCCATTTGCGTGCCCGCGCGCTACATCCACTCCAACGTCGGCGTGTGCGCGCTAAAAGACATCGAGAAGACGAATGAGTTGCTGGTGAAGTTGGCGGCGGAACTGGAGAAAGAATAGGCGTCAGATTGGCGGCTTTCGCGCCAGGATCATGAACTTCGCAGCCTCGAATTCCAGTTTCCTTTCCTTTTCGATTTTTGCTTGCAATTTCTTCAGATGCGAAAGCTTCCCCTCGACGCTGAAGCCGGGCACGGCCCACGGGATGGCCTTGAGATAATAGACAATCGCGCCCACGTCTCGGAAAACCAGCTTGCCGCTGTGCTTGTGGGATTTTGATATCTCGAACCCGACGGCTCGAAGTTGTTTTTCGTATTCCCTTAGTGTGATGTGGCGGAATTTGCGCTTGGCCCGGAATTCTCTCGCCAGGTCGTGCAAGCCATCCGAGCCGGTTACCTGCTGGGTCAGGAAGAGGCCGCCATTCTCCAAAATCCGATGAATCTCTGCGGCATCGATGGCACCATGCCGGTTCAGAACGAGGTCGAATTCCGCGTCTTTGAATGGCAATGGAAACGAATCGGCTCTTACAACCCCCACGCCAAGCGGCGTCAGTCTTCTCCTCGCTATCGGGATGTTTGGCTCATAGCCTTCATACGCAACGGCGTGCTTTGGAAATGGGGCAAGTGAAGAAAAAATCTCTCCTCCGCCGGTTTCCATGTCCAAGATCGCGCTTGATTTTGAGATCAGTCTTCGGGCTAATTTTGCATAATCCCATGGAAGCTTGGATTCTCGCATTCTTCCTTTGAGATATGAGAAATCCCAGCCTCGGAAAATGGCACGTTCGTCTTTTTTCCATTGCGCGACCAGCTTGTCCATAAGGAAGGCTTGACGGGCGCGGATTAAAATCCCTTAGCTTACGCCAGCGCAATCGCCGTATCAGATTTGAAAGACGCCGGAGTATTCGGCGTTCGCGCTAGTTGCCGTTTTCATGTATTCGATTGCCTTGGACATGCTTTCGGAGAGCAGTTCCAGCCCCACGGGTTTTGGGCCATAAATCAGCATCAGCACTTCTTTGGTTTCGGGCCTCACGCAGGTTCTCTTCGAATCGGCGACGGGCCCCCCGAAAACACCGGATGCGTCTGCGGTCAGTATCTTGCCTTCGCCGTTCACGGCCTTCCCCCAGATGCCTTCGTAACTCTGCCCCGGGCTGCCGATTACGAGATGGATGGCATCTCCGCTGATTTTCCCGGCATCATAAACCCCGCAGGGGCACCCGCTGAGCAGGGAGACCGCGTTGTTGAGGTCCACCACCGAATTGACGCGATAGAGCCCCTTGCCGCCCAGCACCCGCTTGATGAGCGCCTCTCCCGAAGGCCTGTCTTTGGTTGGGTCAATGCCAAGATGCGAGAAAAAACTGCGGATTCCCTTAAGGATGGGGTCTTGCGAGGCATCCGCTCCCTTGAATTTTTCCATGACCTTTCGGCTCGCATCGGCAAGTATCTCATCTACGATTGGGTTAGTGCCGGTGTTTGTCACCCCTGTGAAATGGATATAGCCAAGATTGAGCCCGCTCGGCGCGTCTGTTGAATGCGCATCCACATCGAAAGTCAGCTTTCTTGCGTGACCCATCTAATACCTCGGGCGGCAGATGTGGAACAGCGTCAGCCCCACCATGCCCAGCGGGATGAGCCCCAGCCGCTGCTACAGGAAGGCGAAGGCCATATCTGGGACGGGCGGGGCTCTCGAATTCGACGGGTTGGAGGGCAGGAGGGAATTGTCCGCCGCGCCCTTCGTGTCCAGGGAGTCCGGCCTAAAGGCCCGAACTCCTTATTTGATGATGGATTTGAGCACGCGCTTGTCGTCCTCGCCCCGGGCTTCGTAATAGGCGTCGATCGCGGCGCCGATTCCGAGGAGCGTTGGAAGGAACATCACCGGGAAACAGAGGCCGAAGGTGATGAAGAATATCACCATGGCCGCCACTACGAGGCCTAACCAATACAGAAAATAGGTCTGGGCCCGCGGGCTGTGGATGAACCATTGGCCCGCACCGGGGATGAAGAAGGATAGAATGCCGGCAATCAGCGGCTTGTTAGGATCTTCGGAGACTTTTTCAGAGGTCATGGACACCACCACAAGTCAGAATAGCTAGCCCACCGCGCAAGAGTTTAATAATTGCACGGCTCGCCTGAAGAAGTGCCAAAACCACGGACAAACACGGACGGGCCACACCCGGACGCGACCGGGGCTTTTGCAAACGTCGTCGTTGCAATCGAACCGCATTCCGTTGCTTTAGATGGCAGGGGTGGATTTAACGCCTAAAAGACATCGAGAAGACGAACGAGTTCCTGATGAAATTGGCAAGGAATTGGCGAAAAAATAGAAAAATTGGAAAGCGCTATCCGAGCATTTCCTCAAGATCTTTGTCAGGCTCCGGATATTTTCCAAGAATTGCTTCCAATTCCGACTCGCGCGAAGCGGGCCAAAATAACCAGAACACGTGCTCGAGCTCGTTGTTCCGGTGCGATACAAGCCCATAGAACTTATAGGAAGAAAGGTTGTAGCGTTTGACGACGGGACGCACCGAGACGGGGAGAGATCCGGCACCCACTTTCTTGAAAGAGACGATCTTGTTCTTCTTGAACTCGAGCCAGAGGCTTGGCAGATGCTGGCAAAAACGGACCCGCTCTGGCGTGATTTCGACCCGCCGGATGGGAGCGTTGACGCGCTGGAAAAAAATAATATAACCGAATGCCCACCCCATACCGATCGACATGATGGTCAAAAAAATGAATAACAGGATTCCGATCGGCCCGCTGCCATTTGCCGTCACCAGTAATAAATACTTCAAGAAAAAGCCAACGAAATAGGCGACGAAGGCGACGATGGTGGGAAGAAAAAGCCAAGTCATCGCGCCCTCCATCCGATCGCCCATGGCCGCGAACTTCCCATGCGAGGCTGCAAGCGCGGATTCGAGCTCTTTTGGATAATCGTAGGAGACAAGTGCCATATTCAATACCGGCTGTGCCAGATGTGGAAGACCGTCAGCCCCACCACCACGCCCAGCGTGATGAGCCCCAGCCACTGCTGCAGGAAGGCGAAGATCAGGTCCGGCATGGTCTGCGGCGGCGGGCTGGCGGGTTCGGACGAGCCGGAGGGCAGGAGGGAATTGTCCGCGGCACCCTTCGTGTCCAGTGAGGAATGGTCGATGTTGAAGATGTTGTTGGGCTTGAACGAGAGCTTGCCCATGCGTAAGACCTTCCCGTTCGAAATCGTGTAGATGTCGCTTGAGCTCGTGCAGTTGGAGGCGTCGGGGCAGGTGGGCGTGAGCACCACCTCGCTTGAGATGTCGCCGACCGAATCAGAGAACTGCAGGCCGGAGGACGTGAGGTCCCAGGCGTCCTTGGAGAAGTTGGGCGCGGGCTTGAACGAGATGCCGGAGAGCAGGCCGAGCGCCTGCGGCTCGGACAGGTTCGAGTCGAACTGCCAGAGGCCCATCTCCACGACGCTCGCGCTCGCGAAGGAGGCGAACAGGAAGAGGACGGCGGCGCACAACAAGGCCAGCCTCGACGCGAATCGGGACGGGGACATGGCTAAAGCAAGGCGGCAAAATTTTATAAGCAAGCCAGGGATGCGCGAGGAAAACGGGGACCGGCGAGAGGGGAAACGGAACTGCAAAAACGGATTGGACGGGAAACGGAACTGCAAAAACAGGGAGCTGAAATCTGGGAAAAATATGGAATTCGGGGCGTTGGCTACAACGCCCCGAGATTCGCTGGAAAAATCTAGGAGTTTTTGAGCTTCGCCTTGTAGACGTAGCCGTCCTTTCCAAGGTAGTACATGTAGCCGGATTCCTTGGAGATCTTCTCGGAGCCGACTTTCTTCTTCTTGCCCCGCTTGTTGTGCTTCATCGGGGCCGCCCAGACGTATCCGTCCTTACCGATGAAGTAAAGATAGCCGTCTTCGCGTTTTATTTTCTCTGTTCCAATCTTCGAGCCCATAAAGGACACCTCCTACTCTTCGACGAAGATATGACGATAGGATTTATAAGTGTTATCCCGCCGTCGGATTTCACGTCGTAGGAAAAACGACCGTCGGGGGCACGGCGGTGCCGGGTAGGGGCTATTTGGCCTTGGCGGCCTTGGTTTTCCCATTGTTCACGGCGAGGGAATCCGGCGATATCTCAAGCAGGCCGGCGAAATCGTCGTCGTCGAAACGGTAATAGACCGAGAGCGCCATCGGATCCTGGCCGGATTTGGCGAGCGCCTTGGCCTGCATTTCCAGGAGCGGGAGGTACTGCTTGGCCACCCTCGTCGTGGTGTGCGTGCGCACGGCGATGCGCCGGGCCAGCGAGCCGTCCAGCGCGCGCCGGGACTTGGTCGAGCCCATCTTCTGGATGTAGGAAGGGAAGGCGTAGGAGACGAAGGAGGCCTTGGGCTTGCGCCTCGCCGACGAGGGACCGAAGACGAGGAGGTCGGAGGAATAGCGCAGGTAGCCCCAATACTGACGCGCGCGGATGCGCCCGTCGAACACGTCGGCGCGCGAGAGGAGGTCGAAACCGTTGGCGAGGTCGTCGGGCGCGCAGAGCTCGGCAGGCATGTTCTCGGCCACGTAGAGCTTGAGCGTGCCGCGCGCGGACAGGTCGCCCAGGGGGATTCTCTTCGCGGCCGCGTACGTGGGCGAGCGGAAGCAGGCGCGCACGACCTCGAACTGGCCGCGATCCTTCTCCCTGGAGGCGGCGAAATTGTGCGCCTCCAGGTCGTTGATGGCCGCGCGCAGGTCGCCGCCGGAATTGGAGGCCAGCTTGGAGAACTGCTCGTCGCTCAGGACCATCTTCTCCTTCGCGGCGAGGGCGCGCAGCGCCGCTTCCAGGTCGGAGGCGTTGATGGCGCGCAACTGCAACGGCTCGCAGTTGGAGCGCAAGGCGGAGACGCTCCGGTCATACGCGTCCTTGGCGGTGATGATGAGCGGCACGTTGGAGGTCTTGACGGCGGAAAGGAATTTGGACAGGCTGCCGCGCACGCCGATCTTGGACCAGCTGTCCACGTCGTCGGCCAGCGTGAGGGACGGCTCGCCGAACAGCGAGGAGCCGGCCAGTTGCGAGGTGATTTTCTTCTCCCACCGGTCCCCCTCGCCCTCTTCGGGCGGGTAGATGGGCACCAGCGGCCAGCCCATCTCGGAGGCCAGGGCGCGGGCGGCCGCGCTCTTGCCGCAGCCCGGCGGGCCCCAGAGCAGGAGGGGCTTTTGCGCCTTGCCCATGGTGAACTGCATGGCCCACTGGCGCATGCGGGAGAAAACCGTCTTGTTGCCGGCCAGCTGGGCCACGGACGTCGGGCAATGCTTCTCGGAAAAGAGCATGAGGATCATGGTCCGCGCAAATTTATACTACTACGTGAGCGAGGGCGCCGCTTGCAAGAAGGGCGCGCCTCGCTTATTATTCGCGAGCCTCTCGCGTCTGAGCCTCGATCTGCTGCGCGAAGCTTTTGAGGAATTCGTCCAAGCGGTCCGGCGGGATCGAGGCGCCGGCGGCGATGGCATGCCCGCCGCCCACGCCGCCCACGAGGGGGCAGGTTTGGGAGAGCGCGAGCCCCAGGTTGAGCCCCGCGGCCACGAGTTTTTTCGTGCCACGCGTGGAGATCTTGATCTTGCCGCTCTCCTCGCAGGCGATGGCCAGGACGGGCTTCTTGCGCCCGCCCGGATAGAGCATGCCGGCCACCACGCCGATGATGCCGTCGTCGATGAGCCCCCGGCCGTCGAGGAAGAGGAAGGGGCCGAAATCTCGCGTGTTCTTGTAGGCATACTCCACGCCCTCGCGCAGGGCGCGCCGGTGAGCGGCCAGCAGCGCGCGGGCCTGCTCCAGCGCGCCGGGCCGGCCAAGGCAGACGTCGATGCCCACCTGAGGCTGGTTGTGCCGGCCACAGGCGTTGAGCAATGTGGAGAATTCGCCGGCATCGTAGAGTTCTGGGATGGCGGCCAGACGGGGGAAGAGGTAGGTCTCGCCCACCAGCCGCTCGGCGCGGTACTGCCCGCCGGAGATCTCGGCCAGGTAGAGCGCGAGCGCGCTCACCAGCTTCTTCTTCTCGGCCTCGTCCAGCTGCGCGTAGGTGCGCCAGGAACGCGAGGAATAAGGAGGCGGGGCCGGCGATGTGGACAGGGACGCGGACGAACCGGATGCCGGCGCGATCGCGCCGAGCGATGAAGGGGACGGGGCACCAGACAGGGGCGCCGGGGACGTCGCGCCATCCGCCTCTTTTTTCCCCAACCCGATGTTCTCCAGGAATTGCGCGCACCGCTCCTCGCTGCCCCCCAGACCCGGCAGGAACGGATCGTCGGCGAAGGCGAGCAGCTGGGGCAGCGGGCGGGACATCCGGCCGTAGAAGCGCAGGTCGATGGGGGCTTGCACGATTCCTTTGGCCGACAATTCGTCCAGCAGCATGCGGTTGGCCCCGACCAGCGGATACTGCATGTCGCCGACGGCGCCCACGATGGCGGCCTCGGGAAGGGTCCGCAAAGACCAGTAGGTGGTGGTGGCCCCGCACAGTTCGGTGCCACCGTCGATGCTAAAGAGGTGGGGATTGAGCTGCAGATGGGAAAGCCCTTTGGTCTGGTGGTGGTCGTACACCACGACGTGGGCGGACAGCTCGCTGACGCGCGGGCTGCCGCCGCCCAAGTCGGTGAAGATGATCTCCTCTTCCTTCGCGAGCTGGCCGATGAGCGCGTCGTCCACTTTGCGCACCGTATGGACGCGGTAGTGGCCGGGCTGGGCGGGCGAATCCGGCGGCGATGGTGCGAGGCCCCTGGATTCGAGGAAGGCGCATACGATCGCGCCGGAAGAGAGGCCGTCGCAGTCGTAATGGTTGACCAGGAGCGGCGAGCGCATCCGCTCGACCTCGGCTCGCGCCTCGAGGGCGCGCGCACTGAAGCCGTCCCAGTCGATTTTGCGCGCGCTCACCCCGGCCGAGGGCGGCGGGCTGGAAGCGGAGGCAGGCGCATCACCCGGGTTCGGGGTCGGATCGTTCGTGCGATCCGATTTGGAAAGACTGTTTCCCGCATTGTCGTCCATGGAATAAGAAAGGCTTTTGGGGTTTTTAGCTTCTCGCATGGCAGGTATCCGCTTGGGCCCATGAGATGGTTTATTAGTTTCATTTGACCCGTTTCGAGCGATACATCCGGCCACGGGCTTGTGGCGCAGCGGTAGCGCGCCTGATTTGCAAGAGCCTTTTTCGCGGAGCGAAAATCGCGGAAGGTTCCGAAAAATCAGGAGGTCGTGGGTTCGATTCCCACCAAGTCCAAGGACTTTTTCTTTCTCTGCGCAAGAAAGAAAACCTCCACTAAAAGAAAGAGATTCTTCAGGAAAAGAAAGAAAAAAGATTCGACTTGCAGACTGCGCGCCTGCTCGGCCGCCCGCCACGAGCGGGCGGAAAACCGCCCACCGAGCCTATATATAAGTTAAGGTGGTTATGGCCTTTGGATTCTTATGAACCCGGGCAAGCACGCAAAGGGCACGGAGCGCCCGACCGCTCCGGAAGGACAGGCGACCTTGGCAGCCTCGGCCAGCACCCCGGCCGAGGACGAGAACGCGCGCATCGACCGGCTCGTCTCGCTCACGTATGATGCGGATCCGCTCGTGCGCAAGAAGGCCACCATCGAGCTCTCGAGGATCGACGACCCGAGGGCCATCTTCGCGCTCCTGGAGCTGTCAGCCGACAAGGACCAGCAGATCAAGGAGCTGGCGCTCGCGGGCCTGGGCAATTTCAAGGAGGAGAAGGAGGCCATTGTCGATTTGGAGAAGATATTCGAGGCCAAGGCCGAAGGCAAGGCCAGCGAGCAGGACATCGAGGCCACCAAGAGCAAGATGATGCCCTCGATCGAGAAGATATTCTCCAAGCACAAGGCCAGCAAGGATAGGCTCATGCCCTCGATCGAGAAGCTGTTCACCTGGATGAATTCGGGCGGCAGCCGGGGCGTCGTAAGCCCGCCCCGGAAAGAGCCGGAGATGCCCGCACAGGCCCCCGCGCTTGCGCGCGAAGACCGGATAGAAGCCGCGCACGACGAGGCCTCGGTCGAAGAGGACGGGGAAACGGAGGGCGAGACGGAGCAGGCGCCGGAAGCCGGAGCGAGCGAGCAGACGGCGATCCGATCAGCTTCGCAAGACCCGCTCTCGAGCATCGAGCGGATGCAGCATAGGGCGAGCAGCTTGGAGAAGGCGGAAGCCCGGATCGGAGTGCTGCCGAACCGGGCCAACCCCGATGTGCTCCGACAGATCCGCAATCCGCAAGAGGGGCACGCCGAACACATCCGGCCCACGCAGGAGCGCCTGGACGAGGCCATCAATTTCCCGCTTCCGGCCAATCTCGAACAGAAGATGAACTCGCCGGTGCTCTCGATCCCCATGCTCGCGGGCTCTGAAGACGAGCTCAAAGAGGAGGAGGAGAAGCTCCCCAAGAGCCGGCTGGACTATTACCAGTGGGCGTACGCGCTCGCCATCACGCCGGGCATCACGTCGGCGAACATGAAGAAGGAGAAGGAGCGGCTGCTAAAAGACATCAAGAACGAGATCGAACAGGCGTTCGACATCGCCATCAAGCGGGCCAAGGAGAACGGCATCGAGAGCCTCACCGGCCTCAAGCCGGGCATGAAGAAGATAACCACCTTCCCGATGGAAGTGCTCGAGCACACGCTCGTGATGGTGCCCACCGGCAAGAAGAAGATGACGCAGATGGCGCGCATCATGGTGTCGGACGGCAAGCGGTTGCTGCCGTTGTACGTGGTGCCCCAGCGCGGCAGCGGCATCAACAAAGGGGATTTGATCTCATTGCGCGACATGTACGTGGATTATTTCACGCACTCAAGCGAGCTGGTGCTCCTCTTGGGCAAGAACGGGCAGATATTACTGACGAAATAAGATATGGGGGAACCGAGATTTGAACTCGGACAACCAGGTCCCAAACCTGGCAGCATACCAGGTTAGCTCATTCCCCCGGCGCAAACAAATTATATCGGCTCAACTTAAAGAAGATTGGGGCGGATTTCGAGCTTTATTTTTTCGCGTTCCCTTGCGTGTTCACTAAACAGTTGGAATATTCGTCGCCGAATTTCTCGATAGCCCGATCTTGCTCCTTTTTCCTCTCATCTTTTTCTGAACCATCGAGATTCTTTATCCAGAGCCGGAATTTCAGATCTTCAAAATGTTTTTGTTCTTTTACGCAATGTTCCAAAACGCCACATATCGGTGCGAAATCTCTCAAGCTGGAACTGAAATCGAATCCTTTCATCTTGTTCTCTGCAGGGCCATACTCCGCTCCGGAAACCTTGCCATTAAATATCGCAGATATTGTATCTGGGGTTAAACAAGTACTATTCTTTTGTGTTTGTTCTATTAGATAACGAACGCCGAGATAATTCTGGATGAAATTCTTGATCCGGTCAGAACCACTCTGTTCTCCGATATAATAGCTAATTGGATAAGAAACGGAACATTTTAGGCAACAAAGACGGATTGTCGAAAGTCTTTTTCAGATGATACTTGGCCGCAGACAAGGTGAGCAGAAGCCGGTTGGACAGCACCTGCCGCCCCGGCTTCCAGCACTGCTCAACCGGATTCAATTCAGGTGTTCTGCGCGGAAAGTACAGCAGTTTGAATGTCTTCTTGTGGCGCCTGAGAAAAACCTCAACCTCTTTTCCCTTGTGCCATGTAGCATGATCCACAAAAAGGAGCACCTTGCCCCACCGACGTAGAAGAAGGTCCATGAATTTTACAAATCGGAGCTTGTTGCTCTTCTTTCCGAATGTGAAGACAAAAGCCTGCTGGCTTCTGGCTCCCATCACCTTGACGGATTTTTGCTTGAAATTCATGTTGGCGACTGGCCGGCTCCCCACTTTGGCCCATCTGCGGTTGAGGATGGGGATGAGGCCGAAGGTGGCCTCATCCTCCGCCGCGACTACAAACCCCTTCCGGCGATAATAGCGCGCCATCCGGGTAGCTTTTTTTTAAAACGGGTCTGTTCACCATGGCTGGCGGCGCGATAGTTGCGGTTTCTTGGTTTCTGCAACGAGAATCCGCCCGCCCGAAGCAGTTCCCAGACATAGCACTTGTGATATTCGACGCCATAGCTGTCTTTGATGAACTGACGGACCTCTTTGGTTGTCCAGAGGCCAGAGGGATTATTTGGCGGCCCCCTCAGCAGATGCCGGGCCAAATCCTTCCTCTGTTTTAATGTCAGGTGAGTGGGCTGTCCTTTCTGCTTGATGCTGTCTTTCCCGTCAATTCCTCTCTCTACAAACCGGCAGAGGAT
The DNA here is from genome assembly GCA_043806415.1 of Microcaldota archaeon. Taxonomy (GTDB): domain Archaea; phylum Micrarchaeota; class Micrarchaeia; order Anstonellales; family Anstonellaceae; genus CAIXYX01. The sequence goes on along the minus strand of JAZDHB010000023.1, from coordinate 4,366 downwards.
GCCATGCACCGTGCGCCGGTGCATGGAGAGACCATCCGCGATACAATCAATGCTTTCTCCTTCCTTTCGACGGATGGCGCATAGAATGCGGAGTTTTGGCTTGGCTTTCTGTTCCACAGAATAGAGCTTCTGTAGTTGTTTGAGGCTGACGTCTGGCAGGAACGAATCGTTTTTCGGAAGGGTCCACACGGATAATCACCATGCGGTTTAGGGGGCTAAAGTTCATAAACTAATACAATCAGCTATAAGCAACAAATGGTTCGGCATCTTCGAATTTTTTGTCTTTTGACAAGTCGTTCGGATCAGGCTGCGGCGCATAAAAGAGATAAACTAGTTTTTCTCTGGCAAGGATTTTTCCTTTTCCGCGAGACCAATACGGAAACCCAATCGATTCCCATCCAGCGGCTTCCTTCAAAAATTCTCCAACTTTCAATTCGATCACCCAATTCTAAAGATCCTCGCTTTTCCGCCGGTTGCCCGGGTGGGCCTTGACGACCATCTTCTCTTCTTCGTTATCGGCGGCAGACTTGATGAGCAGAAGCTCCATCCGTTTCAATTCCTTGACGATGGGCTCGCGCTCGTCGAGCTGGTAGAGCTTCGCCCGGCCCACGATCCGGGTCCGCTTCACGATGTGGCGCCGCTCCAACAGATTCCAATGCTGGAACAGGGCCGCCCAGCTCACGCCGGCGCCTTTCGAGATCTCGGTCTTGGTGAAATCCGCCAACCGGTTCTCGAGCAGGAAGTCGATGATCCTGAATGTAGGGCTTCCGCCGAAGAATTCCAGAAAGAGCGAGTTTTCTTCCGTTTCCATTCCAATCCCCTCATCAAATCCTATGAAGTTATAAGCCGTCAGGCGATAGACTGTTGTAATCGTGGAAGTATATAAATGTATATGAAATGATACGATGATGTATGTTTAAAAAGATTATAAAAACGGGCATGAGAAGATGGATGAGAATTTTTCGAATGAGTCCCTCAAGGCGCACATTATGTATAAGTTGGCCAGACACCGCCGATGGGGCGCCAAGCACACCGAACTGATCAACGTGCGCAGCGCCCTGCCCAGGGAACACCAGCACTTGGCGGAAGAGCTTGCGCGCGAACTGGCCGACGAGGGATTTCTGACTTGGCTCAAGAAGACCGGCCAGATCCACGTTTCGCTCAATCCGCACCGCCGCGCGGAAATAATCAAAATGGTCGAAAACTACTACGGAAAACAAATCTGGTGAAAACAACTACTTCTGCTCATACACCTTGGTCATCCGGTCGCCGACGCGGATGTTTTGCACCATGTCCATGCCGTTGCCGTTCACCTTGCCGAACACGGCATATTGGCCGTCGAGGAACGAGGCCGGGCCGGTCACGAAATAGAACTGCGACGAGGCCGAGTCCGGGTCGTTCGAGCGGGCCATCCCCAAGCTGCCGTACACGTGCTTGAGGTTGGGCTTGATCTCGAGCGGGATGGTCTGGCCCGAGCCGCCGGTGCCGTCGCCCTTGGGGTCGCCGCCCTGCACCACGAAATCGGGCTCCACGCGGTGGAAGGAGAGGTTGTCATAGAAGCCCGAACGCACCAGCGTCATGAAGTTGTTGCCGCTGATCGGCGCCTCGTTCACGAATATCTCGGCTTTGAAAGTTCCTTTGGTCGTTTCGAAAACGACGACTGGATTCTTGGCCATGGAAATGCCTCCGGAAGAGTTGGATGAAGATACGTTGGGGGCGGACGGGCTGGAAGCCGATCCGGGCGATGGCTGGACGCTCCCGTTCGCCGGGGATGCCGGCGGGACCGGTTGGGTGGCGCAGCCGAACAAGAGAAACATCGACAGCGCGAACAGGACGGCGAACAGGAATGCCTTGCTCATCGAAAACCCCCCTTAATTAATTTCACGAACCTCAAGATGGATATGGAAAAGGGATTAATAAGCGCACCGCTCGCGCGCCGGTGGGAAGCATGAAGATCGGAGATGTCGCCATAAAAAACGAGCCCGCGCTCGCGCTGGCCCCCATGGCCGGATACACCGACGTGGCCTACCGGGAGCTGATCGCAAGGAACGGCGCGGACATCGTTTATACCGAACTGGTTTCCGCGACCGCCATCGCCAGGCAGGGAATCGGATTTTCCAGGGGCGGGCGGATCATGAAGACGGGGCAGATCATCCGCATCGGGGAAGCGGGCATCAGCGCCATCCAGCTGTTCGGCTCCAAAGCGGCCGATATCTCGGCCGCCGTCGGGATCATCGAGGAGCGGGTGGGGAGCGGCGAATGCAAGGCCCGGCTCATCGACCTGAATTTCGGGTGCCCGGCCAAGAAAGTGGTCAAGACCGGCGCAGGCTCGCGGCTTCTGGAGAACCTCAAGAACGCCGCGCAGATCGCCGAGGCGGCGGTGGAACGCTCCTCGCTGCCCGTCACGGTGAAGATGAGGCTGGGCTACGCGGATCGCAAGAACGTCGAGACGGCCCGGGCCCTCGAAGCGGCCGGCGTGCAGGCCATCGCCGTGCACGGGCGCACGGCCAGCCAGAAGTTCGGCGGAAAGGCGGACTGGGAGGCCATCGGCCGGGTGGTGCGCTCCGTGTCGGTGCCCGTGTTCGGCAACGGGGACGTGCGCACGCCGCCCGACGTGCGCAGGATCTGCCAGGTGTCCGGCTGCGCGGGCGTGATGGTTGGTCGGGCGGTGCTGGCCGACCCGCTCTTCTTCCTGCATGCGCGCGAATTCCTGGAAAAAGGCGAATGGAAGGAGACGGCGTGGGAAGAGAAGACCGGGTTCTTGCGGGATTACCTGGAGTTGTCGCGCGCGCATGACATTTCGTTCAATGCGGCCAAGGGACTGGCCCTGCAGCTCTCCTGCGGATTTAAGGATTCGGCGCGCGTGCGCGAGCGGATCACGAAAAGCAGGGACGAGGCGCAACTGGTGGCCGCGATGGAGCGGAAGGAAGCGGAATAGGGGAAACGACTCGCGGCTTTTCGCCCGCGCCGATGTTCGCCGCGTCTTCTTGGACGCGTTCTCTTCGGACGCGCGAATGCGAGGAGGGACAGACGCTTGGTTTTTCTCTCATCCCTTCTTTGGGTTCTCGTCGGCCAGGAACACGTATTCGCACTTGAAGAACTTCTTGTAGAAATCGCGCAAGGAAGAGAGGTTGTCGTGCTCGATGAGCACCCGCTCGATGCCGGTCCATGTCAGGAACCAGCCGGCAGGCACGAGCAGAACCCCGATCAGCTCGGTGATGAAACGGTCTTTGGAGGTGAACAGCAGCCAGGTCTGCAAGGCCAGCACGAGCAGGCCGGAGGCGAGGAATTTCGCCCCGGTCTCGCGCTTCTTGCGCAATTGCCGCTCGACGCTGGCCAATTCGCGGGCGAAATAATGCTTGAGGCGCTTCTTGATGCGCGCCTCCAGGTGCGACTGGCGCATGTGGGCCGGGATGAGGAGATGCACCTCGAACCCGCCCTTGGGCGTCTCCTTGTAGCGCCGGCTCAGCTCCTTGAGGAAGTCCTCGGAGAGCTCGCGGTGCTCGTAATTGCGCGGATCGAAGTCGGAGAAGATGTCGTCGTAGCCGTCCAGCCAGAGGAGCATCTCCGCGAACGAGGACTTGGACGCCTGGCGCGGGGCGGCGGACTTAAGAGGGGAAGCGTCGGCGGATTTCTTTTGGGCGGACGCCTGCGCGCCGGCCGCCTTGTGCGCTTCCGGGCCCTTGCCGCCCGGCGCGCCGGCCCCGGACGAGGATGACGACGGAGCGGGAGAGGATTTCTTCTCGTCGCCCCTGGGCGACGCACCGTCCTTGGGCTTCGCGCTGATGGCCTCGAGCACCACGTTCCTGGCCGGCGGGATCGGCACGAGCGGACCGGTCTCCTTCTTGGCTGCTTCCACCATGCATAGGACACGGATGGGAGGTTAAAAAAGCGCGAGGACGCAAATAAAAGCCATGAAGATAAAACTCGAGCCGCCGCTGGCCTACCTCATCGGGGCGTGGAAATGGACGCGCACGAAAGAGGGCATCGGAGTGCGCGGGACGCAGATGTTCGTCGAGGAATTCGTGACGAGGGCCATCCAGGCGAAGCTGGTGGAAGCCGAGAAGATCCAGCTGGGAGAGGGACGCGCGTATTTCTACCACACGGCCTACCGCCTGTTCTTTCAGAACACGCTCAAGCGCGAGGACGAGGCGTTCTGCCATGCCAACGACTATGCGGCCGCCTTCCTGGCCGGCCTCTTCGACGCGGTCGGAAGCGTCGAGGACGGGCAGGTGGTGCTCTCCTGCGCCGACAAGCGCGACGAGATGGTGCTGCTGCGCCTGGGCTACCGCGTGACGTGGAAGGAGAAGCGCGCATATATCGTGCCCTCGGACCAGTTTTTGAAATTCATCAAGGGCTGGCGGGC
>JAZDHB010000022.1:0-8798 GCA_043806415.1 Microcaldota archaeon | reverse complement strand
TGCTGCCTACGACCAACATAATTATATACTACCTCGTGCATAGGTAAGCCATGGACGACATCACCTTGCGCCTCATCCAAGAGCTGAACCCATGGCGAAGCGGCAAGCCATTCGCGGCCAAGCCCTTCAAACGCGAGATTTTCAGCCAATTGGCCAAGCATGTCCAATACAAGCAAATCCTAGCCCTCTACGGCCTCCGCCAGGTGGGGAAATCCACGCTGATGAAGCAGCTCATCGAGCAGCTTCTGAATCAGGGTGTAAAGCCCCAGAACATCCTTTATTTCAATTTCGAGGACCGCAAGGGGGCCAACAACGAGCTGATTGACGAGATCATCAAGGAGGCCGAGCGGGATGCCTCAAAAGGGAGGATTTACATCCTGTTGGACGAAATCCAGAAAATCCTCTACTGGCAGGACATCCTCAAGCGCCATTATGACATGGAAAAGGACATCAAGTTCATCATCTCCGGCTCTGCTTCCATCCAAATCAAGAAATCCAAGGAGAGCTTGGCTGGCCGGATTTTGGACTTCCACGTGCCGGTATTGGGATTCAGGGAATTCCTCCGATTGACTAAAACAGAAGTCAAAGCCGAACCTCTGGAGCTGCTCTCGCCTAAATTGAACTGGGAAAAAGAATACCGGGCCCACCTTCCGCTCAAGGAAAAAGCGAGCGGCGCTCTAATGTCTTATCTCTATTCCGGGGCTTTCCCCGAGCTGGCCGGGAACGAAGACGAGGAATTCATCAAGAGCTATATCAAGAACTCCATCATCGACAAAATCGTCTATACCGACATTCCCGAAACCTTCAATGTGAAGAACCGGGAGCTTCTGATGGCCATACTGGAATACGCTTCAAAGGAAACGGCCCATCTTTTCGAGATGTCAAGCCTGGCCAATGCCCTCAATGTCAACCGGGCCACCATCTCCGAATATGTCAATTACCTGAAGCTTTCATTCCTGTTGGACATCCAGGCCAATTCCACCAAGAGCACCATCAAACAGATGCGCACCTTAAAGAAACTGCATCTGGCCCATCCTTGCATCGCCACCGCAATCCGCAGGCACACCAAATCAGAGATGGCCTTGGACGAGCTTTGTGGAAAATATGCCGAAAGTGTCGTTTACCAAGTCCTGCACGACCGTTACGAGCATGTCAACTTCTACCGGAATGCCAAGAACGAGGAAGTGGATGTGGTTTTGCGCCGGAACGAGACAATCCTTCCCATTGAAGTCAAATTCCAGAACCGAATCGGACCGGATGATTTCGACGGGTTGAGAGCTTTCTTTGAAGAGAAGAAAATCCCCTCTGGTTTGATGATAACAAAGGGCCGTTTCGAGCTTGTGGAATTGAAGGGGGCCGGGAAAGTCCAGCTGATTCCGCTCTGGCTCTTTTTGCTCTGCATCTGATGGCTGGGAAGAATGAGGTCAGAACGCCGCAAAAAGTGGGCGCTCTGAACCGTTGTCTGAGTGCGGGAGAAGGGATTTGAACCCTTGTAGGCGCTAGGCCAATAGATGTCCCAAAGCACAATCGTTTCAGGACCATATCGAGGTATATTTGTGGCCGTTCCCTGCGAATTTTCTTTTTCTTTCCCATGGGTTTCTTTTTCTTTTCGCAAAAAGAAAAAGAAAGGCCTCTTGAGTCTATCGCATTTGACCGGGCTCTGCCACTCCCGCGAGGGTAATTAGGCGGAAAAGAGAATTTAAACCCTGCTTAGGCGCCAAGAAGCCAAACTAACAACCCTTTCTGCGCATGCAGCCTATTCGACGCTTCCAGCCCGACCACGCTCTGCTTCCCGTCGATGACTTCGGCCGAGACTTCCTGGCCCCTATGCGCGGGAAGGCAGTGCATGAAAATGGCGTCTTTCTTGGCGTAGGCCATGAGTTTGGCATTGACTTGGTAAGGCGCGAACAGGGAAAGGGTGGATTTCTCGTCCGCCGCGTCTCCCATCGAAAGCCAGGTGTCGGTGTAAACCACGTCCGCATCGGCGAGCCCCGCTTTCGCGTCGGTGGTGAATTCCGCGTGCGTGCTAAACGAGCGTGCCGCTTCAAGGTAATCCGCGCCCGGCTTCTTGGAGGCGGGACCGACAAGGGAAACGTCCATGCCGGCCATGGCGCAGCCAACCATGAGCGAGTTGGCCACGTTGTTGGCGCAGTCGCCGACATAGGCCAGTTTGCCCCCGGCCAGATTCTTGGAGCATTCGCTGATGGTGAGCAGGTCGGCTAAAATCTGGCAGGGGTGCTCGATCGCGCTCAGGCCGCTGATGACCGGCACGGGCGAGCCGGCGGCCAGCTCGGTGAGGATGGAATGCGAATGCACGCGGGCCATGATGGCGTCCGCCATCGAGCCCACGGCCAGGCCGGTGTCCTGCCAGGTCTCGCCGCGGGACACCTGCGAAGTAGACGTGTCAAGATATATGGCATGGCCCCCCAGCTGCGTCATCGCCGCCTCGAAGGACACGCGCGTGCGGGTGCTGGGCTTGGCGAAAATCATGGCCAGGGTCTTGTGCTCAAGCGAGTGGTTGATGACACCGGATTTGTACTCCTTCTTGAGCTTGGCTGAAAGAGAAAGAATTTCGCCCAGTTGCGAAGGCGTGATGTCGGTTATTTTCAAGAAATCCATGATAGCACCTTGGTTATTTCTTGGCCTGCGAGAGCGCGAATTGCACGATCTTGCCTGCCACGTTGGGAATCTTGTTCTTGACCGCCTTGGAGAATTCGGGCGCGTGGTTGACTTCGAGCACGTAGAAGCCGCCCGATTTCCCCTCCACGATGTCGATGCCATAGATGCCGGCCCCCAGCGCGTCGCATACCTTATGCACCGTCTCCTTCATGTCGGGCGGAAGCTCCATCTCCTGGCTGGTCGCGCCGGCGTTGAGGTTGGTGATGAACATATCCTCGGAATTGGCGTGCCGGTAGACGGAATAGACGATCTCCTCGCCCGCCACGAACACCCGGATGTCGCGCGCCGGCTTGTCCACGTACTGCTGAACGTAATACACTTTGTCCGAATAGCTGCCCAAGCTGTCCTTGAGCGAAACCACCGCCTCGGCCGCGTGCTTGTCGTTGATTTTGCACACCATCCGGCCCCAGCTGCCCACCGGCGGCTTGATGACGCACGGATAGCCCATCTTCTCCACCGCCGCGAGCGCGGATTTTGGCGAGAAGGCCAGCAGCACCGCCGGCGTCGGGATTCCAGACTTGAGCAGAAAGTCGCTGGAGAGCGCCTTGTCCCCGCAGATTTGCTGGGCCTTGTGCGAATTCACCACCGGCGTGCCGGCGGATTCGAAAAGGTAGGAGCTGTACAGCGAGCGCGAGAGGCTGGAAGAGCGGGCGATGAGCACGTCCAGGCCGAGGGATTCGGGCGTGAGGATTTGGGGCGAAGGGCCAGAAGGCGCGGGAGAAGTTGGGGCGGCCGGGGCATCGGCGGGAACATCCAAAGAGAAGATGCCCTGCTCGTCGTTGATGAACGATACGCGCGCGCCGCTGGCCTCGAGCGCGTTCTTGATGGCCATGTTCTCGGCCGTGAGCATGGTGTACTGGAAACCGATGTTCAGCATAAGAAGGATCACCGAATAAAAAATCTCCCCAGAGGTTTTTTAGAATTGGAAAGAGATGCCACAGCATCGAATTTCCAATCAGAAAACGAAAAGGAAAAAGTGATGCGGGCCGCTCACTCGCCGAAATCCTCCTCGATCTGGGGCGCCTTGGCCACGGAGGGGGGCGTGAGCGAGAGCAGCTCGAGCAAAGTCCCGCAGCAGCCGCAACTGATGAGCTGGCCCTGCTGGCTGTCAGACGGCACGTCCTTGGCGCTGCCGCATTCGGGACATTCGATGGCATTGGTCATTTCAGATCACCCAACTTTACGAGCGCGAGAAGCGCTCCACGCGATGTGGATGGAATGGGTGTTTGGCGCCGATTTATAAACTATGTTTTTAATGAAACAAAAATGAATGAAAAAGAGCCAATTGGAACTCGAGAGGCGGAAGGCCGAAGGACTTGAAGAACGCCGGAAGCCGAACAGGACTCGCGGGCGCAGGGCGCGAATAACGTCGGAAGCTACGCGGAGCGCAGGGTGGGGTTCTGCAAAAACGTTTTGAGCACCTCGATGGCCTTTTCGTAATCCGCCCATGAGAGGCGCTCGTGGTCGGTGTGGTCAAGCTTCGAGTCTCCAGGCCCGTAGGCGATGGTCGGGATGCCGGCCGCCATGGACAGGCTCATGTCCGCGCTGCCCGACTTGCGCAGGTAGCGGGGCGTGAGGCCGGACGAGCGAACGGCCGGCACCATGGCGCGCACCAATGGATGGTTGATCGCCATCTCGCAGCCGGCGAACGATTCGGCGATGCGCACCTTCACCCCGGGCGGGGCGGATGAATGGAACAGGTGCTCGATCTGCTTGATGTCCTTGGATGGCGGCACGCGCACGTCGATGTAGAAATCGAGGTTGGCGGGGATGACGTTGAGCGCGTCCTTGTGTCCGTAGGCGATGTGCGTGACATTGAAGATGACCGAGTCGAAGGTGTGATGCCTCGGGAAATGCGCGCGCAGCTTCTCGTAGTACTCGAGCGTCTTCTCGATGGGGTTGCCGGCCTGCATGCCCGCGTGCGCCGCTTCCCCTTCGGTGCGGCACTCCACCAGGATGCGCCCCTTGTAGGCGATGGTGATGCCGTCCGTGTTGGAGGGCTCGCCGTTGAGCGCGAAGCGGGGCTTGAGGCAGGTGAGCAGGTGCTTGGTGCCCACGGACGTGGGCGCCTCCTCTTCGGTCACGCCGGCCACCACGACCTTCAGGCCGGCCGGCGCGTGGATGCCGGCCTCGATATAGGAAGCCAAGCAGCCCTTGGCATCCACCGCCCCCCTCCCGAAGATGCCTTCCGAATCTTCGCGCACCTCCCAGAAGCCGTCCACCGTGTCCAGGTGCGAGTAGAGGAGAACGTCGGGGTGGGGGTCGCGCGAATAATCATAATTGGCGCCGAGCACGTTGCCTGCTTCGTCGATCTTCACGTGCTTGTAGCCCAACTCGCGCATGCGCTGGGCGCACACTTGCGCAACCGCGCTCTCCTGGCCCGAAAAGCTCGGGGTGCGAATAAGCGAGGAGAGGAATGCGCGGGAGGGATTCGGGGAAGCGGGGTGCGAAGAGGCCGGGGAGTGGGCCGGAGAGGGGGCGGAATGCGATGGAAACGGCGGGAGATTGGCCGGATGGACGCGGGGCGTCGGCGCTGTCGTGGGCATCATGGAAGCACCGAGTCGAGGATTGATAAGGCTTTCTCGAACACGGGCCGCGGGGTGTTGAGCGGCGGAAGCAGGCGCACCACCATCTCGCCGGCCGAGAGCACCAGCAGGCCCTTGGCCTGCGCGGCCTGCAAGATGGGCTTGCTTTCTACCTTCATCTCCATGGCGAGCATCAGCCCCCGTCCGCGCACCTCGATGATGCACGGATGGCGGGCCTTGAGGGCGTTCAGTTGCTCCGCCAGCCACTCGCCGTTCTTGAGCACCTGCTCCAAGAGCTTCTCTTCCTCCATCGCGTCCAGCGTGGCGTTGGCGGCCGCGCAAACGAGCGGGCTTCCGCCGAAGGTGGAGCCGTGCTCGAGGGGCTTGAAGGCGCATGCTTCTTCGCGCGCGATGAGGGCGCCGATGGGAACGCCGCCGCCCAATCCCTTGGCCAGCGTGACGGCGTCGGGCGCGATGCCGTAATGCTCGAAAGCATAGAACGCGCCCGTCCGGCCGCAGCCGGTCTGAATCTCGTCGATGACGAGCAGCGCGCCCGCCTGCGTGCAGATGTCGCGGGCGGCCTGCAAATATTCGCGCGTGGCGGGGCGGATGCCGCCCTCGCCCTGGATGACCTCGAGGAACACGGCCGCCGTGTCGGCATTGACGGCGGCGCGCAAGGATTCGATGTCGTTGTAGCGCACGCGCGCGACGGGTCCGATGAGGGGCTCGAATCGCTCGCGGTACTTGGGCTTGAATGTGAGCGCGAGGCTGCCGGTGGAGCGCCCGTGGAAGGCGTTCATGGCGGCCACGAAATTCTTCCTCCCCGTCTTGGCGCGGGCCAGCTTCATGGCCCCTTCGATGGCTTCGGTGCCGGAATTGCACAAAAAAATGCGGCCCGTGGTGGAGGTGGCGGACTGCCACAAAGACGCGAGCCTTTCAAGCAGTTTCGCCCGCTGATCGTTGGCAAAGGACTCGTTGCAGGTCATGAGCGTGCCGGCCTGCCGGCTAATCGCCTCGGCCACTTTTGGGTGGGCATGGCCCAGGATGGCGATGCCGATGCCCGAGGTGAAGTCGATGTATTCCTTGCCGTCGGCGTCATAGACGAGGCTGCCCGCGCCCCGGACCAGGGCGATGCCGCGCTTGGGATAGACGGCCATTTCGTGCACGGTTTCGGATGCGATGAGCGATGCGTTGGTGTTTGTCATATCAATCAACTCGAATACTGAAAATCCACTCAATTTATCGTAATGTGAGTGCCTGCCCCGCCCAGCGCGAGCGAAACCGGATTCTCTTTTGTCCCGTTTGCGATGACGGCTTCCGGCACGCCCCCGTCCAATGCTTCGCCGGAGGCCAGCAGCTTGCGCTTCATGCCGCCCGAGGCGTTCTTCATGCACTCGTCCAATTCGGAGCGCGAAAGCGCGGGCGCCAAGTCGTTTGGGAAATGGCGGAAATAGCCGTCCACGTCGGTCATGAGCACCAGCTTGCGGGCCCGCATCTCGCGGGCGATGGCCGCCGCCGCCCGGTCGCCATCCGTGTTGAGCGGCTGGCTGGACTCACCCAATGCCAGGGAGGCGATGACGGGCGTGTAGCCGCCGGCCAGCAGGGAGCGCAAGAGCTCGCCGTTCACCCGCTCGACCTTGCCGGTGAAGTCATCGCGGATGATTTTCTGCCGCCCTTGCCCATCCACGGAGATGACGGTCTTCTGCTTAGCCTCAAGCAGCCGGCCGTCGATGCCCGAGAGGCCGACCGCATTGACGCCGGCCGCCTGGAACGAGAGCACGAGGTTGGCGTTGATTTCCCCGCGCAGGGCCAGGGTGAAGATCTTGATGGCCTCGACATTGGTGTAGCGGGACTTGATGCCGCCCGGCGAGGTGATGAACTGGGGCTGGATGCCCAAGCGCTCAGAGAGGCGGCTGGTCTGGCTCGCGCCGCCATGCACGATGATGAACGAATACTGGCTGGAGAGGGCGGCGATGTCACGGGCCAGCTGGGCCGGGGCGTCGGCCAGCGTGCCGATGGAGCCGCCGATCTTGATGACGATGAGGGGCTTGGCGGATGGATTAGGAGCATTTGACATGAGAGAAGATGGGGTTCGAATATAATAAATACATAATGTTTCAGGCATAACAAAAAAGTACCGGTTCATCTCGAAAATCACGGTAAAGACGATGAAGGAAAACAAGGGCTGACCCCCGCACCCGTTTCTTCGACAAGGCGCCGTTGCCGTTTTTGGCGCTTTGATTTCGGTTCATCACAGTTCGTAAAGCCGCTGAACAATTACCGGGAAAATTTCCCGGCTCGATGGAGCTCGGGCATATAAACCCATTCTCCCAACCCTTTCGCGGTGGTTGCATGTTCAATCTCGAAGGGCGCGTCGCTATCGTCACCGGTTCGGGCCGCGGCATCGGGGCCGGCATCGCCAAGGCATTGGCCGTTTCCGGCGCTACCGTCGTCTTGAGCGACCTGAAAAACGATTCCTGGACAGACACGCTGGACGCCATCGCCAAAACCGGCGGACAAGCCGTGGGCATGGCCTGCGACGTCTCGGATGAAAAACAGATGAAGGCCTTGGTCAATTTCGCCGTTTCCAGATTCGGCAAATTGGACATCATGGTCAACAATGCGGGCATCTTCGACACCGCACCCGTGGACACGCTCGACTCCGCAGTCTGGCAAAAAGTGCTCGCCGTCGATTTGAACGGCGCATTCTACGGCACCAAGCATGCCGCCAAAGTCATGAAAAAAAACAAGCACGGACGCATCATCAACATCGCCTCGGTGGCCGGCTTGCGCGGCTTTGCCGCCAGCGCGGCCTACGTGACGGCCAAGTTCGGCGTGGTGGGGCTGACCAAGGCGGCCGCCGAAGACTTGGGCGCCTTGGGCATCACGGTCAATGCCATCTGCCCCGGTCTCATCCGGACCCAGATGACCAAGGACTTCCTGAAAGACGAGGCTTCGACCAAGGCCATGCTCGCTCCCGTGCTCATCAAGCGCCCGGGCCAGCCCGCCGATATCGCGGCCGCAGCAGTCTATCTGGCCAGCGACGAAGCCAGCTATGTCACCGGCACCACGATGGTGGTGGATGGCGGCTGGATTTCCCACCTTTGAAACGCGCCAGCTTCCCTCAAACCCAAAAACTCGCGCACCCTTTTTCGCACTTCCACCAGTTTGGCCGCGGATCGCTTGCCGGCCTTTCTTGAGACGCGGCCCGAGTCGAGGCTGGAGATGAAATCGGCTAGTTATGGTTGATTTCCTTCAGATGCTCGCCGAACGGGTCGGAAGGCTCCGACCGGACATCGAACCTTGATTGGCGGTTGAATGTCAATGACCCGGGCCTGAAGGCCCGGGCGTGCGTTGATACCTTCAGGTTGCTGCACACGAGTCGGCCATCTGGCCGACTGTGCCCAGAGGCGCTCGTGCGCCTCTCGGGCGCCCGGGGGCTTACCCTCAGCTAACGCTCGTCGGCCTCCGGCCGACGGCGCCGCAACGCCTTCGGCGTTGCTGGAGCAGAGGGCGTCGCCAAGCGCGAAGCGGGTGGCGCATTGCCGCCCACGGGCGGCAGGTGGCGCCCCCGGGGCATTGAGTCCAGCATCC
>JAZDHB010000021.1:0-5454 GCA_043806415.1 Microcaldota archaeon | reverse complement strand
CGGAGGCGATGCCGCGCCCGCACCAGCCGTATCCCATGACCACGGCGGTCTTGCCGGCCAGCAGGATGTTGAGCCCCCGCACGAGCGCGTCCAGCGTGCTCTGGGCGGTGCCGAACTGGTTGTCCAGAAGGTATTTGGAATAAGCGTCGTTGACGGCCAGCGTCGGAATCTTGAGCTTGCCGTCTTTCTCCATGGCGCGCAAGCGCGTGAGGCCCGTGGTGGTCTCCTCGCAGGCGCCGATCACTTCCTTGAGCTGGTCCGGCCGTTTGGTGTGGATTCGCATGCTCAAGTCGCAGCCGTCGTCGATGATGATGTTGGGGTGGGCATCCAGCACCTGGTCGATGCACCAGTAATATTCCTCATTGGTCTGGCCCGACCAGGCGAACACGTGCAGGTCCTTGGGGTTCTCCTCGGCAAGCGCCGCGGCCACCGCATCGTCCGTGGTGTTGGGGTTGCATGAGGCGGAATACACCTTCGCGCCCCCGCGCACCAGGGTCTTGAGCAGCACGCCGGTTTTCTTCTCCACGTGCAGCGAGAGGCCGACGGTGAGCCCCGCAAAAGGCTTGTCCTTCTCGAACCTGTCGCCGATGAGCTTGAGCACCGGCATGTGCGATTGAGCCCAGTCCAGCTCCTTTTTTCCGGAAGCGGCGAGCGAGGGGTTTTTTACTCTGCTCATAGGAATAACCTCGTTTTATGATGACTGAAAAGACAATGCAAGCCGGAGTTTAAAATAATGCCCGGGATTGAAGGCATGACGAGCGACCAAGACATGACGAGCGACCCATACGATTTATTCGCCATCGGCACGCCGGTGGTGGACCGGTTCGCCCAGGTGGGCGACTCCTTTCTTTCGAAATTCCATCTCACGCGCGGATCCACCAATTTCATCAAGGAAGAGGAATTGGCAGCGATCGAGGCCGCTCTGGCCGGGAAGATCACCGCCCAGTACCCCGGAGACAACGCGCGCAACGTGTGCGAAGGCTTCCTGGCGCTCGCAAAAGAGGGCAAGAAATCGTCCAAGGACGGCGCGCGCGGCCCGTCCGCCCCCGCCCGGGTCGGCTATGCCGGCAAAATCGCGCATGACGGACTGGGGAGGATATTCGAGCAGAACCTGCGTCGTGTCGGAGCGGACGGCTTCCTGGAATACGACGAAAAATCAAAGACCGGGAGAATCTCGTGCCTCATCTCGCCGGACAAGGAGCGCACGTTCGCCGCCTACCTGGGGGCCAGCTCGAACGCGCTCGGCATCGACCGGCTTCCGGGCGCGAAAATGGTTTTCTGCACCAGCATCACGCTCCTCACCGGGGGCGCGATCGCGAAAAGCGCGCGCGAATACATCGAGCGCGCGAAAAAAGAAGGCTCGCTCGTGGCCCTCTCGCTCGAGTCCCCGGCCATGCTGGCGGCGAATCGGGAGAGCGCCCTCCGCCTCTGCCGCCTGGCCGACGTGCTTTTCCTCAACGAAGACGAGGCGGCGGCCATCGGGGTTCTAAATGGGGGCGAAAAAGAAGCCGGCCGCCCCGCCCCGCGCGCCGGCGCAGAAAAAGAAGCCTACAACCACGCCTCGGTCGGCGGCAAAAACGCCGAGGCGCCAAAAGGCCAGCAATGGGAAGTCGGAAAGCTCGCGAAGCTCGTTTTCCTCAAAAAAGGCAAAGAAGGATCCATCGTGTTCAAGGACGGGAAGATGCTGCTCTCCATGCCGGCGCAGCAGGTCGAAAAGGTGGCGGACACCACCGGCGCGGGCGACGCCTACGCGGCCGGCGCGCTCTGGGCACTTGCCAGCGGGTACGACGAGAAGGGGGCGGCGCTGGAAGGCTCGAAGCTCTCGGCGCGGATTATCCAGCAAGTCGGCAACAAACTCTGAAAATCGGGCCGTCTCTTGCGTCACTCCAGGTATCATATTTTCTTATAAGCTTAGCTGTCGTTTTTCTCATATGAACTCCATTTCACGGGAACACCGCTATGAATGGTTTTTCGAGACACTGGCCAACCCCCTGCGCATGAAGATCCTCCTGCTCCTGCTGGACAAGCCGCTTTCGGTCAACCAGATCTGCGACGCGGTGGGCGAGGAGCAAAGCAAGGTATCCCATGCGCTCTACATCCTGCGCCTCTGCGGGCTGGTCGGGCTGGCGGTGCACGGCCGCCGGCACGAGTATTCCTCGAACAAGAAGGTGCTCCTGCCGCTTCTCTCCATCGCTGACAAGCATGCCTGCCGTGTCTGCCCGCACCCGTGCGCGCAGGACGAGCGCAAGAAGCGGTAAGTCTGTCCCATTCCCACGAGCCCGTCCCGCTTTCCTCCGGTCCGCCCTTTTCGTTTCCGTCTTCTCTTTGCATTACTGTCCGCTCACTCGCCTGTTCCGTTTATATGAAACGCTTGCCATTAAGCGTCTCATAATCCAATCGAGGTGTTGCCATGAAAGTCGGACAGAAAGCCCCATCCTTCCTGCTCGAAGCCTATGTCGGGGGCGAGCAAAAGAAAATCAGCTCGTCCGATTACGCCGGAAAATGGATCGTGCTCTTCTTCTACCCCCGCGATTTCACGTTCGTGTGCCCCACGGAACTCAAGGCGCTCGCGGACATGCAGCCCGAATTCGAGAATGAGGGCGCCCAGATCATCGCCGCCTCGACCGACAGCTACTATTCGCACAAGGCGTGGTTCGAGCGCGACCTGCCGATGGTGAAATATCCGGTCCTCGCCGACACGGGCCACCACCTCGCGCGCGAGTGCGGCGTGCTCATCGAAGAGGACGGCACGGCCCTGCGCGGCACCTTCCTCATCGACCCGGACGGCGTGCTCCAGTACATGGTGATCTCGACGATCCATGTCGGACGCTCGGTGCGCGAGACGCTGCGGGTGCTGCAGGCGTCCAAGAACGGCGGATTCTGCCCGGTGGAGTGGAAGAAAGGGGACAAGACGGTCTGAGGACAAAAATAATAAGACAAAAAACAAGGCAATAAAACAAAAAGCCGCCCTCTCCAAGGAGGCGGCGCGAGGGGGCCCGAGCCCCGTTTTTTTGGTTTTTTTGCCGTAATATTTTTCCCTAAGCCCGTTTGCCGCTCGCCTTGATCTGGGCGATCATGACCGCGATCCGGTACACCCGCCCGATTTTATTGGCGCTGCGCTCGGCCGCTCCGATGTTCTCCCACAGGTACGGGCTTTCGCTTTCCCACGCTCCGAAAAAGCCTTCGGCTTTCTCGATCGGCCGGGGCTCTTTGGGCCGTTTGAGCTTCTGCGGGGCCTCGATCACTTCGGCCATCTCGCCCGCTGCGCTCTTGGGGCCCAATCCGGGGAAACCCGATTCCAAAATCGGCACGTTGTGCTCCCAAGCGATCGACTGGGCCTGGTTTTCCATCCCGTCAAGCATTGGGCTGGCACTCTCACTTCTAATCGCAAATATCCGGCCCATAACCTACCCCCTATTTTTGGCAAGCCTCCGGCCCCAATTTTTTGGCCTGGGCTTGCATCTGTTTCTGGTCGCGAGGGGGATTAATCCCAAAACGTTTATAAATGCCTTGGAATTCGGTGGTAAAAGCAGTATGTTGATCTTACGAGAATTTGGAGAGGCAGTCCGCTTTCGCGGTCGCGTCATCGATCTTCTGGCAGATCGTGGAATCCATCGCCTGCTGGGCCGCCGCGGTGTAGCATTTGGCCTGCCATAAGCTGTCGTCCACCAGCGCGCACGAGAACGAAGAGTAGATCGGAGTCGTCCCGCTCACGACGAGATTGTAGCAGTTGCGTTTGTCGTAGTAAGGCAGGCCGTTGCAGGCGGCCGGGTTGGCGTTCTTGAGGGCGGTGCTGATCATGCACTTGTTGCGGTTAAGGCTGTTGATCACCTTGGGGCACACCGACGGGTCGTTGCGCGCGTTCGCGTATCCGATGTAGCATTCGTCCCGGGCGGTCTCCGGCCACACCGGGGCGCAGAAGCTCGCATTGCTCTGGTTGATCGCGAAGGTCAGGTAGCAGCGGTTGCGGTAGTCGCTCCCTTCCGAAGCCCGCCCGCACCAGAACGAGTCGTTGAGCGCGTAGGCGGTCAGCTCGTCGCAATAATCCTGGATGGACTGCTGCGCGAGCGCGCCGCAGTAATTGGATTCGTTCTTCACCGCGGCCTGGCAGGCGCCTGCGAGCGCGGATTCTCCCGAGATGATCCCGCACGCGCCGATGTCTCCGGCCTTTATAGCATAATTGAACAGGCACTGGTTGCTCTTGCAGAGGGTGTAATCCTTCTTGTTGAGGGCCCGGCAGAGCGTGGTCGAAGCGTCGTCCTTCTCGAAACTGCACGGCGGCGAGAGGGCTTTTAGGCATTCCGTCCGGCGCGCCTCGTCCCCGATGGGCGTGCAGTACTGGGTGTCATTGAGCCTCATGGCGGCGGCATAGAAGCAGTTCTGCTTGAGGGTCGCGTCGTTGAGCTGGGCGCATATCCTCTCGTTCTGGGCGGCGAACCGGTTGAGGCACCCGTCCCGGACCGCGATGGAGTATATCTGATCGCACATCTTCACGTCCCGCGCGCTTGAGGCGAGGTCGGAAAAGCACTGGTCCCGCTGCAGGATGTTCTGGGCCGAGAGGCATTCGCTTCCCGGCCTGCCCGGCGGGGCGGCTATGGTCCCGTTCGTCTCATTGGCGGCCATCGTCGAATTCGTCTCATCAGGGGCCGGCGGGGCGGGGGTGGTGTTCGCGGGCTGTTCCACCACCACGGGCGTGCTCGAAGGGGGCTTCGCGCCCGGCATCACGCACGCAGCGAGCAGGATTGAAAAAATGACCAATGAAATCAGGATGACATTCCTCATCATATCGCCAATACTGTCCAAGACGAGGGAGTTTATAAGTCTTTAGTCCGATGCTATATCATTCTTCATCTGTCCCCATTTTTGCCATCCACCCCCTTCATTTCATTTCTCTTCGTGAGGTGTTATCATGGAATTCCAGGAAATCGTCATGGCCCGCTACGCCACCAAGAAATTCGACGGCCGGCCGGTCCCGCTCGAGCAGATGGAGAAGCTTTTGGACATGGTCCGCTTCTCGTGCTCTTCCTTCAACCTCCAGCCCTGGAAAATCAAGGTCGTCACCGACCCGGCCGTAAAGGAGAAATTGCTCGCGGCCTCGTGGAACCAGCCCCAGATCACGACCTGCTCGCATCTGCTCGTGCTCTGCGCGGACACGGACCTTGAAAGCCGGGCCAAGCTGCTCTACGACTCCATGCGCGCATCCGGCGTGCCGGCGGAAAACGTCGCCGCCTTCTCCAAGACCGTGGACGGCTTCGTCGCCAACATGTCTGCCGAGAAGCGCCTGGCCTGGGCCCAGCGCCAGGTCTATCTGGCCCTCGGCAACGCCCTCAACGGCGCGAAATCCCTTGGCTTGGATTCGTGCCCCATGGAAGGCTTCGACCCGGTCCAGTATTCCAAGATTCTCGGCCTGCCCAAAAACCTCGTGCCCACCTCGCTGTGCCCGGTCGGCTACGC
>JAZDHB010000020.1:0-5074 GCA_043806415.1 Microcaldota archaeon | reverse complement strand
CTGATTGTACCAATGGAATTGAGCCTCAAGAGAGGGGAATTCCTTCCTCTTCTGCTTGATTGTGCCAAACAGCCGCTCCACCTTACCATTGGTCTGAGGGTGATTCACTCTGGCCAGAATGTGCTTAATGCCATGGCTCTTGAGGTAGAGCTGGAATTCGGAGGGCTTTGGCTGCCGCTGGTCTTTTGGCCGGACTGCGCAGAACTGGGTATCGTGCCCAGTCAGCATGGCTTTTGGGATCCTGTACTCCGATGCCGGCCAGCCCGGGGCTGGTTCAGGGCGCGCGATGCGCCGATCCGATATGAAGCAAACCCCGTTCCATCTCCACGACTTCGTTGGAGTCCAATCTATGGGCTGGACTAGGATATTGGCGATCAAAGGGTATATCATACTTTCCCACTATTTTCCCACTCACGACTGTCTAGGGCCCTGAATCCAAAAGCAACCTATTCTCTACTGGATCTCGCCCACCAGCTCCTCGAGCAGGTCCTCCAGCGTCACCACGCCCACCAGCCGGCCCTGTATATCCACCACGCCTGCGATGTTGCGGCCCAAGCGCTGGAGGCGGTGGAAGGCCGTATGCGTCTTCTCGCCGGCCGGCAATAGGACCGGTTTGGCCATGATCTTGCCCACCTGGATGCCGGGTTTGTGCCGGCACGCGTGCGCTAGGGTCCTGGTGCCCACCACGCCCACCATCCGTCCGTCCGCGTCCAGCACCGGAAAGCGGGAATACTGGCTGTCGATGGCGATATCCAGCGCCTGCTCCACGGTCGCGGAGATGGAGAAGGTCACCACCCGCACTTTGGGGGTCATCACCTGCTCCAGGAGTTTCTTGTCGAATTCCAGCACGTTCTCAATCAGCCGCTTCTCCTCCAGTGTGATGCTCTGGTGTTGCGCTCCCAATCGCACGGCTGAGCGCAGGTCATCCTCCGAAAAGCGCTCAATGCCCGTCGGTCTTGCGTACACTCCGGGGATGAGGCGGTTGATGAACTCGAAGACCACGATCAGAGGAAGGGCGGCCCAATAGAATATCTCGATGATGGACGCGAACCCCAGGGCCATGCGCTCGCCATAGGTGCTGGCCGCGCTCTTGGGGGCGATGTCGCCGAACGTGAGCAGGAGGAAGCTCATCACGCCGACCGCCACCCCCAGGCCGGTCTCGGGTCCGAAGAGGGTGATGGTGATGTTGGTGGCCAATACGGAAGCCGACACGTTGCAGATGTTGTTGCCGATCAAGAGGGCGATGATGACGCGCCGGCGGTTGTGGCGCAGGCGGCCCAGACTCTCCGCTCCGGCCGCCCCGCGCTCCTGCAGCGTGTGGAAGCGCACGTTGCTCATGGAGAGGAAGGCCACCTCCGAGGCGGCGAAGAAGGCCGAGATGAGGATGAGAATGATGAGGAGAGCGGCCTCGAAATAGATCTGCATATGCTACCGGAACCCAACAAGACTTATTATTCCCTCTCTATCCCGGACAAGGTCGCCGGGTTCGAAAGCCTATTCCATCTCGACGGTCGAGGGAGGCTTGTTCGTGATGTCGTACATCACGCGCCCGACCGCGCGCACCTCGTTGGTGATGCGGCTGGAGATCCTCTCAAGCAAGGGGTCGGGCAGGTGCGAGAAGTTGGCCGTCATGCCGTCCAGCGAGCGCACGGCGCGCACCACCACGGTGTAATGGTACGAGCGCTCGTCCCCGCGCACGCCCACGGTCTTGGTGGGCAGGAGGGCGGCGAAATACTGCCAGGGCTTCTCGATCTCCCCCCGCCCGACCGCCGCCTCGATCTCCTCCTCGACGATCCGGCACGCCTCGCGCACGATGCGCGCCTTCTCCTCGTCCACTTCGCCCACGATGCGCACGCCCAGCCCCGGGCCGGGGAAGGGCTGCCTCTGCGCGATGGCGGCGGGCAGGCCGAGCGCCCCGGCGAGCGCGCGCACCTCGTGCTTGTAGCAGTCGCGCAGGGGCTCGTACAGCTCCAGGCCCATCTTTTCGGGCAGCCCGCCCACATTGTGGTGGCTCTTGATGGTGTGCCTTCCCGCCCCGCCGGATTCGATCCAGTCGGGCGCGATGGTGCCCTGCACCAGCACCTCGATCTTGCGCGCCTTGGCGTATTCCTCGAACACGCGGATGAACTCCCGGCCGATGATCTTGCGCTTGCGCTCCGGTTCGGACACGCCCTCAAGCTCGGAGAAGAAGCGCTCGTGGGCGTCCACCACCTCGACCTTCATGCCCGAGCCGGCGAAGGCCTCGCGCACGGTCCGGGCCTCGTCGTGGCGCATCAGGCCCGTGTCCACGAAAACGGCGTGCAGTTGATCCGCGATGGCCAAGTGCACGAGCCGGGCGGCCACGGCCGAATCCACGCCGCCGGAGAGGCCGACGAGCGTGGGCCGTCCGGCCAGCTTCTTTTTCGCGTCGGCCACCTGCTTTTGGATGAACGAGTCGGGATTGAACGCCATAAACAGCACCTGTGTACGGGATCGGCCCTCTCTTGCGGCCCCTGGTTTTTTTTCAGGCGCGCGCTTTTATTGGGCGCTGAGCGCCTGCACGCCGATGATCTTGTTGTCTGCCTGCGAGATGAGCACGCGCAGGAACCGGGACGTGGCCGGGTCGGACCAGTCCACCTGCCAGACGTTGGGCGTGCCGGCGTAGTCGTCCAGCAGCGTCGCGTTCGGCACGGCGTGCGGGTACTGCGCAAGATACTCGCCGACCGCCTGGCTGCCCTCGTAGGTGTGGCTGGCGATGATGGCCTCCTCCGGATAGGTGATCACGCATTTGGGCGTGTTAAGGCACACCTTGCAGCCGTAGACGATCTTCTGGGCGCGCTTGACGAAGTTCTGCTGCGGATAATAATAATCCACCTCGAGCCGTTCGGGGCAGGGGGTGGTGAGGTTGCTCGAGACGCTGGCCTTGAGCGAATAGTACGCGTCCGGCCCCTCGCCGATCCTCGTGACGTTGTTGATCGCGCGCAGGTCGGCGTCCGGGTAGCTCTCCTGCAGATCCTCTGCGAAGAACTTGCGCGCGTCATCCTCACTGCTCGTGCCGAACAGGCGCGAGAACGAGAGCAGCAGGACGAGCGCGACGATGATGAGCAGGACGACGAAGGCCTCTTTTTTCATGTCTTTTCATTGGGGGGTGGATTATATAATCGTTTTTAGGCCCGCCCGGTCTCTGACAAATGCGGGACGGCCCAAAAAGAAACGGACACGGGCGCCCGGGCGCCTGATCTGGCGCGTGCGTGCCGGCGTATCGGTCGCGCGCGAGCGCATCTTATTAACCTTTTTTCCATTCATCCACCCGTCCAATCGTGGGCGTGAACCATGGAACCGGCACTGGGCCTGCTCATCTGCGCATTCTACCCCTTCCTCCTCGGGCTCGGCCTGGCCTCGCTGGCCGCGGCCGTCTGGGCGATCATGGACATCCTCAACTCAAAGAACGAGGCCAATTGGAAAATCCTCTGGGCCCTTATCGTGCTGCTTCTGGGGCCCATCGGCGTGGCGCTCTATGCCATGCTCGGGAGGAAGGAGCGGCAGGCCTGACCTATTGCAAAAATGGGAGCGAAGACGGCCCGCGAACGATGGCCGGCCCCGAAGCCGGCCCGGGCCCACTTCCGTGGCTGCCGGTCGCGGTCCATCCGAACGAATCCGTCGTAAAACGGGCCTTGTTTTTTATCGGTTTTCTTTCTCATCGCATCCGGGTTCGGATTTCCACTTCCCAAACGACTATTAACTTCCTCTTGCCATCCCTATTAACGTGGTCGATTTACGTTTCTGCGCCCATTTCCCCTTCAGCGACGAGGCCAAGGACTACGCGCGCCTCCTCAAGCTCTCGCTGGACGAGGAGGCTTTGCGCGGGGGCGAGGAGCGCCTCAAGCAGGCCCTGGGTCCGGCCGGCGAGATCAAGCCCGGCCTGGAGCTGGAGTCCGATCTTGCGGGCCGCCTGCTCCACTACGCGGCCAGCCGCATGATCCTCGCCGCCTGGAAGAACCGGTATGCCATCCGGCGCATGGCGGTGGCCGAATCCAAGCTCGCGCACAAATTCCTGCGCTCGGAAGGCGACAAGCGGGCCGGATATGCCCCGAAGTTGGCCGCTTCGCTGGGCATCCTTTTCACCGAAGCCCCGAACGCCGGCCGGGAGGCGCTCTTTCTCCTTCCCTTCTGGCAGTATCTTCTTTACACCCCGCGCGACGTGCACTACAAGCTGGTGAACATGCCGCTCGCGTCCGGCTTCGTCACGGTGTCGGGCGAGCAGCGCCTGCGCATCCTGGAGGAGGCGGTCAAGAAGCGGCTCGAGGACGGCCCGTTGCCCGCCCTCAAGGAGCCCCCGGCCGAGATCACGGCCGCGATCAAGCGCCTCGAGCCCCTCCTCCCGCGCGAGACCCTCGCGCCCACCCAGATCGGGGCCAAGGATTTCCCGCCGTGTATCCGAAAGATGCTCGACGACCTGGCCATGTCGATCAACGTGCCCCATTCGGGCCGCCTCTCGCTGGCCATCTACCTCATCAAGGCGGGGCTTTCGGACGAGCAGATCGTGTCCGTGTTCTCGCATGCGCCCGATTTCTCCAAGGAGACGACCGCCTACCAGGTGAACTACATCCGCCAGAAGGCCTATTCCATGCCCTCCTGCGCCACCATGGACACCTACGGCCTGTGCATCGCCGCCTGCCGCTGCTTCAGCCCGGTCAAGTACAAGGAGGCGGTGCACGGGAGATACGCGCGCGAAAGCATGGCCAGCTCCGGGCAGGCCGAACCCTCGGCGTCGCTCGATGCGAACAAGGAAAGCAAAAGCGAGGCCGGCAAAGCCGAAACCAAAAATCAAACCGAAAACAAGACTCGCTCGCCGCCTGCGGTCGAGCCGGAATCAAGCGAAACCGAAGCCGACAAAACCGAAACCAAAAATCGCCCGCCGCCTGCGATCGATAGCAAAAGCTGATCCTCATGACCCCCAACCCCCACCAATGGCTTTGCGACAAATTCGGCCAATACTATGCCCGCGCCCACCCCTGGGTGCCGCGCGGCGAGAAGCGCGAGTTCGGATTCGGCGGATGGGAGAAGAAGATCGAATTCCGGCACCTCTCGTTTG
>JAZDHB010000019.1:0-9681 GCA_043806415.1 Microcaldota archaeon | reverse complement strand
CTCCTGCGCTCGCACGGGCTTGTTCCCGATTCCACCCTCCTGGCGACCGAGCGCTTCTCCGGCGTGAAAATCGAGGCGGGCAAAGCCGGTTTCTTGAAGAAAGTCAAGGGCGAATGGGTCGGGGATGACGAGTTCGAGGCCGTGCTTGCGCGCCGGCGCGCCAGGCACAAGCACCTGGTCCTGTCCGTCTCCTCTTTAAGCGTCTACCGCCTGCTCCAATGGTATTACGTCTCGCTCAATTCCGACGCGCGCAAATCCTACGGCGCCATGCCCTCGGTGCTGGCCGAACCGAGCGAGGAGCAGCTGGCCGTGCTCAACGACCTCAAGCCGTCCGATTACCCCGTGGTGCACCCGCCTCGCGTCATCGCCGCCAAGCTCTCGATGGAATCGCTCGCCCCGCCGCTCCCCTCGCGCGCCTGGGGGCCGGCCTTCCTCTCCTTGCGCGCCGGCGCGGACGTGAAATGGGCATGCAAGGAGCTTCATGCAAGCGAGAAAGAAGTGGAATCCGCCCTGCCGCTCGTGCGCTCGCTGCTCGAGAAGCCCTCCGGGCGGGGCGCAAAATTCCTGGGCGCGCTCAAAAAAGGGAAGTGAAGAAGAAGAGAAATGAAAAAATGAAATGGACGATGGAAACGGTTTACCTGATCGCGCATCGCCGGTGAGTTCGTCTATGTGGATTCTGAAAGGCTCCCGCCAAAAAATCTACGCCGACATCGCGTCGGGCCGGCATTCCGGCGAGAGCGAGGTTTTCCTCAAGACCAAGCCCAGCCGGGCCCTTCTTCTCCGCCTCCTCAACCACGCCGCCGTGCGCCGAATCCATCTCTCGCCTGGCCTGCTGGCCACCGTGCCGCCCAAGGTGCGCTCGGCGCTCGAGCAGTCCGGCGTGCAAATCCAGCCCGTCCCGACAAGGGCCGGGCGGCCGGACAAATATGATAATGAAAAAAAGGAAGAGGCCCGCCGGCTTATCGGGCAGGGCAAGGGCGCGAAGGAAATCTCCAAAAAGACCGGTCTGCCCACCACGGCCATCTATTACTATAAATTGAAGATGGGGGAAAAGAAAGACCATCCGTTCCCGTCCGCCTCGCCCGATTCGACCTGAGAAAAACCGGACATTCCATCTCCGGTTTATTTGCTGTCTCGGACCCCCATCACTCCACCCCTTTTTTCGGGCACAATCTCCTCAACGGGCAATTTTCGCAATCCGGCTTTCTCGCCATGCAGTATTTCCTCCCGTGCGACACCATGTAATTCGTGTACATGCCCCAGTCCTCGCGCGGGATGAGGGCCATCAGCTCCTTCTCGATCTTGTTCTGCTGCTCGCGCGAGGACGTGAATCCGAGCCGGTGCGATACCCTCATGCAGTGCGTGTCCACGGCGATGCCCTCCACTTGGCCAAACGCGTGGAACAGCACGATGTTGGCCGTCTTGCGCGCCACGCCCGGCAGCTCCAAGAGCGAAGCCATGTCGGAAGGCACTTTCCCGCCGTGCTTTTGGACGAGAATTCTCGATGACGCGAGGATGTTCTTTGCCTTGGAATGGTAGAATCCGCTCGGGCGGATGAGCGCCTCCAGCTCGCGCACGTCTGCTTGGGCCATCGCGCGCGCGTCCGGGAAGCGCAAGAAGAGCGCGGGCGTGATGAGGTTCACGCGCGCGTCGGTGCACTGGGCCGACAAAATGGTGGACACGAGCAGCTGGAACGGATCCTTATAGTCGAGCGTGCACCAAGCGCGGGAGTACTCCTTTTCCAGCAAGGCAAGGATTTCAGAGGCCCGTTTTTCCTCGGGCCGCGGGGCGAGGGACCCGGAGGCCCGCTTCTTCTTTTTTGCAATGGTTTCCGCCATCCAAATCCCAGCTCACGCGTTTTCAAGGAATTCCTCAATCGGTATCCCCGACTGCGCAACAATATCCTTGAGAAGCCCCCTCCCGATCATCTCGCCCGAATGCATCGGGACAATGGTCATGCGCCCATCCGGATGAACGAACTTGGCATGGCTTCCTTTCTGGTTCTTGAAAACAAATCCGCATCTTGTCAGGGCCCTGACGACTTGCCTAAGCTTTAGCGGGCGCAGGGCGGGCATACTTGTCACTTTTCCTGGCTTGGGCGATGAGCCGGTATGCGGTTATCTCGACGTTATCTTCTTCCAAATAGAGTTCGATCGCTTCCTTTATGCGCTCAAGGAGCTTGTCGATGCTTCTTGCCTGCGTGTGGCAGCCCGGGAGTTTCGGGACCGTGGCCACATAGTAGCCATCCTCGTCCCGTTCAATTTGCACCTCGTACTTGTCCATGCGAGCACCTTGTCTTTATTCTGATTTCCATATTTATAATCCCGACTATTCACGGGTCCGTCTCGCCGGTGATGACTTCCGCCCCGTCGTGTCCGACGATGACGGTGTGCTCGTACTGGCTCACCAGCCCGCGCCCGGCCTCGCGCAGCACCGGGTAGGGGTGCAGGCAGCCGGCGTTGAGCAGCTCTTTTAGCGCGGCCGAGAGCACCAGCTTGCTCTTGTTCTCGCCCACGAGCCATCGCTCCGCGAACGGCAGGGTGAAATACTTGTTGGCGATCTTGAGCAGCAGCTCGCGCGAGGCGCGCATGCGCAGCTTCCCCTCGCCCGCGAGCGAGAAGATCTCGACCTGCGGCTGGTCGGCCACCCGCCCGGCCCCCGGCGTGGCGAACGGCTCGATGGCGAACACGTCCCCCTCCGTAAATTCGTACGGGTCGTTGCTGGCGATGTTGGGGATGTTCTGCCCGGCGTGCAAATTGTAGGGCACGATCATGTGGCCCGAGAGGTTCTCGATGGGCTTGAAGCCCCGGCCCGTGATCTCCTTCTGGATGGCCGCCCCCACCGCGCCCGTGCGCACGCCCGGCTTGATCATCGAAATCGCCGCCTCGAGCGCGGCCTTGGAGGCCTCGCACAGCTTCCCCTGCTCCTCGGAGAGGTCGATGGTGAGGGCCGAATCGGCCACGCAGCCCTCCACCGACACGCCGAAGTCCAGCTTCACCACGTCCTTCTCGCCGATGAGCAGCGTATCCTGGATCTGGGGAGTGTAGTGCGCGGCCACGTCGTTGATGGAGATGTTGCACGGAAAGCCCGGCATCGCGCCGGCGTCGATGATCATCTTCTCCACCGTCTCGGCGATGTCGAAGGCCGACTCGCCGGGCACCACCATGTGCTTGGCGTCCTTCTTCACGCCCGCCAGGATCGCGCCCGCCTTCCTGAAATTGACGAGCGCCTCGGCCCACTTCTCGGCATGCTCGTCGTGTTCGCTCTGCGCATGCTCATTCGTTCCGCCTTCGTCTTGTGAAATATCATCCGCCATGAGAACAACCCCGTGATCCATGAATGGGTATTTCCACCGTGAATACGTTCTTTGCATTTGGCCTTCGCGGATTAAAAAGGGTTCGGGGATGGTTCTGGCGGGTGGTAATTGTTCAAGATATGGCAGTTGCCTAAAACACAAATTATAATAATGTTCTCATATTATTACTATCATGTTATTCCGATGTGGAGCGTGATTGGATGAGTATGGCCGTTTTCCAGAAGTTTTTTGGCAAGAAGCAGAAGGACCCGTTCCACAATCCGGTGCAGATAAAGAAAACGCTCATTGAAAAACTAAGTCCGCTCATGGAGAAGGCCTATCCGTACAACGGCGTTTCAATCTCCCGAAAAATAACCTCGGAGTACGAGAATTGTTTCGAGCTGGGGTTCGCCAACAGCAAATCCGGCTCGAACTTCGGCAATATCCTGAGCGTGCAGATTGAATCCGCAAAAACAGAATCCAGCCTGATCGTCACATATGCCGGACTCCACATTCCGACCACGTATACGGTGAAGAACGAGAAGCAACTGGCGGACGCATTGAATAAGATAATCGATAAAATCGAGAAGATAGCCGCGCCGGTTTATACCGATACGAAACGTAAGCTGACACCCGCCTGAAAATAGGCACAAGCCTGACAACACGCATCCATCCGGCCGATCGGGCCGGCACCATAAAAACCAGGGTCCGTTCCCTTCCATCCGGCACGGCTCGCCCAGCCGCCCTCGCCATCCATGCGGAACGGATCGCCTGGCTTTTTATCTTTCCCTTTCCATCCCCATCTCATGCCATCATCCGAAATCCTTTTCCTCACCTCCAACGCGCACAAGGCGGCGGAGGCCAGAAGCATTTTAAACAAATACGGCATAAGTATAATCGACAAATCCGCCAAAGGCATCGAGATCCAATCCGACTCGCTGGCCGATGTGGCGAGATTTTGCGCCCAGGACGCGTACAAGCGTTTCGGACGTCCGTTGTTTGTGGAAGACTCGGGGCTGTTCATCGACGCCCTCCATGGTTTTCCCGGCGTATATTCATCAACGGCATATGCACAGATCGGCTGCCCCGGCATCCTTCGTTTGCTCTCCGGCCTGCAGAATCGAGCGGCGCAATTCAAGTGCGCCGTCGCTTTCATCGACAGGCACGGCGCGCGAATTTTCGAGGCCGAATCCGAAGGCTCCATCTCAAACGAGGAGAAGGGCCCGTCCGGGTTCGGTTATGATCCGATTTTCATCCCCAAAGGGCATGAGAAGACGTTCGCGCAGGATCCCGCGCTCAAGGCGCGGCTCTCGCACCGTGCGAGGGCGTTGGATGCCCTGGGCCGATACATCCTGAGGCTGACTACCGGCGCGGATCCCGAATCGGACCCGGCCCATGCATGAGATTGAGGAGTTGTGAAAACATGGCAAAGCTGCATTCAAAGAAACACGGCCGCTCCGGCTCGAAGCGCCCGTCGTTCAAGGTCGCCCCGGACTGGGTCGAATACCCGGCCCACGAAGTGGAGGACCTCGTGGTCAAGCTCTTCAAGGCCGGCCACAACCAGACCACCATCGGCCGCCTCCTGCGCGACCAGTACGGCGTGCCCCACGTGCGGAGCATCTGCAACAAGACCCTCTCCG
Organism: Microcaldota archaeon; assembly: GCA_043806415.1. Classification (GTDB taxonomy): domain Archaea; phylum Micrarchaeota; class Micrarchaeia; order Anstonellales; family Anstonellaceae; genus CAIXYX01. The sequence goes on along the minus strand of JAZDHB010000019.1, from coordinate 4,746 downwards.
AAATCCTCGAGGAGGCGGGCCAGAAGGTCCAGTATCCCGACGACCTGCTCGCCCTGATCCGGCGCGCGGTGCGCATGCGCAAGCACCTCTCCACCCACAAGGCGGACGGCACCAACACCACCAAGCTCATCCACTGCGAGTCCAAGATCAAGCGACTCGTCAAGTACTATGTCCGCGAGGGCCGCTTACCCGCCGGATGGACATACAACCGCGAAACAGCGGAGCTCATCGTGAAGTGATCCTATGGCTGAAATCAAGAGAACCAAAGTCGTCGACAACTGGAAGCTCAAGAGCTGGTATACGGTCTTCGCCCCCGGGACGTTCGAGAGCAAGCCGATCGGCCAGATCGTGGCGCTCGAGGAGGAGAACCTCGCGAACCGCATCGTCAAGACCGGCCTGGGCGAGCTCACCGGCTCGTTCTCGCAGGGCGCCGCGTTCACGAGCATATTCTTCCGCGTGGACAAGGTGTCCGGCAAGAGCGTGAGCACCAAGTTCATCGGGCACGAGCTGGCGCCCAGCTACATCAAGACGCTCCTGCGCCGGCGCCGCTCCATCCTCTACCTCGTGGACGACGTCGTCGCCAAGGACGGCAAGGCCATGCGCATCAAGTCCGTCGCCGTGACCGCTTTCCGCGAGTCCGAGAACGTGCGCCATGACCTGCGCATGGCCGTCTCGCGCGAGATCAAGGCCGTCGCGGCCGAGAGCGACCTCGACACCCTCGTCCAGGAGATCGTGTTCGGCAAATTCTCGGCCAAGGTGTTCGGGCGCGTGAAGGCGATCACGCCCCTGCGCCGCCTCGAGATCCGCAAGAGCGAAGTGGTGGAGAAATTCGACAGCAAATAGGCGAATAGGCGGTTTCTCCCCGTTTTTTTCGCTTTTCCTTCTTTTCGTTTTCTTTTCCCTTTTCTTTCCTGTGTTTTCCCGCCCGTTTATCTCCCGTTTTCGTCCTCTTTTTTCTCTCTTTCAATTTCGGCCTGCAGCGTCTTGTCGAACGTTTCTACGCGGCAGCCCATGGCTTTCGAGAGGCAGATGATCGAACAATCCACGAAGCTCAAAGTCGAATTCTGGGATTTGAAACAAGCGACTATATCGCCGAATTCCTCCTCGGTGGTATGGCGGATTTGAAACTGCTGATTTTCCAATATGGTGGCGAGCATCGTCTTGGCCCGCTCCAATCCGGCTTTGCGTAACACTACTGTGGAGCTTTCATTGACTAAATAGTCATTGAGAATCAGTGGTTCGTCTTCCCGGATGGTTTTGAGCAGCTCTTCCGCTTTCGAGTGATGCACGTCGCGGTCGTGGTACATGGCCACCAGAACGGAAGAATCCAGTATGCGCATCTAATCGCCGTAGACGACGTCGTCGATGTGCTCGCTCAGGTGCGGGTCGTCGGAAGTGAAGCGGAACTTTTTGTAGGCATCCATCAGGCTGCGGTATTTGTATTTCGGCTTCGCTTTCTCTTTCTCCCGCAATCGAGCCTGGGCCAGATCAACCAGTTCTTTGAGCGCCTTGGCGGCCCTCAGGCCCCGGCGCCTGGCGTAAACGTGGATGAACCGGCGCGTTTTTTCGTCCACTTCCCGGATGGCGAATGTGTCGCTCATGAAATCACGATGTTTAACTTGTTTAACAAACTATTTAACCCTTTCGCCCCACGATCCTCGTTCATTCATGCATTCTACAGCGGGCCGACCGGCCCGGGCGCAACGCCGAGTCAATCCCATTCATTCATGCCGTCTGCGGCTTCCAGCCGCAGCGCGGGCAGCGTTTGGCGTCCTGCGCCACGTCCGCGCCGCAGCGGGGGCAGAGCAGCCATTTTCCCCTGGACACGCGCAAGCCCTCGCTCACCCCCTTCTCCGGGATGTGTTTGGGCCTCGTGGGCTTCGGAATGCCCCCTTCCTCCTCGCCCTCCTCTTGGGCGCCCGGGCGGTTTCCCATCAGGGCATTCGGATCCGGCGCTCCGGCGGCCGGATTCCTCACCGGCGTGCGGTTGAACATGGGGTTGTCCTTGTCCTTCTTCTTGTACGGCGTGTCCTTGGGAAAAACGAATCCGCACCGGCCGCACTGGTCCTGGATCACCAGGTTCTCGGCGTGGCAGCGGGGGCATTTGATGACCGGCAGCTTGTCCTTCTTCTCGACCTGCGCTTGCATGCCCCTCTTGGCGGGGCGGGGGCTTTTATTTTTACCTCCCCCTATCCTCTCAGGTGAATTCTTATGTTACCAGGCATGGGCGGCATGGATCCAAGGGCGATGGCGCGGGCGATGTCCCAGATGGGCATCAAGACCGAGGAATTGGCGGCCAAGCGCGTGACCATCGAGCTGGACGACTCGCAAATCGTCGTTCAGAATCCAAAAATAACCAAAATCACGATGCAAGGGCAGGTCTCGTTCCAGATCGCGGGCGACATCGTCGAGAAGTCGTCGATTAGCGACGCGGACGTCCAGATGGTGGCCCAAACGGCCGGCGTGGACAAGGAAAAAGCCCGCAAGGCCCTCGAGGAGGCGTCCGGCGACATCGCCGAGGCGATCATGAAATTGCAGGAGGAAAAGTAATCGCGTTGTGCTCTTTTGAGCCACCGTTTTGCGCCGGTTATTTAAACCTATTTTTCCTCACTAAGCAGCCCCTTTCATTTGGGGTTGTGGGAGGTGAGATGGAGCCCTCGGGTGTACCATCTCATTCTCTTTTTTGATTCTTAGCGAAAGCGCGAGGCCCGGCTCCGAATGCACGGCCACCGGCCGACGTCCGGGCTTGGCGCGCGCCGGGCCTATCCTGTCCGCCCGGCGGGCCCGTGTGCCGGCGCCGTTGCGGCTGGCGATAATAGTCTTTTTAACCTCCCATCCGTTTTCCTTGCATGGCTTCCCGCCGTCCCGATTTTGGCCAGGTGCGCGCCGTGCTCTTCGACATCGACGACACGCTCTTTCCCTCCAGCGAATTCTCCGCCCTCGCGCGAGAGAACGCCGTGCGCGCCATGGTCAATGCCGGCCTGGGGGCGTCCGAGCAGCAGGCCCGTCGCGAGCTGTCCCGCATCATCTCCGCCCGCGGCTCGAATGCCAGCGACCATTTCAACTTGCTGGCGCGCCGCTTCGCCTGCCCCGTGCGCGAGCGCGTCGTGGCGGCCGGCGTCGCGGCCTACCACGATACCAAGACCTCCATCTCGCCGTATCCCAAGGCGGCCGAACTGCTGCTTTCCCTGCGCTCCAAAGGCTACCTCGTGGGCGCGGCATCGGAAGGCGTGGCCGTCAAGCAGTGGGACAAGCTCATCCGCCTCGGGTTGGACCCTCTCTTCCACCACGTCTTCGTGACCCATGCGACTGGCCGGGGCAAGGACCCGGCCTTCTACCGCTCCATCTGCCGCCAGCTCAAGCTCCCCCCGCAGCAAGTGCTGATGGTCGGGGACAACCCATCCAAGGACATCGCGCCCGCGCAGGCGGCCGGCTTGCGCACCGTCCGCGTGCTACTGGGCAAGCACAAGGCCGAGAAGTCGAAGGCCGAGCTTGCCATATCTAGCCTCTTCCGGCTGGGCTCCGCACTCTGATCTGAAAAATTGAACGGGATACGCATGATTTTCCAGATATACCAAAAGCGCCGGCTGGAAAAAATAGCCGCTGAAAATCCAGTCTCTAGCGCGCCGGTTCCCGGCCTTCCGAAATCGGTGGCCGATTACCAAGACTCCTTCGTCCGTCTGGAGGCGGAAAATTCGCTCCTCGCGCTTGCGCCTGAAAACGTCCAGCGCATCAAAACGGCGATGGAGGGTCTATTCGCAAAAATCTGCTCTGAAATCATCCAGAGTAATCCGGATTCGGCTTCTTTGCTGCCCAAGAGTGTCTGGGAAGCCGATGACGACTCCCGGTTTCAGTTCCTCGTTTCTGTCATCCATCTGGGTGCCGACCGCCGCAATGCGCTGGGAATCGCGTATCGTCCCGGCAATTCCACGGTCCCGCAGACTCCCAACCAAACCATGGAGAACGGCTTCGGGGACTGCGACGAACTGTGCCTGCTTCTCAAGATAGCCGGCCGGGCTCTGGGAATCCGGGCGGCCGAAAAGTTGGTGCTGGTGGCCGCCAGCTATTCTTTTCCCGCCAATCTTCCCGCGAGCGAGAACAAATCGCAGGTACCAAGCGTCGGCCATGCTTTTTTCCTGCTTCCGGCCGGCGATGGCGCCCCGGCGCAGATCATCGATCCCATCTGCCTCTTCAGCCCCGGCCACGACGACGCCCGTGTCGAGCTCGATTTCGACCCGTCGTTGGGCCAACTCGACTCTGATTCCGAATTCGTCCGCTTTGTGTCGTCCAACAAGTCCTTCTCCCTGGGGGTGCTGAATTTTTTCGGCATTCCGTTGGACCGAGGAGGGGAATTCGCCATGCATTACTCTTTCTCGGATTACCCCGATCTCCTGGCATACTATGTCCATCAGGCCGCAAACGACGCCGTCCTGAAAGGCGATTTTTCCACGGCGGTCTCCCTGCTGCGCTACGCCGGCCGGGAAGATTACGCATGCCAAGGTCTTCGGGCGCTGGCATTGATCAAGAATGATCCGGCGGACATGAGAACCGCGATGGCCCTTTCGGACTGGCTGATGGGAGCCGACGCGCCCGGCCCGGAAGCGCTCTACTTCGTTTCATTCGTCTATCAGTCGACCGGCGATCTTCAGAAGTCCTACGAGGCGGCCCGGAAGGCGTGGGAAAACCGGCCGGCGGACAAACAGAAGCATGCGCGCCTGCTCGTCAGGCTGGTCGGCAGCCTGACCA
>JAZDHB010000018.1:0-13948 GCA_043806415.1 Microcaldota archaeon | reverse complement strand
GAGGAAGACCGGCTTCCCGTGCTCCGCTCGTAAGATGACGGGACGGGCTCGCCCGCGGGCGGGCGGCCTTCGCCCGCGTCTTCCTCGCGGGATTCGACATCGGGCTCGTCGGGAGTTGAAGCAGGAATGGAGGGAGGCTTGGAGTACGAGGGACGGGCGGCTTCGGGCTCGTCCGGCGGCGGGGCGGGAGGCATGGATGGAAGCGGGGGCGGGGGACGCACATAGGCGGACGACATGGAAGAGTGCGGAACGGATGGAGCCGCCGGGACGGATCGGGGGGCAGAGGGGGCGGACGGACGCGGCATGGGAGGAATGGAAAGCTCCGATGGAAGAGAGGAGCGCGGCGGAGAATAGGAATAGGGCGGACGCGGAGCCGAAGGCATGGATGGAGATGGAACGGACGTCGGGCGCGGAGCCCCAAGCGCCGAATCAGGCAGGAGAGCCGAATCGGCCCGGAGGGGCGTAAAGACCACGGACGCGGGTGCCGAGGGCATCCCTGAATCCGAAGACGGACCTGCATACGGGCTTGAACCGGCGCCGCGCGAGGAATCGCGCGAAAGGACGGAAGCCCTCGGGTTGTCGATTTTTTTGGCCAGCACGCTGGCCTCGAAGAATGTGGTTTCGTTGAGGCGCGCGTCATAGGCGCCGACCGTGATGGCCGTGTCCGGCGAAAGCGGGGGGAGGGACGTGGCGGGCGTGGCGGGCGCGCGCTTCTCGATCGCCTTGGCATCGCTCACGAGGGCCGAAAAGGAGGGGGAGGGAAGGGCGGCGGAATAGGCCGGCGACGCGCGGGAAGACGCGCGGGATGAATCAGACGGCGTGCCGTAATCGGGACCCGCTTGGGCGGAAGCTTCCTTGCGCGTGCGCCGGGAGGACCGGGCAGGAGGGCCTGCTGACGCGCGGATGCCCGAAAGGTCCGGGAACTCGCCGTTTTCCGAAGAGCCGACCGCGAATATCATGGCTCAAAACCTCGCGTGCGCACTTATACACCGAATACCCAGTTGGCGTTCTTGTCGGCCGCGTCCAAGATTTCCTCGGGATTCATGTAATAGTGCGAGACGATGGAGCCGACGGAGTTGACGTCGCGATAGCGCTTCTTGGTCATCCAGTTCATGATCCGCGCCTTCTCAGCGACGTCGTTGTCGATCTCCTTGGAAGTCATGCCCGAATAAAGGCCCAGGGTGCTGGCGAGGCTGGACAGCTTGCCCACCTCGTTGAGCCGGTCGGACTTGACGTCCCAGCGGTAGATCGTGTTGACGTCGCCGCCGCGCTGCACCTCGGCGAATTCGAGCGTGCGCCGGATGTTGAGGCGCCGGTGGCGGAATTGCACGACGATGCCGGCCAGCGAGTCGAGCGTCTCGCGCGGCATCGAGATGGGCGGCGTGGTCAGGCGCGTGATGGTCTCCTCGGCGTTGTCGGCGTGCAGGGTCGCGTACACCGAGTGTCCGGTGTGCATGGCCTCGAAGAGGATCTCGGCCTCGCGCTGCTTGCGCACCTCGCCGACGATGATGCGGTCGGGGCGCTGGCGCAGGCTGTTGACGAGCAGCTCGAGCATGCCCACCTCGCCCTTGCCTTCGGCATTGGCCTCGCGCGTCGTCATGGGCACCCATTGCAGGAAGGCCGGCAGCGTCAGCTCGCGCGTGTCCTCGATCGAGATCACGCGCTGGTTGGCCGGGATGAGGCAGGAGATGGCGTTGAGGAAGCTGGTCTTGCCCGCGCCGGTGCCGCCCGATACGAGCAGGCTCATCTCGTTCTGGATGCACAGCCAGATCAGGCCGGACACCTCCGGCGAGATGCAGTTGAGTTCGATGAGGTACGGGAGCGTCCAGGGGTTCTTGGAGAATTTGCGCAACGTGAGCGTGTTGCCGAACGCCGACACGGGGAAGAGCGTGGCATTGACGCGCTCGCCGGTGGAGAGGTGCGCGTCCATGAGCGGGTTGAGCACGTTGATCTGCTTGCCGATGCGCCGGCCGATCATGGCCGCGTAGTCGTAGATCGCGTCCTCGGACTTGACCACGATGTTGGTCTTGCACCAGCCGTATTTCTTGTGGTAGACCCACACCGGCTCGCGGCTGGAATTGATGACGATCTCCTCCAGCTTCTCGTCGTGGAGCGGCGCCTCCAGCTCGCCCAGGCCCAGGGAATTGTGGATGAGGTAGGTGACCAGCACCTTCTTGTCCGCCTCCGAGAGCTGGGGGAATTCCTTGGAAAGCAGCAGGAGGGAGCGCGCCTCGAATTTCCGGCGGACCTCGTCGCGCTTGCGAGGGTCCATGATGTCGGTGATGTCGAGCTTGACCGTGGTGATGAGCTCGCCGCGCAGGGCGTTGAGCATGAGGCGGGTGCCCTCGGTCAGGCCCCGCACCGACATCTCGTAGTGGAGCACGAAATCGTCCGCGTAATAGACGATGCGGGTCATCACTTGGATGCCCTCGTTGTCGAAGATGTAGGACTCGATCTCCTTGCCGGCGCCGTGCGCGCCCGAGCCGCCCTCCACCAAGCTGGCCGGGCTTTCCGGTATTGTGTTCTTCGGTAAATCAGCCATGCGAATCCCCCGTTCTTGAAGATACAGACCCCATTAGGATTTTAATGCCTTTGTCCCGCGCGCGCCGGTCAGATGCCAGACAGCCGAGCCGGAGATATGCGGCCGGCCGCCCGGGCGCGCGGCGGCGTTGAGCACGTGCGCGCCGGAATGGTGGGCCGTGATCTGCCGGCGCCGGCCGGCCGGTCCTCGCCCGGAGATATTTTTCCTTGTTTTCCCAGTCTTTTTTCCTTATCTCTTTTTTTCATTATTTCTTCCCCGCGCTGCGCGCGCTGACGGGCCGCTCCAGCACGGTGCGCCAGAGGGCGGACACGTACGGCGGGCGGGAGAAGAGGTTGGCGAGCAGGTAATACACCACCGCCCGCGTCGGGGCATGGTTGTTGATCAGGCGCATCCACTCCTCCTGCAGGGCATGCTGCTGGTCGGCCGTGCGCGGCTCGAGCGTCGCGAAGAACAGCTCGAGGCCCTGGTGCACCTTGAGGTAGTGGTCCAGCTTGGAGGACACCTGCGGGCGGGCCATGAGGATGCGAGCATAGCGGTCGGCCGACCATTGGCGCAGGGAAGAGCTGGCCGAACTGGAATTCATGAGCCGGTCGAAGAAGGCGGCGCGATAGGCGTAGATCGCGTCGCGCAGCTCGTCGTCCGAGCGCGAGATCATGTCCAGGAACGGGCGCGCGGGCTCCAGCGAATTGGGCGAATAGGCGCGCTTCATGCTCAGCCGTCCGGAAAGGTAGAAGAGGAGGGGCTTGACGCCGGGGTGGGCCGACGTGAGCGAGCTGTAGATGGCATAGGCTTCCTTGGCGTCCTTGGGGTCGGACGAGGGGCTGGTGAATATCTCCACGGCCTTGATCCCCTTGGTGAGGTTGATGGCCAGCTCGATGGCGATGCGCTGCTCCGCGCTCGAATTCTCCAGCGTGCCCATGAACTCGGCTTCGCATTTGCGCTGGCCGGCGCTCCCTTGTGCCTCGCCCTTGTATCGCCAGTAGAGCTGTTCCGCCAGCAGGGCGTGCAGGAACTTCTTCTGCTCGAGGGTGGCGGAGGAGAAGTAGCGGTCGCACTCGGCCGGCTGGAAGCGGGGCAGCTCCATGTCCTTGCGGTAATACACGTTGAACTCGCGCGGATCCACGGCCTCGAGCATGTAGGGCTTGGCGGGCGCGGACGCGCGGGCGGGCGGCAGGTCCGCGGGCTTGATCCGGTCGATGGAGCCCTCGTCGAGCACGAGCAAGGAGCGGATGCCCTGGGCGCGGGGGCCGACCTCGAGACGGCCGGGAAGGGCCGAAATGCCGGAGGGTTTGCGCTCGGCCGGCTCGGCGTATTCCTCGGATTCTTCCTTGGGCGCGCGCCGGATTTGCTTGAAAAGATCCTCGTCGCCTTTCTTGGGGCCGGACCTGGTTTTTGACGCAGCCGGAAGCAGGCCGAAATCAGACGCCGCGCGAGTGGGCTCCTCGCTCTTGCCGGGCATAGAGGAGAGCGGATGCGCGGGCATCTTCTTGACGAAAGTGGGTTGCGGGAGGACCGCCTCTTCCTCCTCCTCTTTGCGCAACGGGGGCAGATTGATCGGGAGCGCCGGACGGTCCGTCTTGGCGGGCGGCTTGATGGCTGCATCGGACAGGGCGGGCGGCTCGATGTGCTCGGGCTCGGGGGGCGCCTTCTTCTCGCCGCCCAAGGCGCCCAGCAGGTTCTTGAAAAGGGAGGGCTCTTCGCGCAGGGTGTCGGCGACGGATTCGCCGATAAGCCGGCCGGAGCCGGCTGTGTCGGCGACGGATTCGGACTCGAATGAAGCGGGTTTCGAGGCGGGCCCGGATTCGGACTTCACAGGGACCGGCGGCATCCCGATCTTCGGGGCGGGCTTGACCTGCAATGGCTGGCGCGAAACAATCGAGGATTTCCTGGGTTTTGGAACGGGCCGGGGTTCGGGTTGGAGCGCCCGCTCTTGGGGTTTTGGAACGGGCTTGAAAAGCGTTTCCGGCGCGGGCAGGCCGATCTCGGGGAAAGAGAGGACTTCGGGCTTTGGAGCCGGTTTTGTCTTGGGCCCGGGCTTGAGGATGGATAGAAATTCTGGTTTCGGAACAGACTCGAACAGGGGTTTGGATTCGGGCTTCTGCCCGGGAGCGGATTTTATTTCGGGCTCGGGCGTCGGCATTTGTTCTGCTGCGGGCCTGGGCGCGGATTTGGAAGCCTGCTTTTTCACAAATGGCATGGACGGACGGCCGCTGGGCATGAAACCGATCTTGGGCGCTTCAAGCCGCGGGGCCTGCTTGACGCCCAACGGCCGTGGAGAGAACACCTGGGAGAAGACGGAGGGAACGGACTCGTGCGCAGGGACCGGCTTGGCGAGAACTGGCTGAGCTTCGGGTTCCTCTTTTGGCATCGGCGCGGCTTTGGGTTTCTCGGGCGGTATCGGTACAGGCTTGGACTTGGCTTGCGCCGCGATCCTGGACTCGCTCCCGATGACCGCGTGCTCTGGGATGGCTGGCCCGCGCTTGGGAACAACTGACTCCTCATGCACGATGAGCTTCACGCGCGGCTTGAGGGCGTAGGCTTCGGTCTCGATGTCCGGCGGATGGGGATGGGGCTTGAAGATAGAGGATATCAGGGAAGGGTGGGAGATGGCTGTTTCGGATTCAGGGATTTGAACAGGCTTGGATTCGACGCTGGAGAGAGCGGGTTTGGATTGAAGCGGCTTGGATTCTATTTTGGCGAGATTGGATTCGGTCTTGGCCGGCAAGGGCTTGGCCTTGATCTCGGGGACTGCCTTGAGCCCGAGCGCCGTGGGCTTGAAGAGCGTGGAAAGTTCCTTGCGCGCGCTTGGAACAGCGATGGAAGCGTTGGCGCTTGGCGCGGGAGTGATGGGCGCTTTGGCAAGCGTCGCGGGCCCGGAGGGTTTCGGCACCGGCTCGTCACGGACGATGAATTTCACCTGGGACTTGAGCGCATAGCTGCTGCTCTCAAGCGACGGAGATTTGGGTTTGGGCGCGAACAGGGTGGAGAGGAGCGATGGTTTTTGCGCTTTTGGCATGCTCCCGGATTTCGTCCCCGTTGGCACCGGAGGCGATGAAGGGCGCGGCGCGCCGAAGAAGGATTTCAAGCCGCCCTTTGGGACGGAGGTGGATTTGAGTTCGGAAGCGGGCTTGACCGTCGGAGTGAAAAGGGGTTGTGAGAAGCCCGGCGGCTCGGACGGTGCGGACCTTGGTTTGGCCGAAGCGGCCGGCGAAGGCGAAACCGCGGTTTTAGGCAACTCGACTGCGGAGCGGGATGAGACGGCTGGAAGGGTCGGAGACGAAACCGGCAGAGACGGCCTTTGCGATGGAACGGGCGGGAGCGGCGGTTTTTCCTTGGAAGCCCCGATGAGAGGTTTGGCACCCGATGGGGACGGCGGCGTGAAGGACCATGGCACGGGCTTGGAACTGGACTCGCTCTTGCGGGATTTGCCCTCCGAAATCATCAGGGAAAGAAGAGACTCTTCTTTGGAATCCAGGGCTTCGAATGAGGAGAGCGGACGGCGCACGGGCGAAGCGACGGATGAGGAAGGCGTCGAGGGCGGAGGCGTTGAGGCGGACGGAAGGGAGGGCGGCTTGTGTGGAGGGACAAGAGGCTTGGCTTGGGAGGCGGCGCCGTAATAGACGATGGGCCCGGTTTGGCGGGAGGGGAGGGAAGGCGTCGAGGGCGGGAAAGCCGTTTCATCGCCGGCCGGTTTTAGGACGGGCGTTTTCTTCGACGAAGAGAACAGCCCGGAGAGCAAGCCGCCGGATTTTTTCTTGGGCGTTTGCGCCGGCAAATCAACGGCCGGCGTGGCTTCTTTCGGTTGGTTTGGGGATGGGAGCGGCTTGTAGGAAGAGGCCGGTGGAGGAAGCTTGATGTCCTTTTCGGAGGAAGAGGTGGGCAGAAGGATGTGCGCCGGCGGCAGGTCGGGGTGGACGATTCCTTCTGTGGAGGGCGGAGGACGGGCGGAGGGAATATCGGGATGCACGGCGCCCTCGCCGCTTGTGGGGGATCGGACGGCGCCCTCGCGGGGCGGGAAATGCAGCGGCTGCATCGGAGCGCCCGAAAGCGGGCGGACCGTTGTTTCCGGGCGGGGCGGAGCCGGGCGGATGGCAGATTCGCCGCCGGATGAGCCGGGCCTGAGGGGACCCTCGTCCGCCGGCTTCCGGCCAGAACGGGGACTCAGCTCGTCGAGCGAAATCGGCTTGAACTCGTCGGATGATTCGGTGTGTTCCGCGGATGAGGCTCCGCCTTTCGAAATCTCCCGCATGAGCCGCATCGGCGACTTGTCGAAAAGAGCCTTCCGGCTGGGCTTCTTGGATTTGCCCCTGCCGCTAGACTCGTCCCCGCTTTCCATATCAACCCGGATAGACAAATTGAGCGGTTATTTAAAAAGCGATATGGTGTGCCTTAGAGGTGAGAGCAGTTGTTATAAGACTGAGATGACAGATAGGAACGGCAGATGATGTAAGAGTGTGATCTCGAAACCCTTTTCTTTCAGAAAGAAAAGCGTTTCATCGGAAAAAGAAACGCTTTTGTTGAATGAAGACAAGGGTAATGACGATAGACGGACGGACTGATGCCTTTTCTATAGCGTCTCATTTGACGCGTCTTGGCAGCCGGCGAACCGGATTATCCAGGAACGGAGCGGCCCGCTTCTCCCATACCTTGCCCAGGCCGTCTCGACGATCCAGTAGGCTACCAGCGCGACGGGGACCGCCCCGAGAATGTCCCCGAAGGTATGCACTCCCAGATTGAGCCGCGTGAAGGCCACGAAAAGCGCGAAAACAAGGAAAAGGGGAAATGGCTTACGGTTCAGGAAACCCAAGCATAGGGCGAGCGCAACCACGGTATGATCGCTTGGGAAAGCGTAATCAGTCGGACACCAAACGGCCCCTGCGCACGGCCTGGGCTCGGCGACGATGGATTTCGCGCTGAACCCGATGACGAAAGCAAGCCCGAGCAGCAGGAATACCTTGAGCCGTCGGTCGTTTTTCCATTCTGCCAAAAGCACCAAGGCAGGGACGAGCACGGTGAAGAAGATGTCGTTATTGAGGGCATGCCCGGCGGCGGAAAGAAAGGGGTTCTGGACTGAAAGAGCGAAGGCGGTTATGGGGTCCATTAGGCAGATACGAGATTAGGCCTATAAAAGGAACCCCGCCGCGTGGCATAGTGGGCGTTATTTCACCTTCTCCTTGGCGAGGCGGATCGCTTCGCGCATCAATGCCCTCATCGTGATGAGGCTGGTCCGGTTTCGCCGCCCCCAGCCGAACGTTTTCAGGGCGGATTCGATGGTGGCATCAGACGTGAGTTCGCTCTCCAATGACAGGAGGCCCGCCTGCTTGCCTTCATTTTCTGCCGCGCGGTAGAGGCGGACGATGGCCTCGGGCTGCTTTCCGGTCTTGGGGAAACGGCCCCACAGTCGCATTATTTCCTCGTTGCTTGCCATTTTTTCGACCTCTTTTTCGGGCTTTGATGATGGAACGTATCGATGGGGCGGTTTATTACAGTGCCCCGGGAAAGTTTCACGGTCGGTTGCGACCGACCTGTCGGCAAGTCTGTTGCCGATCCCGGGCCATGTATAGCAAACCTCGTCGAAAGACACCCACCATTCGGTCGGAAAACTTTCTCGGTTTGCTATAGCAAAACGGACGGATCGGACCCGGAGGACGTCGAAGCGGCGGGCCGGGCGACCGGAATCGGAGCCTGCTTTATTAGCCCGGACGCGTGAATGGATGTCGGAGATGATTGGATGAGAGAGGTCCCGCCCGACACGCTGATCAAGGAGGCCGAAGCGCTGGCCGGAAAAGAAGTCGGCTGGCATTTCCACCTGCTGCTCAAGCAATGCGCGTTCAATGAGAAGAGGGGGACATACGCGATGGTCCTCGAGAATGAGGAGACGGGGGAAACGATGGCCGCGCGCTTTTCCAATAACCCGGCCGCGCAGGCGAAAAAAATGGCCGGGCTCTCGTTCGGGGCCGGATTCATGGAGAAAGAAGGCGGGGCGCACGAGCCCGGATTCGACGAGATGATGAAGATGGCCCGGGCGCTTGATGAAAAGAAGGTGGAATGGCACCATCATCTCTTCCCGCCCGGATGCGTGTTCAACGAAAAGGAAGGGAAGTACGTCATCATGCTCGAGGACGAGAAAGGCCGGATATGCTCATCGCTTGAATATGCGCTGAATCCGAGCGGGGACATGGCCAAGCTCGAGAAGCTTTTCTACAAAGATGTGGACAGATAAAGAAGGGGACAGACCGGGGCCATGAAGCAACCAAGAGCCCGGAAGGCGCGCACGTGATCTACGCCCCGGAGGCGTACTTGAGCAGCAGGTCGGTGCCAAATCCGGCGAAAAAGCCGAGCAGCAAAAAGCCCATGGCCGCCACTCCCTCGCCATGCGTTCTCCCATGATAGAGCAGCTCCTTGAGCACGTAGATGATGGCGCCGGCCGCCAGCGCGAGGAAGAACACGCCCAGGGCCGGCGACACCCAGAAGCTGCCGACCAGGGTGCCCAAAAACGTCGGGCCTCCGCCGATGAGGCCTAAGAGGGCCAGGAACTTCCAGCCCGGCTTCGAGCCCGACAGCGGGGCGGCGATGCCGAACCCTTCCGTGGCATTGTGCAGGCCGAAGCCCACCACCAGAAGCAGCGCGAGCGAGATGGCCCCGCCGGCGTAGCTCTGCCCGATCGCCAACCCTTCGGAGAAATTGTGCAGCCCGATGCCGATCGCGATCATGAGCGCGATGCGCCGAGCCCGGTCATCGGAAAGGGCCAGCGGGAGTTTATTTTCCGCCAGCGCGCCCATGACAGCGCTTTTGGGGGTCTGACTGAAGATATACCTCTTCTCGAACCACACCAGGCCCAAGAGGCCGGCCGACACGCCGCCCACGAGCAGGCCGGCATAGGCCAGTCCGGTTGCCACGGGGCTTGCGCCGGCCAGGCTGGCCAGCGCTTTCTGGCCGACCGTCTCAAACGCGTCGCCCATCACATCCACGAGCAGAAAGAGCAGGATGCCGGCCGCCGCCGCGTTGAGCAGGCCCTTGATTTGCCCGGAAGCCCATTTCATCCTCGCCACGGGCAGGCCGATGTAGATGGTGAAGCCGGCGACGGCGCCCAGGACGAGCAGATCGGCAAGTTGCATACCTGCTTCTTGGAGGCTTAGCCCTATTTATAGCTGAACCTAATTTTCTTAGGCATGACTAAATATTATAAAGGCCCGCTCCCAATGAGGAAGCATGAAGAACATCCCCAACCGGGGCGGAGAAAGCGCCGCCACCCACCAGTACCTGCTGGCCATCTACCAGATCTCGAGGAACAAGGGCGTCGCGCGCACCAGCGACATCGCGACCGTGCTCAAGGTGCGCTCCCCGTCGGTCACCAACATGCTCGAGCGGCTCGCCGCCCGGAACCTGATCGCCTACCGCAAATACGAAGGGGGGCGCCTCGCGCCGGAAGGGGAGGCGATTGCCAGGGAGCTGCTGGCGCGCGCCGACGTGTTCGAAAAATTCCTCAAGCGAATCGACGTGCCGGACCGGCTGGCTGAGAAGGACGCGCGAGTGCTCGAGAGCGGGCTGTCGGCGCAGACCATGCGCCAGATGGAGCGGTTCGTGCGCTTCGTGGATTTGTTCGGACAGGACCCGTGCTTCTTCTCCCATTTCAGGCGCTATTGCGCCGGCGGGGCGATCGACGCCTCCAAAACCCCGTATTGCGCCCTGAGCGGGCCGGCCATGCGCGGCGGGAGGAAACGGCGGCCCGGGCCCCCCTCTCGAAGCGCCCGCCCTGGAAAAACGTCCTGATTCGGCTGTTTGCGGACTAGGATTCCGTGGCCGGGTTGCCGATGCGTATCACTTGTAGCACGTCCCGATCAGTTCGGTCTTGACGGTTATCGAATTCTGCTTGTTGCGGTTTTTTAGTATGATATAGAACTTCTGGGGCGTGTCCCAGTCGAATTCCTTGTTGGTCCGCGACACCTGCTCTTCGCCGGAATAGTAGCTGAAGCTCTGATAGGCCTGCGATTTCTGGTATCCCGCCTCGTTGGTGAGGTACCAGTCGAACGGGGTGGGCGAGAGGGACTGAATGCTCATGTTGAAGTGACACCATCGGATCCCGTTCCGGCCGATGTTGGAAGGGTCGTGCCAGTAGTTCCAGCCCCATTCGGGGTCGATCACTTTGGTCTCGTTGATGTCCACGTAAGGCCCGAAGGCCGTGCCCTGGATTTCCGGGGGATTGACCTGGTCCTGGGGGATATTGCAGTCCCGGATCACGAAGGTCTGGCTCGCATTGAAGCATTCCGGGATGGTCTCTCCGGGGAAATTCCCGCCGGCCGTGTCGAAAATGAACCAGTAGTCAGTGTGGTTTCCGTACGTGTGGGTATGGTACCGGATGCCCTTGCCGCGGGTGTTGTAATGCGAATAGATCGCCTGGCTGATCTCGGATTCGTTCACGTCGGTCCCCATGAACACCTCCGGGTACGCGTGGGTGCAGCCGGGGATGAAAAGGACGCGCGCCGTGCCGCCGATGGCTTCCACCATGGACGCGATGAGCACGGCCTGGTTCTTGCAATCGCCTGATTTGGTGGCAAGCGTCTGGTTGGGGTAGTAAGGCGGCCACATGTCCAAAGGCACGTTTTGGTAGAACACGTTGGCATGCACATAGTCGTAAATGTCAAGAAGTTGGTTTATGGAAAATGCGCCCGGGTGCTTGGAAATCGCCTGTGCCGCAGCCTGCCTGACTGAAAGGTCGGTCGGCACGAACTTGTCGCAGTAGCCCTCAAGAATGGTGTCGCAGGGGGGATTGTCCGGCTTGCCGTTGCACACATACCAGCCGGGCTTGGAAATAGGAAGACCCTTGAGCACGGTGAATGTAACTGTTTTTGACGCGGTCAGCCCCTTGCTGTCGGTTGCGCCTATTTCCAGCGTGTGGTTGCCCACAGTTTTCAATGCATCCCAGTAGAAATCCGGCTTTTGATGGCCTGCTGGCAGCAGGGTGGTCTGGCTTGTTCCATTCGCATATGCCATTCCGTCTATTTTCAGTTCGCAGGAAACCAGGTTGCTGTCTGGGTCACGGCAATTGTAACTGTAAGTCATTGGGAACGGGGTTGTCGCGGACGTCAAGTTAAGCGTCAGATTGACGAATGGCGGGCGGTTTTCCTGCGGCGCCACGGTTTGGCTAGTCCCGTTAGCAGCACCCCTGGCGGCTTGAGTATAGCCGCAGCAGCCTGCCAACAGCAAGAAGGCGATTGGCAAGAAACAGAGGACAAGTAGGGCTGCGTAGCGATGCCGCGCAAACATGTTTTTCTCAACCCATGCAAGCTATAAGAAATGATAGGCTGTTACTCATTTCCCAGGAAACGGAGTGTCTTTGGGCAGCCTGAGATGGAGCTGCCTTTGGGCATACTCGCTCAATCATTCGAATAACCACTGAACGAAGCAGGGGCTTTTACGGGAGGGAATTTGATAAACCGAACCTAATTGGCGCCAAGCCAGGTCGGGGCGCTGGTTTTCTTGGGCAAATCCGAAGCGGGAAGCGGCCTTCCGGCAGCTTGTGGGCGAAGCAGGCTGCAAAAGCGAAGCTGGGAGTGGATGCTGGAAGCGGCATTCTGCGATTTTACAGCGCCTTCAGGCTTTCTTTACGCTCTTTGCGCGCAGCCCGCGTTCGCCTGATTCGACGTCGTACTCCACGACATCGCCGACCGCGAGCGCGGCACCGCCTTCAATCGCCGAGGTGTGCACATACACGTCCTTGCCGTCGTCGCCTGAGATGAACCCAAAACCACGCGCAGTGTTAAACATCTTTACTTTTCCTTTCATTAGATCACCCTTGTCTTATGTCACTTTTGAAGCGAATAGCTTATAAGATTTTATCCCGCCCGGCCATTCGCAGGGCGGGCAGTCAGAGGATGCTGACCTTCTTGACGCCCGGGATTTTTGAGAACTGCTCAAGCAGGCTGCCCGGGATGGGCCGCTGGGTGATTATGACAAGGGTGGGGTTCTCGAACAGTTCCGGGTCCTTGGCGTAAATCTGTCTGATGCTTATCCTCTTTTTCCCAAGAAGAGTGGTGGCGCTGGCGATTATCGAGGGCTTCTTGGCGTTCGCCTCAATCTCTACAACGCCAAAGCCAAGCTCGTGGGCAATGCCTTTCAGGAGCGCGCCGGCCGGCTGTATGCCGGAAAACAGCCGCGAAAGCTGCCTGTCGGAGAGTATGGAGTGCACTGTCGCGGACACCACTCGCCTGTCCACCCCGCACGCATGCGCAAGGCTGACTTCCTTTACCTCGACCTCGCCGCAGCACACCCTGCCCTCATCAGACACGCGCAGGCCAAGCTCGATGAGCTTTCTTGCCACCTGCCTCTGCGCCGGAAAGCCGATGAAAAGCTCGGAAATGCGGCTCCACATGGTGCAAATATGTGCAGGGAATGCTTATATAGATAATGTATTTTTTTGGGTAACGCAGTATTAAATAGTGCATTTTCCAGATATGCTGCCGGTGGAAGGAATGGATGTGAAAAAACGGGATTTGCTATTTTCCCCGGTTGTCCTAGAAAGGCCAAGCGTGCGCAGGGCGGCGGACGCGGTAGGCGTTTCGCACATGACTCATAAGGTGCGACGCCTAACCTTTTGCTTGGCGATGGTTCCCTATGGCGCCCTGTCGCACCTTATGACAGCCTACCGTGCGTTATCCGAAGTGAGGTTCGTGCAATAGGCGGGGCCATGGCAACAACACTTCGCGTAATGATGGCCCAGGGCGGGAACGGCGGCGCAGGCAGCCCTGGCGGAAACACGCCAGGCAAGGCGGATGAAAAAGCCGGTCAGAAAACCGGGCCTGAAACAAGGCAGAACGGGTATTTCGGCCAGAAGCAAATCGACGCCTACTTCAAAAGGATAGGGCCGCTCCTTGGATGCTAGTTATAAAAACCCCGCGCGAAAAAGCACGTCATGCTCAAGGCAATCGTCTTTGACCTGGACGGCGTGGTCTACCTCGGCGCGCACGGCATTCCGGGCGTGGCCGCGGAGGTTTACCGCCTCCAGAAGAAAGTGAAGGTCCTTTTCCTCACCAACAATGCCACCAAAAGCAGGCTGGAATATGTGAGGCACCTTGCGGGATTCGGGATAAACGCGCGCATTTCCGACGTGATGACCGCGGCCTGCGGCTGCGCGCATCACATACGCGAGAAGTTCGGCAGGGGGAAAACGGTCTTTGTCATCGGCGAACAGGGCTTCCGCGACGAGCTTGAGATAGAAGCCGACGCCAGGCTCACCGAGGGGGAGGACGCGCAGATAGTGGCAGTCGGGCTGGACAGGCACGTTACCTACCATAGGCTGGATGCGGCGCTTGCGAACCTCAACAGGGGCGCGGCATTCGTGCTTGCCAACTCCGACCCGACCTGGCCCAGGGAAAAAAGCGTTTCGCTTGGGACCGGCGCGATTGC
>JAZDHB010000017.1:0-2428 GCA_043806415.1 Microcaldota archaeon | reverse complement strand
ATTCGCCGTCGCGTTGTTCCCTTCCTGAGTCATGGTCTTATGGCAGATCGTTGCTTGAGACATCCTGTCACTTAGGTGTTCGTGGGTTCAAATCCCTCCCCCTCCATTTTTTACGTTGCGAGCGTCAGCCGGGAGAGATAGCCATGCGATTTCTTCGTCGTTGGCGCCCTTATAAACCAGAAATTTGTCGTTTAATGTATAACTCGATTGAAATATGAAATAGAAATCATTTTATACTCCTCAGTTTCCATCCTTTCGAGGTGGTCATATGTCGGGGCAACACATGTGGATGCTCGTGCTCGGCCTGAGTCTGGCCGGGCTTCTGCTGTTCGGCTGCGCGCAGTCCGGCGCTTCCGGGAGCTATTCGCCACCGGCCGCTCCCGGCGCGAACCCGGGCGCCGGCAGTGTTCTGCCTTCCTCTCCGTCAGGTGCAAGCCCGCCAAATGGAAATGGCGCGGTGCCCTATCCCAACAGCGGCCGGGTGGTGGTCACCGCGACGGATAAAGCGGCCGACATGGGTGCGGTGAGCCGCATCCAGGTCACGGTCGATGCCGTCCAGCTTCACAGCGCCGCGGGGGGATGGGTGAGCGCGAACATCACGCCGCATACCTATGATTTGCTCCAGCTCAAGGCCCAGGGCGCCAGCGCGCTGCTGGCGGACGTCAATCTCACGCCTGGCTCCTATAACTGGGTCTGGCTCGACATCTCCAAGGTGGTGGTGGTCGACGCCAACGGCTCACACGACGCCAAGCTGCCCTCCGGCACCCTGCGTATCATGACGGACGTGCAGGTGGTTGCCAACCAGACGGCCACGGTCGCCTTCGACTTCGCAGCCGACGAGTCGCTTCACATGGCCGGCAACGGGCGATATATCCTGGCGCCGGTGGTGGAGGTCGAGTCGCGCGATAATGCCAGCGTGGACGACCACGACGAGGCCCATGTCCTCGTTTGGGGTGGTTTTGTGCGCACCCATAAGAAGGTGGGCATGGATGCCAACGGTCGCGTGGACGTGGATGTCCGCATCCAGGCCGACGCCAACCTCACCATCGGCAGCGACGACCTCATCCGCATCCAAGTGCCCGGGGCGGAAGAGCGCGGCGAGGGCGGGGCCAACGGGGGCGAGAACCGCAATCCGGACGGCGGCAAGTCCAACGGGTCGCCATTCGACGCCCTGAACGTCACCGAGCGCCTGCGCCTGGGTATAAACTAGTTTTTTGTTTGTTCTCGGGGCCGGCGCGCCCGCCTTCCATGCGGGCCGCCGCCTCCCACATTTTTCTTGCGCTTTGCGGATATGCTGGGCATTGCGCGCAAAACGAGCGCGCCCTTGGCCGCCATCCTCTTCATTTATCCTGCGGGAAGAAACTCCGCCGATTTGGGGGGCATTCCTCGCCCTCTGTGCAGTTCTCTTTTCTCGAAAAGAAGCCTAGGCCCGGACGCCGAGCATCGGCTCAAGCATCCCGTAGCCGATGATTACCGCCATTCCCAGCAGGAAGAGCAGGAACTGGAGGGCTGATTTCTTGAGGTCCTGCTCCTTGTGCATGTCCGGCACCAGGTCCACGCAAGAGATGTATATGAAATTTCCAGCCGCTATGGGCAGCAGGACGCCCGCCAGTCCGGGCAGGACGGGAGAGAGGAAGAAGGCGGCCAGCGAGCCTGCGATCGCCACCAGCCCGGAGAGGAAATTGAAGAGCAGCGCCTTGCGCCGCGAGAAGCCGCCGTATATGAGGAGCGAGAAATCCCCGACCTCGTGGGGGATCTCATGCGCGATGATGGCGAACGTCGAGACAATCCCCATCGCGGGCGAGACGATGAAGCTCGCGGCGATGATCGTGCCGTCGATGAAATTATGGATGCTCCCGCCGATGAGGGCAAGATAGGTGAACGGCTGTTCGGTCTTGTCCCCGCGGTGGTGGTGCTTGTGGTGGTGGTGCCAGTGCAGGAACTTCTCGATGATTAACGAGAGCAGCACACCTACCACCGCGAAACGCATCGTTCCTTCGATCCCAGATGCCGCCAGGCTCTCCGGCAGGATATCGAAGAAGGCCGTGGCCAGGAGCGCCCCGCCCGCGAATGCGACCATCGGCGGGAGCAGGGCGTGCAAGAGTTCATCCTTTATCGACAGGGTGAACACGCCCAGCAAAGATATGGCGCTCACGATCGCCGTTGCCAAGAGAATCTGCTCGAGGACCATGGGATGGGTTCTCTTTCCGGCTTTATAAAACCGTACGGAGCGCCGGTCCACGCCGGCTGAAACAGGCCGTTGCGGTCCGAAGCCGCCGGCTTTTTTTCACGCCAAGCATTTTAAGCGCCCGCATCCCAATCCACCTCATCCTTCGAGGTGCCTTCATGCGAAACGCCCTGTTCATCCTTCCCGTCTGTTTCTTCCTTCTGCTGTATGGCTGCCTGTTCTTCCCGTCCAGCCCTCCGC
>JAZDHB010000016.1:0-8693 GCA_043806415.1 Microcaldota archaeon | reverse complement strand
CCCGCAGGGCTTGCTCGCCCGAGAGGCTCGACGCTTCGAGCCTCTGGGCACAGCCGGCAGCGGCCGGCTTATCGGCAAGTCTGTTGCCGACACAGTCGGCTCTCCAGAGCCGACTCGTGTCCTCCTGACCCTCCCCCCATCGGCTTCGGCCCGTCGGGGGCGAAGTCTAGCCAACTGCTGTTGGCGAACGCGGTTCTTGGGTTCAAGACCCCACCGCTTGCGGTGGTTCGCCAGAACTTTTTCTCATATCATGAATACCCAGCAGCTTGCTGCGGGGTTGTTTATCGACGATGGAAAAAATGCAAAACTATAGTTATACTTCACCTCTCCTCTAAGCGACCGCTATCGAGGTGAAAAATACCCGATAAGGCAGAAAAACGAGGGTGCGCACTGAGTCTTGGTCTGATTGCGGCTGCCGGGATTTGAACCCGGATTAATAGCTGTCCTCGGAAGGAAGAGCGCGAGGCCCTTTCTTTCTTTTTAGTGGAGGTTTTTCTTTCTCCGAAGAGAAAGAAAAAAGTCCTTGGAAGGCTAGAGTCCTAACCAGGTTGAACGACAGCCGCATTGGGTGGATGAATTTGGGGGATTATAACTAATAAATCCTAGCTCGTGCCCGATACTGATTTATTCTACCTCTGTGTCATCTCCTCATGCCCCGCGAAGCCATGCTGTATTCCAAGCTTCCCACCCTCCCGCAGAGAAACGTGGTGCGCTGCAACCTGTGTGCCAGCCGCTGCATCATCCCCGAAGGAAAGACCGGTTTCTGCCTCGTGCGCAAGAACGAGGGCGGCAAATTGTTCTCTCTCTCCTGGGGAAAGGCCGTCGCGCTCGCGATGGATCCCATCGAGAAGAAGCCGTTCTTCCATTTCAAACCCGGCTCGTCCGTGCTCTCCTTCGGCACGCCTGGCTGCAATTTCCGCTGCCTCAACTGCCAGAACTGGGACCTTTCGCAGGCGGCGCGTGAATTCGGCCCCTCGGTGCTGGACGGCTCCACGATCCCGCCCGCCGCCATCGCCGACGCCGCGCTCCGGCAGAAAGCCGCCGGCATGGCCTACACCTATTCCGAGCCTACCGTCTTCTTCGAATACGCCTATGACACGATACAAGAATGCACGAAAAGGCAACAGGAGAAGAAACTCTCAACGGATTTCTTCCACCTCTTCGTGTCCAACGGCTATTTCACCAAGGAGATGCTCGACATCGTCGAAAAAGAGAAACTGCTCTCCGCCATCCGCATCGACCTTAAATTCATGGACGATGACAAATACTATGAGATTACGGGCGGGCGCTTGCAGCCCGTGCTCGATTCCATCAAGCGGGTGGCGGCCCTGCGCAAGAATGCCGGCTGGCCGATTCATCTCGAAGTGATCAACTTGGTCATTCCCGGGGAGAACGACTCGCCCGACGATTTTCGCGCCCTGTCCGAATTCATTTGCCGGCTCTCGCCCGACATCCCGCTCCACTTCTCGCGCTTCTTCCCCTATTACAAAATGGCGGACCGGCCGGCCACTCCCATCGCATCGCTTCTTCAAGCCAAGAAAATCGCGCAAGAAGTCGGACTCAAATATGTATACGTAGGCAACACCAATATCAAAGGGGCCGAAAACACCTATTGCCCCAACTGCCGGCACCTGCTCATCGAGCGCGACCAATTCACATTGGGCAGAAACGTGTTCGCGAAGCTGAAGGGAGAAGAAAAAAGAAATCCGATCTGTCCAAAATGCGGTGATAAGATAGCGATTGTGTTATAATGTAGGGGAGAAAATCAGGAGGACGAGCAAGCCTTGCAGGGCTTGCGCAAGCATCGGCCCGTAGGCCGATGGTGCAGCGTCGGCCAAAGCCGACGCTTGCGCGCAGGTCTCTTTAGGCCTGCTCGACCTCAAACTGAAAGGAGGGGACAGATGAGACGCGGGTGTTCCCCTCGCTCAAGGCGCGTTCGCGCGCCTTGGC
The DNA here is from genome assembly GCA_043806415.1 of Microcaldota archaeon. Lineage (GTDB taxonomy): Archaea > Micrarchaeota > Micrarchaeia > Anstonellales > Anstonellaceae > CAIXYX01. Next base: position 6,743 of record JAZDHB010000016.1, on the reverse strand, counting down.
GCACCAACGGCGCCCGAGCGCCGTTGCTTGCCTTGCGGTTCGGATTACCAGCCGTACATCTCGCCGGTCGAATAGGCGAACGTCTCGAGCGCGGATCTTACGTTCATCACTTTTCCCGGGCCGAACGCCACCAGGGCCTTGAGGGCGATGAGCGCCTTCTTATCCGCCCCCATGTCCGTCACGTCGCCTGGCAGCACGCGCGCGAGTCTGTTCAACCCTTCCTCACCCAGCGCGTACATCTCTCTCTTGCCGGCCAGCAACTTCTCATAAGGCGGGAATTCCTCGCGCCACGCATTCTCGTATTCTGAGAGCTCGTCCGCGCACAGGGGATCTGCCTTTTTCTCGGCCGGCTCCTTGCTCGCGTCCGTCATCGAGCCCATGTCGTTGATATCGGGTGTCATCGGCCGGGGGTTCTTGCCCAGCGCGCGCACGAGCGTCTGCGCCGCCAGCTCCCCGCTTTTGAGCGCCAGCTGAGTGCCCCCTTCGAACATGGGCGAGGTGAATCCGGCCGCATCGCCGATCAGCAATAATCCGTCTCCGTATGTCTGTGGCAGGGGGCCGGAGGCCGGGATCGCCCCGCCGAACGGCTTGATGATCTTCTTGCCTTCCAGCCCCTTCTCCTTGACGAATTGCTTGAGATATTTGTGCGCGTTGGGCGCGTCGGTGGTCACCAGTCCCACGTTGGCCCGCCCGCCCTTCTTGGGGATGATCCACAAATAGCCTTCAGGGGCGAGGCGGGGCCAGAGGAAGAATTCGATGTAGCCGTCGTTTGGAACGTCCTCCATGTAGTACTGCGCGCCCATCACGGTCTTGAATTTTCCCGTGTTGAGGCCCGTGAATTCCGAGGCCACGCTCTGAAAGCCCGAGGCGTCGATCACGGCCCGCGCCTTCACTTCCCCGCCCAGGGTGGAAATCGTCCAGATGCCCCCCGTGCGCTTCATGCCGACCACGCGGCTCGATGTCTTGAGCTGTGCGCCCGCCCCCTGTGCTTTCACGGCCAGGTATTGCTCGAAAAGGTGCTTCTCCAAGTCGTAGCCCTCTTCGCGGAACACGAGCGAGGAGTTGTCCGGGAACACCACCCGGATGCCCTTGACGTGCAGGGCGATGACCTCCTCGGGCAGCTCGAGGCCCATGCGCCTCGTGGCGAAGGAGGAGAGGCATTCGCCGCAGTGCACCGGCTCGCCCGGCTTGGCATGCTCCTCAAGCACGACGACCGAGAGGCCCCCCCGGGCCGCCTTCTTCGCGGCCGAGAGCCCGGCCGGGCCGGCGCCGATGATTGCGACGTCGAAAATGGTATCAGACATATGAAACGCCCAACGCACGGGTGCGATGGATGTAAAAAGGATATGAAAAATAAAAAACCGGCGGCCCGGGCCGCCGAAACTTATGTAGTCGCCATTTACTTTATTTCCTGTACTGCATCGCGTCCAGCACCCGCTCCTTGGCGATGTCCAGCGCCGCCGCGCGCGCGTCCTTGCCTTCCGAGCGCTCGAGCACGATGCGCGTGTTGTTCACGATCTTGCGCTCGACGATCTCGAACATCTGCCCTTCGGTGCCGTGGATCGACTCCACGTAGGACGAGATTACGCCGCCGGCGTTGGCCACGAAGTCGGGTACGACGAGCACGCCCTTCTGCGAAAGCTTCTGCTCGATCTGCGCCGTCATGGGGATGTTGGCCGCTTCCACGACCAGCTTGGCCTTGACGTCGTTGACGTTGGCGTCCGTGATGACGTTGGGCCTCGCGCCCGGGATGAGGATGTCGACGGGCAGGGCGAAGAGCTCGCTGGCGTGCTTGACCTGCGCGCCATGGTAGGCCGTGACGGTGCCTTTCTCGCCCTTGGCCTTCATGGTCGTTTCGTATTTGAGGCCGTCGGGCAGGTAAGCGCAGCCTTTCGAATCGGATACGGCCACCACGCTGGCGCTCATCTCCTCGAGGAATTTGTGAGTGAACGTGCCCACGTTGCCGTAGCCCTCGATGGCCACGGTCGCGCCCGAGAGCGGCTTCTTGGAGAATTCCATCGCCACCTTGGTGGCCTGCGCCACGCCAAATCCGGTCGAGCCCAGCTCGTGGGGCAGCCCGCCGAGGGCCAGGGGCTTGCCCGTGCACACGTTCAGGTTGCCCAGTTCGTCCCCGTACCAGGCCATCTCCTTCTCGGTGGTGTTCATGTCCGGCCCGGCGAAGTAGTGCTTGGGCACGAGGGGGGCGAGCAGGCGCGCGAACGAGCGGATGACCTCCTCCTTGTTGACCTTCTTGGGGTCGGCCCTGATTCCGGACTTGGCCCCGCCAAAGGGGATGTCGGCCAGCGCGTTCTTCCAGGTCATGGCGCGCGCCAAGCCGTACACCTCTTGGGTGGTGATGTCTGGCACCATGCGCATGCCGCCCTTGCCCGGGCCGCGCGCGGTGTTGTGCACCACCAGCACGCCATGCACTTTCGTCTTGGGGTCGAACACCTCGAGCACGCGCTCAGGTCCGAATTCATCGTCGAAATTGTACATCATCTCACCTTCATGGGCATTTTTGTAGCATGTCTTCTTCGAGTTTGTTACGCATCCGTAATATCGGCTTTTCCGCGCGTCTTTGCCCGGTGCCGCGCGTTCGGGACGCTCTCACTTCGCCCCGCGGCAGCGCTGCGTGTCCGGATCGCACGTGGAGCCCGGGCAGTCGGCGTTCGAGCGGCAGAGGATATTGATGCATTTGTAGGCCGTCTGGGAAACCGGGTTGTTGTCGCAGCGCTGGTCATACGGACAGTCTGCCGACGTCTGGCAGAAGCCGGGCGCGGTCTGGCAGGCATGCGTCTTGGCGTCGCACAGCTGCCACGGCCCGCACTCGCTGTCCTCCGAGCACATGCCCGGCCGGCTCACGCAGCGCCGGTTGGAGACATCGCACACCTGCCAATCCTTGCAGTCGCCGGAAGAGGTGCAGAGGTTGCGCTTGGGCTCGCACTTGTGGGCGCTGTAGTTGCACAGCTGCCACTGGTTGCAGTCCTCCTCCGCGCCACAGAATCCGGCGCCCGTGACGCAGCGCCGGATGGAGGCGTCGCACGTCTGCCAGTCCTTGCAGTCCAGATCGTTCTGGCAGAAGCCGGCTTTGAGATCGCAGGCGTGGCTGCTGGTGTTGCAGGTCATCCACGCGGGGCAGTTGAGCTCGATGTCGCAGCGGCCCGTCATGGGCACGCAGGATCGGGAGGAGAGGTTGCACACCTGGTAGGATTCGCAGTCGAACGCGTTCGTGCATTTGCCTTTCTTGGGCACGCAGGTGTGCTTGGCGGGGTCGCAGCGCTCCTGCTGCTGGTCGCAGTAGTAGTCCGAGTCGCAGAACCCCGGCTTGGGCTTGCAGTCGTTGGTGGTGGTGGCGCACACCTGCCAGCCCTGGCAGTCCTCGTCCGCGCGGCACTTGTTGGAAAGATATGTGCAGAAATGGGTGGTCGGGCTGCACATCTGGAGCGAATCATTGCATTGGGCGTCGGCCGTGCAGGTGCCGCTTTTGAGGGCGCACGTCTTTGACGTCAGGTTGCAGAACTGCCAGTCCTTGCAGGACTTGTCGCTCGAGCATAAGGTCGAGCCGGAGTTGGTGCATCCGGAGAGGAAAATCATGATCGCGATCAGCGAGAATACGGCCAGAATATGGATACCAAATCTCATGCCACCACGTTATTAGATGGGCCACAAACAATTAAATACCTGAATACTGGCGCCGGTTCAAGTCTGCTGGTAAATACAACGGAACCCGATCCGAAGAAAAAAAGCGCAAGGGCGCCCGGGCGCCCCGAGCGGCATCGATCGGGCCGTCGCCAGAAACCGGGCATTCGGGCGGCCCCGGGGCCGCCTCGTTTTTTCCTTATTTTTCGTTGCCGGCTTTTCTGCGTCTCCTGTCCGTCGAAGGGTTTAAAACCCGTGCCCTCGTTCCTTTTCCATGTCCGGGGTGTCCAAGCCAACTCCATCCATCGTCGCGCTCTCGTGGGCGCAGGAGCGGGAATGGTGGCTGGGCGACCGCTCGGGCGGTTGGGCGTCGGGCACCGTCTCTTCCATCCTCACCCGAAAATACCACGCCCTCCTCGCCGTGCCCGATCCGGTGCCCGAGAAAATCACCCTCCTGCTTTCCAAATACGAGGAGGCGGTGGTGACCGGAAACGAGCGATGCGAGCTCTCCGCCAACCAGTATCCCAACACCGTCCATCCCGACGGCTATGCGCGCATCTCGCGCTTCTCTTTCGATTCCGCGGTGGCGCGCTGGACCTATTCGGCGGCCGACCGCCGCCTCTCCAAGGAGATCTGGCGCGAGAACGGGCGCGATTGCACCCATGTGCGCTACACGCTCCTGGAAGGCGAGCCGGCGGGTTTGGAGGTGCGTCCCTTCGTGTCCGGCCGCGCGGCGCATGCCATCGGCCTCCCCGCGCCCATGGCCGAGCCGTCCTCGTTCAGCTACGACGAGCATGGGCTTTCCTTCTCGTCCCCCGTTCCCTGGTCGATCCGCATCGAGCACGGCCATTTCAGATCCGCCCCGGACATCTACCGAAATTTCCAGTATCCGCTCGAGGCCGCGCGCCTGGAGCAGTTCAGCGAGGACCTCTTCTGCCCCGGCCCGTTCGAGTTCTATCTCAAGGAGGGCCAGCACGCCACCTTGAGCGCGCAGACCGAGCCCCGCCCGTCCGGCGCGCCGGACTCGCCCGGCTTCCTCGCGTCCTCGCCGTCCGGTTCCGCCAGCGATTCCGAGCCGGAAGACGCGAGCCACCGGCTCGATCGCATCGTGGACGATTTCCGCCTCTACAATCGTTTTGGGCGCAACCCGGCCCTCGAGTCGCTCGTGCGCGCCTCCGACATCTTCATCATCCGCGACGGGCGCCGGCACAACATCATCGCCGGCTATCCCTATTTCGGGCGCTGGGCGCGCGACGCGATGATCTCCCTGCCCGGCCTGTGCATCCACACCGGCCGGCACGCGCTCGCGCGCGACATCATCACCTACTGGCTGGAGAACGCGCGCAACGGCCTGCTGCCCAACCGCTTCGACTCCAAGAACCGGCCGGTCTACGAGTCCTCGGACGGCATGCTCTGGCTCTTCTGGGCCGCGTCCGTGCTCGATTCCGAGGGCGGCCTCTCCGAGCCCGCGCTGCGCTCGTGGTGGCCCGCTCTCAATTCCTCCTTGCGCGCCTGGATTTCCGGCAACGGGCGCGTGGCGCTCGACGGCGACGGACTGGTGAAACTCGAGTACGGGCGAGACACGTGGATGGACGCGTCGCAGGACGGCCACCCGATCACCCCGCGCGCGGGCAAGCGCGTGGAGATCAACGCGCTCTGGGTGCACGCGCTCGCGCAGGGCGCGAAATGGGCGGAGCGCCTGGCCGACCGGCCCAGCGCCGAGCTTTTTAACGAGGCGCATATGGCGGCCCGGGGCGCGTTCTCCCGGTTCTTCAACCCCTATTCCCATTACCTCGACGACGGCCTCGATCCCACCGACGGGGCCCTTCGCCCCAACGCCCTCTGGGCGATCGCGCTGCCGGACATCGGCTTGAATGCCTCCCAGCAGGCCGAGTCGCTTGCGGCCATCAAGGAGAAACTGCTCATCGAGGGCGCGGGCCTGCGCACCCTTTCGCCGGACGATCCGCATTACCATGCGCGCTACCGCGGCGGCTTGCGCGAGCGGGACCAGGCCTACCACCAGGGGGCCGCCTGGCCCTGGCTGCTGGGCGCCTATGTCGAGGCCTCGCTGCGAGCGCGCCCCCACCGGCCCATGGACGCCTACCGCTCGCTCGAGCCATTCCTCGCCCCTGAGCGCGCCGGCGCGCTGTTCTCCATCCCCGAGCTATTCGATCCTTCCAACCGCGAAGCCGGCGGGGCACCCCTGCAGGCCTGGAGCGTGGGCGAGGTATTGCGCGGCCTCATCCTGATCGAGCGCGCCACTTCGTTCCCCGCGGCCGGCACCGGTTTTAAGAGCATCAAGGACATGGCGCTCAAGAACCCGTCCCATCTCTCCCATTCTTCGGGCCGCCGGCCGGCGCATGGAGGTTTGCACCATGGATAAGACGAAATCCGTTCCCGCTCGCGCGTTTTGCCGCTCGCCAGGCGCCTTCTTCCTCGTGGCGGTCTCGCTCTTTCTCTCATTCCTTCTCCTGGGCTGCGCGCAATCCCCGCCGCCCCCGGCTCCCGACACTGTGAGCGTGCAATACTTTTACGCGGACTGGTGCCACTACTGCCAGAACAGCATCGCCCTCGCGGCCATCCAGCCGCAGATGGGCGGGCGCCTGATGGTCGAGCGCCTCAACGAGGCCGACCGCGCCACCAACTCGACGCTTGCGAAAATCTACGATGATTACAAAACCAGCGGCGTATTCGGGGGCTTCCCCACGCTCGTCGCGCACGGGCCGAAAGGCCAGGCCAGTTTCGTGGGCTACCACGAGCCGGCCGTGCTCAAGAAATGGCTATGCGACCAATTCAACGTGCCGCCGCCGGCTTGCGCGAATCCATAATCGCGACGCCTCCGCCAGCTTGCGCCAATCCACGAATCCCCAGTCCCGGTTTTTTGCAAAACCAGCCTTGAGCATCCGCGCGCCGCTGCCTTGGGTTTCCCGTCGGGCCGCTACCGGAAAACCACCCTGCGCGTGTTTAAGATGTTTTGTGCGCGCTAAATCTATCTTCGCCCCGAATGTGTGAAGCCCCCTTCAGGGGGTAGATACAGCGCGCACTGCCGCCGTCTTTTTCTTCTGCCTGTGAAAATAAGTCCGGTAGCGGCGCGGCCCGCCTTC
>JAZDHB010000015.1:0-3938 GCA_043806415.1 Microcaldota archaeon | reverse complement strand
GGCCTCGAACTCGTCATCCCCGACCCATTCGCCCTTGACTTTCTTCAAGAAACCGGCTTTGCCCGCCTCGATTTTCACGCCGGAGAAGCGCTCGGTCGCCAGGAGGGTGGAATCGGGAACAAGCCCGTGCGAGCGCAGGAGGGAGTTGTATTCGCCCACGCGCGGATCGGATTTCTCCTCGTCCAGAAGCTTTATGCGGCCCGTGTTCGAGCCTTGGAGGGCGGCGGCCGTGAACAGGGCGACACGGGTGGAATGGTTCTTGATGAGGCCGGCGGATTTCTTGCGGATCAGGATGTCGGAAATCTTGGCGCCGGAGCCGAATATCTTGCGGACGGTCTCCTTGGCGTCCGCGCCGGCGTCAAGCAGGAGGGTGCGCTCCATCGTCTCGCCGTCCTGCTCGAACTTGATGGTGACCGAGGCGCCCTTGAGGGAGAAGGAGCGCCGCTCGAAGAGCACCATGAGCTTTCGGTAGGCCTCGGCGGCATGGTCGCCGCCTTGGGTGAGGAGCTTAAGGTGCGAGCCGCCCAGGGGGAGATGCGCGGCCAGCTTGTCCTGGCCCGACTCAGCAAGCGCGGATTGGAGCCGGTGCGCGGCGAGGGCGACGCGCACGCGGTTGAGCGCGGATTTCTTGAGGCTGGCGATATAGCGGATGCCGCGCATCTGCTTGCGCTGGTCCGCAAGCTCGTCCGCGTCCGCCTCCTCGGCCTCTGATTTGGACTGGGCCACGAGGGCGGCGAAGGGGGCGCCAAAGCCCAGCAGGAGCATCTGGGAGCGGTAGTCCTCTAGGCGCTTCACGTTCCCGCCGGCCGAGCCGTTCTCGTCGATGGCGTCGAGGAATTCGTTCGCTTCGCGGATGAGGGGCAGGGGATTGTCGGTCATTCGTATCGAGGATAGAATGGCGGACAAGGATTAAAAACAGGCCGGGCGTGGATGGACCAGGAGGGATCAGGCGAGCAGCCGCTTGGTCTTTTCCTGGATGGCATTTATTCTCTTCTCGTCCAGCTGAGCGATGAAGAGGCGGGCTTCGAGCATGAATTCCTCGGCCTCCTTCGCCGTCTGATCGGCCAGCGTGGCATTGCTTGCCGCGTTCGACGCGGAGGCCACGTAGTACTGCTTGTCGATGCGCTCGCGCTTGGCCAGCGAAATCAGGCGATGGAGCTTCGGCTGCTCGAACAGCTTCTCCAGAAGGGCGATGGAACCGGAATGGTTCTCGCATTTGATCCCGGTCTGGTAGAGCATGGCCGTGAGCGCGTTGTACATGGCGTAATAGGACAGGGAGATCGAATTGTCATAAAGCCCATTCTCGCAGAGTATCTTGGCAGAGCGGAGGCAGTCGGCACCCTTCTGCAGGTAGGCGGAGGCGATCTCCGGAGATGGCTCCACGAGTTCCAGTTTCTTGTCGCGGGAGAGGCTATGCAAAAAATCCGGTTTTTTCATAGAATCTGTCCTCTCCGCGCAGGATAACATGGTTCTTGACGATTTCCTTGATGAGCACGGAATTTAAATCGAAGGGGCCGGTTTTCACGCCCAGATCGGAGTGGATGGCTTCGAGTTTGCGCCTGAGCGCAGGCTCTTCCGTATCAACGTAGACGTCGATGTCACTGCCTTCCTTGGCCGAGAATTTGGCGAAGCTGCCGAACAGCACGATGAGCGGCGCATCCGTCGAGGCGAGCAGGTCGCTTAGGATGATGCCCAATTTGGGGTATTTGGCCAGAGTTTTACGCAGCTTGTACTGCTCAGCCATGGCCAGATAGGCTTTCGCCTGCAGGTTTTTTCTGATCGAGAAGACCTTGTTCCGGCCCGAGACAGAAGAATCGAGCACATTCTCGTCCAGGAGCCGAATGAGGCTGCGGAACACCGTGGCGTGGGGGGTGGATGTCGCCCGGGCGATCTGGCGCAGATGGTCTTTGCCACGGGCCAGATGCAGGAGGATCTCCAATTCCAGATTGGTCTGAATTTGAACCATATGTTCTATTATTGAACCAAAAGAATATAAGGAGTATGGTCTGGCGATTGGGGCAAAAAAATCAGGGCAGGAATTTCTTCCTAGATATCTTGTCGCGCAGGTATTCGCCCACGAACGAGAGGCTCGGGCCCTGCAAGGCGTCCTGCTCGATCTTCTTCTGCGTCTTGAGCACGGTCTTGAGCTCGGCCACCCATTCGGGGTGCCGGTTGATCCACTCGTAGCCGAGCATCTCCTCCGCGCGCTTGATGTCCACTTCCTTGGCCTTGATGGTGAGCTTGGCGAGGAAGTCGTAGTCCTTGATGTCCTGCATGGTCACGCCGACGAATTTGGCCTGCGGCGTGGCGATGTCGTTGGCCAGGTACGCGAGGTTCATCGAGCCGGTCTTGATGGCCCAGTAGATGTACCAGCCCCACGCGTCGCAGTCCGTGAACACGATGACCGGGAGCTTGCGGGCCGCCAGTTTCGAGATGAGGCGCCTGCAGCCGCGCGAGGCCTGCCCCTTGGGGGTGATGAGCACGCAGTTCTCCTTCCTCCAGAACTTGTCCTCGTTGAGCCGCTGCCACATGGCGTCCTTCTCCACGACGAGCACGTAGTCGGCGTCCAGCGATTCGATGGTCATGCCGTTGTCCACGTCGGAGGGGATCATCCAGCCCGAACGGCCCTGCTTGGTGGCGTCAATGAGCGTCTCGTCGCCGCCGAACTTGTCGCGCAGCACCAGCGGGCCGGCCACCACGCCCTTGCGGTCGGTGTTGAGGTTGAGGTCCTCGCGCTTGACGTTGAGCGTCACCTCCAGATCCTCGATGAGGGGGTTGGATTCGGACTGCTCGGAGAAGAGCTCCTCGTCCATGTCCTCGCCCAGGGAGAACTTGAGCTGGTAGAACAACCCTCTGATGGAGGTGTGCGCGTCCTCTTTGAGGAATTTCTTGCACTTGTTGGCGATGGCCACGGTCTGCATGAACTTGCGCGCCTGGCCCACGTTGATGAACTTGCGCTGCTCGGTCTTCTCGCCCAGGCGGATGCAGCCCACGCCCTCGTCGAAGAGCACGTTGCCCTTGGATCGCAGGGGAGTGGTGAACGAGGGCGTCTCGTCGGCGTCGATCTCGGCGAGCATGCCTTGGCCGAGGTTCTGCAATTTTCCGGTCACGGCAGCCGAATCCTGCTTGGTGTCGCGCGCGGCGGGTTTGGGTGAGCTTTTGGCCATAACAATCAACTTGCTTGCCTATTCTTCGTCTTCGTCCTCCTCTTTTTCGCCGCCGTTCTTGCCATTTCCGTTCCCGTTGGAGGTGGCGTCGTCCTCGCCTTCCATGATCTGGCCCATGTATTTGGTCTCGATGAGGTGGCGCAGCTTCGCCTCGAGCAGGTCGGCCTTGCCGGACTCGGCCAGGTCGGAGAGGTCCTTGGAGAGCTGGGCGACGTAGCGCAGCACGGCCTTGCGCCGCTCGATGCGGTCGCGCTCGCGGTGGATGCCGGCCAGGTGCAGCTGGAGCTTGCGGGCCGCGTCCATCACCGCGTTCTTGATCTCCACGTACACTTCCTGCTCGTCGGAGATGGCCTGCTTGCCGGCCGAGGTGTAGGGCACGTGCATGGACACGAGGTTGACGAACACGGTGACCGGCGTCTGGTCGAAATCCTTGACGTTGTAGCGCTTCCAGTCCATGTCCTTGATGGCCTGCGTGATAGCGCAGCCGGAGTTGTCGAAGAGCAGCGGCGCGCCGTTGGCGTAGCGCATGATGTCCCCGCCGACCGCGTCTCCGGAGCGGCGGCCCGCCTGTCCGCCCCACGCGAGGGCCGCCTCGACCTGGAACGGGATGCCGCCCTTGTAGATCTTGGGGGGGCGCTCGGTGACGGCCGAGAAGTCGGGCGCGAGGATGTGCGCCAGCGAGGCCTTGATCTGTTCGCTGCCGATGGGACGAAGGCAGTCGGAGGCGGGCGCCATCCACTTGACGCCGGGATGGGCGAAGGCGCGCACCAG
>JAZDHB010000014.1:0-22489 GCA_043806415.1 Microcaldota archaeon | reverse complement strand
CCCCCAACCCCCACCAATGGCTTTGCGACAAATTCGGCCAATACTATGCCCGCGCCCACCCCTGGGTGCCGCGCGGCGAGAAGCGCGAGTTCGGATTCGGCGGATGGGAGAAGAAGATCGAATTCCGGCACCTCTCGTTTGCCAACGAGCAGGAGCTGGCGGCCCGGCTCGCGCGCGAAAAACCGCTCTACGTGTCGGTCTCCTCCGCCTATTACGAATTCCCGGCCGGCCGGCCCATGGCCAAGAAGAACTGGCTGGGCGCGGACCTGGTGTTCGACCTGGACGCCGAGGCGCATTCGTGCGCGCCCTTCACCTGCACCGAATGCTTCGATAAGATCAAGGCCAACGCGATCGCGCTCGTCGAGGATTTCCTGCTGCCCGATTTCGGCCTCTCGCGCGAGGAGCTGCAGGTGAGCTTCTCGGGCTCGCGCGGCTACCACGTGCGCGCGTACAAGAAGGAGCTCGAGCCGCTCGGGCGCGAGGAGCGCCGCGAGGTCGTGGATTACATCGAAGGGAACGGGCTGGACTTCGAGAGCTTCTTCTCCAACGAGGAGGTGAGCGGCGGTGCCGGCGAGCACGGGAAGCCCTCGAAGTACGAGAAGCTGCTCGGCCCCACCCCGCAGGACGGGGGGCACAAGGGCAAGTTCGCGCGCGACATCCTCAAGCTCGTCAAGGACGCCAAGACGGCCGGGCAGGTGGGCGCCAAGCTCAAGGACCCGGTGCAGGCCGCGCGCTTCATCAAGGGCATCGAGGCCGGCCGCTGGTCGGACGTGCGCCTGGTCCAGCCCAAGGCGCGCTTCAGGGAACTCTTCGAGCGCCTGCGCCTGCATCTTTCCGAGAAAGTCGAAACGGACGCCAACGTCACCATCGACACCTCCAAGATTCTGCGTTTGCCCGATTCCGTTCATGGTGGCAGCGCCATGGTGGCGAAAACGATCAAGGGCGCGAGCGCGCTCTCGGATTTCGTGCCCTCGCGCGACGCCGTCTTCCTTTCGCACGCCCAGACGGAAAAAGTGAGAACATCGCGCGCCGTCCCGTCCATCTTATGGGCCGATGCCAGCACCGAGCCGCTCGAGGCGGAGAAGACGGTCGAGTTGAGCGAATCGTTCGCCGCTTATCTGGTGGCCAAGAAGGCGGCCGTGCCGCTCGGATAAGAAAACGGGAATGAGGCCAAAGGGCGGCGCGTTCTTCTTTTTTCTATCTTCCTCTCCTTTTCGGCCCGGCGCCCGCCGCCTTCGTTCTTGCCAAGGGCGCAAGGCGCGCGGGCCCGGATCCCGATTTCCCGATTCTCTTCTCAACGAGCCACGCCGAGAATCGGTATGCGGCATCGAAGGCGATGATGGCCACGAGGAAGAGGTATTGTCCGCCATAGAGCATGAGGGCCAGCGCGGCGAGCGGAGTCCAGAGCCGCTGCTCGCCGATGAGGGTGAAGATTCGGCCCAGCTTCAATTCCAGCTCGTCGAGCAGGCCGGCCAGCAGGAAGAGCGAGAAGGCCCACGCATCGAACTGGGCCATGGGCTGCCAGATGAGCACCGCGCCGAACGCCGCGATCCCCAGCACGTGGATGGGATGGTCTATTTTCCTGGAGAGGATGGCGGCGAGGGCCAGCGCGAGGAAGAGGGAAGAGAGCGCCGTGCTCACGGACAGCCATCCCAAGATGGCGCCGTAGGCGAGCGCCGCCGCATAGAAGAGGATGGCCGGATAGGGCAGGCCCCTCTCGGACTGCTCGTCGCAGGTTTTGGCAAGGAATCCGGCAATGAGCGCCAGGGCGGCTTCAATCAACATGATGGAAAAGAAGGATGGAAAAAATATAAAGAAGCCTTACGCGCGCAGCGCGCGAAGGAGCGCCACGCGCACGGTGCGGGCATTGACCACCAGCCCCTTGAGGTTGGCCGCCGCCGCGCGCTCGCCGATGAATTCCAGCCACGGGCCGAAGTGCTGGCCGTTGGCATGGTAGAGCACGGCTTCCAGGGGCGCGGTCTTGATGAAGTTGCACAGGTCCGTCAGGTTCCGGGCCCGTCCGATCAGCGCGCCGTTGGGCATCTTGAATGCGAATTCTTTGCCTAAAGGAGCTTCTTTCATTGAAATCACCACCGGCCCTCTTACGATTGGGTGGTTTATATTTTTTTTGGCCCGAAAATAAGGTCTTTAAAAGGGATTTTGGGCTCTTTAAAAAGAGTTTTAAGCCATTTAAAAAGGGGCCAAATCGATTTAAAAAGGACCCTTTCCGCCTTTTAAACTCCCTTTTCCGCCGCCCGGGCGGCGGCCGCCAGCCCGTCGGCCAGGTCGCTGGCCGCGTAATGGCCCATCCTCTTGGACAAGCGCACGCCGGCCAATCCGTTGATATACGCGCCCGCGCAGGCGGCGGCGAACAGGCCGTTGTGGTCGGCGGCCAGCGCCGCCACCAGGCCCGCCAGCACGTCCCCGCTGCCCCCGCAGGTCATGCCCTCGTGATGCGTCCGATTCGCCTTGAATTCCGCCGGCGAGGCGATGAAGTCCGCCGGCCCCTTGCACAAAAGTGCGCATCCGTATTTTTTCGCCATCTTGCGCACGTTCTCTTCGTTGGCCTCCAGGCCGAACAGCGAGTAAAATTCTCCGCGGTGCGGCGTGAGCAGGATGTGATTATTCAACTGGGCCGGTCGAACCATGTGCAACGCGCCTGCATCCAAAACAACCGGCTTTCCGCTGCCGACAGCTCGAGAAAGAATTTTTCGATTGTTTTTGTTCTCTTCCCAGCCCGGGCCGATGAGATACGCGTCAGCCTTTTTTTCAAATTCGTCCAGCCTCTCTTTTCGTACGACGATGACGTTGGGCGTGGCTTGCTTGAGCCGGGCGATCAGGCGTAAATTCTCGCCCGTCGAGTGCGCATACACCAAATCAACGAAGCGCATCGCCGCCAAGACCGAGAGGATGAGCGAGCCGTGGTAGTCCCTGGAGCCGGCCAGGATGAGGAGCCGGCCGTTTTCCCCCTTATGGCTGCCTTTCTTCCTTGCGCGTAAGGAACGCACGTCAGAGGGGCTGCATAACGAAAAAGCCATAGCCGATGTTCGCGCGCCGTTCTTTTTATGCCTTCGGCTGAAGTTAAAATTCACATTAAAACAAGTGCGTGCTCTAATATACTATCCAAGCTCTATTTGAGTAAAATTACTATAATTAGGAATAATAACTATAATATGGGATAACAGCGCATTGTGCATCGAACCGGGTTTTCAGCGATAGCCGATCTCCTTGTTCATCTTCTCGATCTCGTTGAGCGCCGCCCCGACGAAATCCTCGCTCTTGGCCTTCTGGTAGGCGAACGCGATGGACGAGGAGGCATTGATGCGCTGGAGCGAGAACTGCGAACGCAAGGTCTCCTTGAGCGTCCGGCTCACCTGCGCCGCCGAGCCGCCCTGCGCGCCCACGCCGGGCACGAGCAAGGGCATGGTCTTGCCCGTGCGCTCGATCTCCCAGAGCACCTTCTCCAGATCGTCGATGCTCGTGGCCCCGACCACGAGCCCCAATCCCTCTTCGGACCAGGCGGCGCTCTTGCGCAAGATGGAGATATAAAGCGGCTTCTCCTCGCGCGCGGTCTCCAGCGCCAGGAAGTCGGCCGCGCCCGGATTGGAGGTCCGGCAGAGCAGATAGACGCCCTTGCCGGCCGGCGCGTATTCCAGGAACGGCTGCACGGAATCAAAGCCCATGAGCGGCGAGACGGTGAGCGCGTCCGCTTTCCAGAACCCGAACGCCTCCTTGGCATAGGCGGCCGAGCTGGCGCCGATGTCGCCGCGTTTCCCGTCGAAGATGAGGCTGAAACGGCCCCGGTACATGTCCAGCAGCTCCTCGAGCGCCTGCAGCCCTTCCCAGCCGTACTGGGCGAAATAGGCGTAATTGGGCTTGAGCGCGGCCACGTCCCGCCGGCTTCCGTCCTCCAGATGGGAGATGATGGAGGAATAGAATTTGACGATGCGCTCGCGCGTGTTGCCCTGCACGGACGGGGGGATTTTCTCCAATACGGGATCAAGGCCGAAGCACACCAGGCTCTGGTGCCGGGTGGCCATCGCCGTGAGTTGCTGCGGGTAGGATGCCATGCGCTCACCTTCTCATTTGGCCCATTCCTGAGCCTGCTGGGTTCCCCATTTCGCGAAATACTCCCGCCAGGCGCGCACGGTCGAGGCGGGCAGGCCGGGCGCGAGCGCGGCGTACAATTCGCGCATGGTGGCGATGGCATAAAGCGGGCAGCCCAGCTTCCCCTTCACTTCGTCCGCCGCCCCCGGGCCGCTCGTAAGCGCGTCGCCCGAGGATTCCTGCCGATCCACCGCCACGAGCACGCCCACCAGTTTGAGGCCCGGAAGCGTTGCGCTTATTTTCCCCCAAGCCTCGAACTTGGCCCCTCCGGTGGTGATCACGTCGTCGATCATGAGCAGCTTCGCGCCGGGGGCCACCTGGTCCGCGCCCACGATGAGCGCGTCCGCCTTCAGGTCCCCGTGCGCCTTGGCCTCCTTGCGGTCGTAAAGGAATCTCTTGTTGATCTGGTGCTTGCGCCAGAGCGCCTCGCACGTGATGGCCGCCAGCGGGATGCCCTTGTAAGCCGGCCCGAAGATGAAATCAAAGTCCTCCATCGCCCCCGCCGCGAGCAGCTGCGCGATCCGGTCGGCGTAGCTTTCGGCCAGCGCGTCCAGCGACTGGCCGTCGATGAGCGAGCCCATGTTGGCATACACCGGGCTCTTGCGCCCGGACTTTAAGGTGAAGAATCCGGCTTCGTTGGCGGCCACCTTGAGGGCTTTTCTCTCCAGCAGGAACCGGGCGAATTTCTCGGCGCTTTGGGGGCTTTGCATGCTTACGCTAATGCCAGCAAAAGAATAAAAGCCGCGATGGGCGGCCGTCCCAGGAAAGCGGGCCGAAAAAATCCAGGAAAGAAAAAATGAGCGGGCTTATTGCGGGGGCGCGTCGTCCGCGTCCGCTCCGCCTTCGTCAGCCGCCGCCTCGGGGCCGGGCGCCGGGGCGCTCTCCTCGGCCGGAGCCGCGCCGGCCTCGCCGCTCATCTGCCCGACCGCGTAGCGCTGCTTCACATCGGTGATGCGCACGCGAATGGTCTGGCCGACCTTGGCGCCTGCCACGAAAATGACGAACCCGTCCTTCTTGGCCAGGCCGTCGCCGCGCGCGGCCTGCGCTTCGATGGTCACGTCCAGCTCGTCCCCGACTTTGACGGGCTTGGGGCCCATGTCCTCGAACCGCTCGCGTCCTTCTCCCCGTTCGTTTCCTCTTCCGTACATACTCGCTCATCTCCGTGGCTGCTGTCGTATCGGCGTTCCGCGGGCGCGCTCGCCTTCGGGTCGGCAGATAGCATCCCTATTCTCAGCGCTCGAAATTTAAATGGTTATGTAATTTTGCAACCGGTCTGTCGCAGCATTCCTTCAGGAGGAGAAAGAGTCTTATCGCGCGCAGCCGTTCCCGGCCGCCCGAGGCCTGATTTTCCGGCCGCCCGGTCCGCGCGAGCCGCCCGGCTCTTGGCGTTTTTGCCTTTTTTGTCGCCGGACCGAATCCTACCCTTCCTTGGGCTCCTGCTGGGTGACGCAGTGGATTCCGCCGTAGCCATACACCAGCTCGCGCGCCGGCAGGGGCAGGATTTCCCGGCCGCCAAAGCACGATGCGAGGAGGCCGGCCGCCTCCTTGTCCTTCGCATCCCCAAAGGAGGGCACCAGCACGACTTTATTTGCAACATAGAAATTGGCATAGCTGGCCGGCAGGCGCCTATTCTCCCCTTCGTCCACCAACGGCTTGGGCATGGGCAAGCGCACGATTTCCCGCAGCCCGGGCTGCGAGCGCAGCAGGGCCTCGTTCTCCTCCAATACCCGCGCGTTGGGGTCATTCCTGTTTTCGCTGAAATTGCACAGAACTTTTCCTTCGCCGAAAAATCGGGCGAAATCATCCACATGCCCGTCGGTGTCGTCGCCCTCGATTCCGGAGGAGAGCCAGATGATGTCGGACACGCCCAGATAATCCCGCAGGTACTGGGAAATATGCGACTGGTTGAGCGCCGGGTTCCGGTTCTTGTTGAGCAGGCATTGCTTGGTGGTGAGCAGCCGCCCGCCGCCGTCCGCGTCGAACGAGCCGCCCTCCATCACAATTCCGGGGCGGAATACGTGCACGCCCCGCTTTTCTAAAGTCCGGGCCACTTCTTCCCCGGTCTCGTTGTCTGGAAGAATGTCGTCGTACTTGTTCCCCCACGCGTTGAACTCCCATTTCACGCACGCCTTTTTCCCAGTTTTTTTGTGCAAGAGGAAGGTGGGGCCAAAATCGCGGATCCACACATCCGCGGACGGGATGAGATGTAACTGGAGGTTGGAATCGTTGGCCCCGGCACGCGCAAGGCGCCGGTCCACATCCTCCTTCGTCTTCTCGTCATCGACAAGCAAATTCACTTTCTCATGCTCGCTGAGCGCGACGGCCATTCGGCTGAACAGCTCTTCCACGGCCCCGATGAGGCGCGGCGGGAAGGTGAGCGGATTCTTTGGCCAGGAGAGCCAGGTGCCCTCGTGCGCGTGCCACTCGGCAGGCATGGAAAAACCGAGCGAAGCGGGGGTGGAAAAAGAGGAGGACACAAAAATCATCCGGCGCTCTATTCGAGCAATTTCCTGTACATATCCGGCCGCCGGTTGTAGAAGAACCGCCAGCCCTCGCGCACCATCTGCGAGTGCGAGAGGTCGACGGGCACGAGGAGCACTTCTTCTTGCTTGCCGGCGCTCGCCAGCGTTTTGCCGAATGCATCGCACACGAACGAGCCGCCCCAGAATTCCATCTGATCTTCGCGCCCGGCGCGGTTGACGGCAGCCACGATGACATTATTCGCAATGGCGTGCCCGCGCATGACGTTCTCCCAGGCCTCCTGCCAGGGCCCTTCCGCCTGCTCCGTGCCGTCCGGCACGCCGATGGCGGTTGGGTAGAAAATGATGTCGGCGCCCATCAGCGCACAAACGCGGGCGGCTTCCGGATACCACTGGTCATAGCAGATGAGGGGGCTGATTTTGGCGGGCGCGGCGCGGGAGCCGGAGCCTGCCGAGGGCGCTTCGAACACCTTGAAGCCTGTATCTCCTTTCTGGAAATAATCCTGCTCATAGAAATTCGGGTCGTGAGGGATGTGGATCTTGCGATAAAGGCCCAGCATCTTGCCGTCGGGACCGAAGGTGAGCGACGTGTTGTAGAGCTTGCCCGTCTTCGCGTCTTTCTCGTAGATCGAGCCGCCCACGAGCGTGATTTTGTTCTTCTTGGCGGCCGAGGAGAGGGCGGAGGAAACGGGGCCGGGGATCGTTTGCGCGTATCGGGCCGCCTTCTTTCCCATTTCGCTTTCTTTCTCGTACTGGGCGAAGTAGGGCGCGTCGAACAATTCCGGCAAACAGACGATGGAAGCGCCCTTCCTGGCCGCCTGCGCGACGAGATCAAGCGCGTGCGAGAGGTTGGCCCCGGCGTCCGCTCCCATCCTCATCTGCACGAGGCCGAGAGTGATTTTTGTTTTTTCCATCGGATCATGATACGATAGCTAAGGCTAAAAAGTTTCGCGGTGCCATCATCCCATGGCTTCAAAAGAGCGGCCCGGCTTTCTTCCCGCCTTGCGCGCATGGCTGCGTCTGGTGCGCATCGAGCACGCGCTCCTTTCCGCTTTCGGCGTGCTGGTCGGCTGGATGCTCGCCTCGCGCCTGCCGAACTGCGTATTCGTAGAGACGGTTAGGCCAGTCCTACTATCCGAGATTCCAGCCCCCTCATTCACCACCACGGCCTTCACCCTCACCTTCGTCCTCCTTGTCCCGGTTCTCATCAACGTCGGCGCCTTCGCCCTCAACGACTATTGGGACGTAAAAGCAGACCGGCTCAACAAAAGAAAGGAGCGGCCCCTTGTTTTGGGCGAGCTGTCCCCCGCCATCGCCCTCGCGACAGGCATCGCCGGGATCGTGCTGGGCGTGCTGGCGGGCGTGCTTATCAATTTCGCGGCGGGCTTCATCGCCCTCCTCTTCGCCCTCCTCTCGGTGGCCTACAGCAAATTTCTCAAGGACTGGCCCCTGGCCGGCAACCTTTCCATCGCCCTGTCGATGGCCATCGCATTCCTCTTCGGCTCGGTGGCGGCCGGCGTCCCGCTTGCCTGCACCGGCATGGCCGTGTGGATTTTGTGCGCCGGCGCCGCACTTGGCGGATTCGGCCGCGAACTGGTCAAGACCGTGCAGGACATGGAGGGCGACAAGGAGGCGCGCGGCTCGAGAAGCCTGCCGCACGTCATCGGCAAATTGGGTTCCCTGCGCCTCGCCGCCGCCTCGTTCGTGCTTTACGGCGTGAGCGTTCCCATGCTGGTGCTCGCGTCGCCTGTCCTGCAATGGAATCCGCTCTCGCTGGGCCTGCTGGCCATCTCCGTGCTGGCTTTCATCGCGATGGCCTGGCAGGTCGTCCGGCCCAAAGCCGACGCCGACATCCTGGAGCGCGTGCGAAGCTCCAGCCTGTATGCCTTGGCGTTGGCGCTTCTGGCCGTGCTGCTGGCCTGCATATGAAAAAGAGGTGTGGATATGCAAGTGATCACGAGAACCGAACTGCCCCTCAAGCTCTTCTCAAAAGGAAAGGTGCGCGACACCTATGAATTGGGAGAAGATCTGCTTATGATCGCAACGGACCGGCTCTCCGCTTTCGACGTGGTTTTCGGGCAGGGCATCCCGTACAAGGGTACGGTGCTCACCGAATTGTCCTTGTTCTGGTTCGAGCATCTCAAGAACGTGGCGAAGAACCATCTCCTGCCCTTGGGGCTGCCCGAGAACCTGCGCCATCGGCCCGAGGCGCTTGAGCGGCGCGCCATGCGCGTGGTGCGCGCCAAGCCCCTGCCCATCGAGTGCGTGGTGCGCGGCTACATCGCCGGCAGCGGCTGGAAGGACTACCAGAAGACGGGGATGATCTGCGGCCACGCGCTCCCGTCCGGCCTAAAGCAGGCCGCGCAACTGCCGCAGCCGATTTTCACGCCCTCCACCAAAGCCACGGCAGGCCATGACGAGAACATAAGCAAGGAGCAGGGCGAGAAAATGGTGGGCAAGGACGTCTATGACGAAGTGGAGGAGAAAGCCCTCCGCCTCTACGAGACGGCCGCCGCGCACGCAAAATCGAAGGGCATCATCCTGGCCGACACCAAATTCGAGTTCGGCCTCTACCGGGACGAAATCATCCTCATCGACGAGGCGCTCACGCCAGACTCCTCGCGCTACTGGCCGACGGACTCTTATAAGGAGGGCATGAGCCCGCCCTCGTTCGACAAGCAGTTCGTGCGCGACTATGTGGAAGGCATGGGATGGGACAAGAAGGCGCCCGCCCCCACGCTGCCCTCCGACGTGCTGTTCAAAACCAGCGAGAAATACATCGAAGCGTACGAGAAGATCAGCGCCAAGAAATTCACGAGGTAGATTCCACGACGAGGATTTCATCCGGGTTCGCGCCGGGCATTCCCGCGCCGGGCATCCGCGTCCCTCCGGGGCCGTGTCCGCGCTTCCTTGCCCTGCTCATGCTCGTTGCCCTCGCATTCCCCGGCGCCCACGCCTCCCTGCTGGTCAACCAGCCCTCGGTGGGTCAGACGCTCTTTATCCTCGACGAGGGGGCCGGAAACGCGACCGCCCTTGTGCGGATGCCGGACGGAAAGAAGCTGGAAATCGCGCTCGAGCACGGACAGGCCTCGCTCAACGCGTCCGTGGGCGGCCGCTGGCTCGTCTTCGTGGGCAACGAGAGCGCCAGCGTGCTGGTGAAAATCCCTCAGGACGCGGGTCCGGGCGCCGGCGCGCGCTTTGCGGATTCAGACAGCCTGTTCCCGCCGTTCACGTGGGCGCTTCTCATGCTCATCTTCCTCGTCCTGCTCGCCCTGGCCGCCTTCGCGGTCTATGCCACGCTCGTGGCCCCCAAGGCACGCCCCGCGACGCTGACCAAGGAGCGGCACGGCAGCGAAGTGTCCGTCACCTTGCGCGCGGGCGAGCAGCCCTTATCGCACGCCTCCATCCTGGATCCGGCCGGGCCTCAATGGGCTGACCCGCCCCTGCGCCTTTCTGCCCGCCATCTGGACGCGGGCCAGGCCCTCACCCTGCGCTATGCCTATGACGGCCCGCTGGGCGAGGCGCACGCCGCCTTCGAGCAGGGCGGGATCCAATGCGCGCTCCGCTGCGCCGAAGGGCGCGCGCAGGCCGAGCCGGCCGCGGAGGCGCTGCCTTCCCTCATGCCCGCGCGCGAAGAGAAGAAGGCCGCCCGCTCGCTGAGGAAATCGGCGTAAGGCTTGTTAACAAGAACGAAAAAGAACTATGGCAAAAGCAAGAACGAAAAACAAAAAGCAAGAACGAAGAGCAGGCGCAAGAACAGGACCTCTCGTCCTTCTCATCCTTCTTCGGGTTCGCCCGCCATCCGGGCGAAGAGGAAAATATCCGCGAGCACGAACGCGAGCGCCATCCCGGCCGCCGGGATTTCGGGGATGGGCCGATTGAGCACGAGCAGCACCTCCGCGACCAGGACGGATCCGATGAATATCGCGCGCCGGGCCACCGCGCTCTGGCGGATCGCGAGGCTGGCGAGGGCGAAGGCGATGATCAGGCCGCCCGCCAGCAGGGTGTCGCTCACCGTCCCGTGCAGGTTCCAGAAGACGAGCACCAGCGCGCACACCATCGCGATTTCGGAGCGGGCCATGGAAAGGAAGAGCGAGACCCGCCGCTTCGCCTTAAAGGAGGTCGTCCCGGCTTTCGGATTCCCAAGGTTCGTGAATCGGGTGGCCATGCCATCAGCTTCCATCTGTTTTTGAATTTTCTTATGCGCTTCCTACGGGGCGTTGCCCCGGTCCCCCCTGTTTGCGCGCTTCGCGCCCGGCCATTTCTTCCGGTCCCTCTTTCCCATCTTCTCGCATCCGCGCGATTTCACGGGCAATCCGGACCACTTCATCCGGGCTTAGCGTAAATACCTTCCGGTCCGCCCATTCAAGGAGCTTCCCCCTCTTTCGCGCCTCCTCCTTCTCCCAGCCCCAGAGGCGGCGCGAATGCACGAGCGCGTTGAGCACGCTGGCCAGGCGGTGCGAGAAGAGGGCGCCGCTCACCTCCTCGAGGTTCGGCGGGAGGCTCCCGCGCCCCGCCTTCGGGACGAAGCGCACGACGGCCGAATCCACCTTGGGCACGGGGTGGAACGAGGTCCGGCTCACCGGCATGAGCGTCTTCATCTCGAAATGCAGCTGGGCGAACACGCTCATCCTCCCATAATGCGCGCTGCCGGGCGCGGCCGCGAGCCTTTCGGCCACTTCCTTCTGGATGCACAGCACGGCGCGCGTCCAGTCCTGCATCCGGCCGAGGCGCAGGATGATGTCCGAGGTCAGCTGGTACGGGATATTCCCGATGATCGCCTGCGCGCCCCACTCGTCCGGCAGGTCGCGCAGGTCGCGCGCACGCACGAGCACGTTCTTGCGCTTGGAGAATTCGGATTGCAGGCTGGCCGCCCACCGGCCGTCCGGCTCGACCAGCGTGAGATGGGCGGGTCGGGTGAGCAGCACCTCCCGGCTCAGGCGCCCGTCGCCGGCCCCGATCTCGAGCACCCGCAGGCCCTGCGCGTCCAGGGCCCCGGCTTCCATCGCGAGGATCCCCCGGTCGGTGATGAAATGCTGGCCGAGCTTCTTCTTGAGGCGATGGGGTTTCCACTGGGCTCCATCCGTTGTCCTGCTCCGCTCTGGGCTCGGACGGTTCCGCCCGTTGTAAGGCCGGCCCCGTCCGGCGGGATTCCGGGCGCCGCGTTCCTCGCGGCCTTGGCGACTGGGCGCCCCCGCCTTGCGGCCGCGCCCCGGGCGGCCCTTGCCAAAACTAGTATCGCTCGTGCAAATCGCCTGGCCTGGGCGGGCGCACGAACAGGTAGTGCTGCGGCTTGCCCGACAGCTCTTCGAGGATCCGGCCGGCCACGAGCGACACCGGGTCGGGGAGGAGCGGCACGCGCGCGCGCAGGTCCTCGAAGTTCTCGAAGGGCTTCGCGTCGCGCGCGGCGAGGATCTGCGCGAGGTGCTTCTTGCCGATGCCGTGCAGAAGTTCGAGCTGGTGCAGGCGCACCGACAGGGGCCCGGCCTTGTTGAAGAAGTTGATGAATTCCGCCTCCTTGGCATTGACGATCTTGACCAGGTTCGCGTTCAATTCGTTGCGGCTGGTGGCCGAGAGGTCCTCGTAGCCGATGCGCTTGCGGATGCGGTCCACCTCGGCGCGCTCGCCCTTGCCCAGATAGATGCGCTGGCCGAAGGCGATGCTGACCGTGGGCTTGATCGTCACTTCAAAGAGGGTGAAATAGCGCTCGCCGAGCAGCTGGGCGCTCGGTTCGGGCATCCGCTCGTTCGAGCGCCCCCGAGGCAAAAAATCGATGACCCAGCCGTACTCTTCCAGTTCCATGCGCATCCCCTAGACTTAGCGTCTATTTGCTTACCGGAAGGATTTAATCCTTGCTCTCTTTCTTCTTGCGCCGGGGTTTCTCTCCCTTCTCTTCCCCTTTGGCATCGTCCGCTTTGGCCTTCTTCTCCTCTTTGGCCGGCGTTTCCTTCCCGTCTTTGCTTTCCTTGGCCGGCTTCTCGTTCTCCTCTTTTTGCGGCGCGGCCTGGGCCGGGCTTTGCGGGGCCGCCGCGCCCTCTTCAGCCGTCTGCGCCGCCTCGGGCTTGATCTCTTCGATCACGATCATCTTGGCGCGCGCCTCGTGCACGAGCTCGAGCGTTTTCTCGAGGTCTTTCTCGGGCAGGCTGATCTTCTCCTTGGCCAGGATGGCCTGCAGGGTCGGGGCGTGCTCGGGCAGGATGTCGACGATCTTCGCCACGCTGTCCGGCAGGAGCGCCTCGATCTTGGAGAGGCCGGCGCTCAGCGCCCGGGCGTCCTCCAGCGAAAGCTTGCAGAATTTCTTGGAGTAATCCAGCGAAAGCTGCTGCTCGTAGCCGAAGTCCGGTTCGCTCGCGCGCGCAAGCAGCATCGCCTTGACCTCGGCCAGGCTGACCGGGCGCGGATTTTCGGTTTTCTTGCCAAGCATAAAATCACATCCTCTCTCTGCCCCGGGCCGGGGCCTTCACCGCCCGTTTTTTCGGGTCCCGCGAACTTTCCGGTTCCCTACTTGGCGCGCAGGTGCACGCCGGGCACGACCAGCATCTTTATGGCGTTGCCGTCGCGGATCTCGATCTCGTAGGAGCGCCCCCGCGCGGCGAGGATGGTGCCCACGCGGCCCCGGTAGCGCGGGTGGGGCATGCCCTCGTACCGCGACTGGTGGTCGAGGATGACGAGGTCGCCCTCATTGTATCGGCGCACGAGCGTGCTGGGCGTCAGGCGCCGTTTGGCCGCGCCCAGGAGGCGCGTGCGTTTGGACATCTTCCCTAATGAACGTTTCATAATATCCACCAAAAATGGTTCTAGTTTCTTGCAAAATTCAAGGCCCGGCGCCGTCATCTGGATTTATTCGGATATAGAACTTGCCGATCGGCGCCATCCTTTACTGAAATCTTGGGGGAACGGACATTTAAAAAGCTTACCTTCGCATCTCCTGTTGGTTAATAAACGCTTTTCAACCTCCGCGGTTGATGTTGGTGGTCGTGTGTCAAAAAACCTGATTGGGAAGCCGACGTTCCGCATCGAGAACATCGTCGCGTCCGCCAACCTCGAGCTTGACCTTGACCTCTATTCCATCGCTTATAAAGTGCATGACGTGGAATACGAGCCCGAACAGTTCCCCGGCGCCATTTTCAAGATGAAGGAGCCCAAATCCAGCCTCCTGCTCTTCAAGAACGGCAAGATCATCTGCACGGGATGCAAATCCGAGAAGGAAGTGCAGGCGGCCATCGAGAAGACCCAGAAGATGCTGCTGCTGTACGCCAAACACCCGCGCAAAAGCGGCAAGCCCACGTTCCGCATCGAGAACATCGTCGCGTCCGCCAATTTCAAGGTGGAGCTGGACCTCTATGCCATCGCCTCCAAGGTGGACGACGTGGAATACGAGCCCGAGCAGTTCCCCGGCGCCATCTACAAGATAAAAACCCCCAAATCCAGCCTCCTGCTCTTCAAGAACGGCAAGATCATCTGCACAGGATGCAAATCCGAGAAGGAAGTGCAGGCGGCCCTCAACCTGACGGCCAAGACCATGGAGCAGTACGCCTCGCCGCTCAAGGAAAGCAAGTGAGCTTCGCAAAGGCCGGAGCTACGACGCCCGCGTTATGCGAAGCCCGACAAAGTCCGCGTTATGCGAAGCCCCTTCTTATCCTCTCACGGTTTTATAAATTCTAAAACCATCATCCCATCCATGATCCAGACGGCTTCTTTGCCTTCATGGGCCCGCCTCCCGGTCCGGGCGCGCAAGATTCCCGCAGACCATATCCGTTCTTTCGAGCAGCGGATGCTCGAAGCCGGCGCCCCCTGCCGGCTCAGCAACGAAGCCATCGCCTGCAAGGACGTGGTCCTGCGCCTGGTCCGGCCCGCCCTCTCCAAGCCCAAAAAACCAAAATCCCTCCTGGCCTGGGGCGCTCAAATCGAGCCGCTCGTCTCCGGCCTCCTGGCCGAGGGCAAGTTCAAGAAGGCATTGCTGGTCCAGGAAACGGACGGGCGTCCGTCCGGCTTCTGGGACCCGTCCCGCCTCTTTTCGTCCGACCCCAAGGTCCGCCATTCAAGCCTTCTCTTCGAACGCCTCGCCCACACGGAAAAGCTTCTGGACGAAAAACTGCTCTTCGCGCCGAACGGCGCCTATGTGCTGGCGCGGGGCCGCACCCTGGATTCGCTTTGCGAGCGATACGTCGGCCCGCTGGAGGGCAAGCGCGTCCGAGCCGAGATCGGCCGCCGGTTGCAGAAGCAGCTTCGCGAGCGCTTCCGGGAGTCGGAAGCTCCCGCTACTCCCGGGCGTTCGCTCCCGTCCCGCCCCCACGTCTACGAGGTTTGCCTCGTGCAGGGAGCGACCTACATCGCCTACCGGGAGGGCGACGGCGAAGCGGGGGCCGTGAATCGGGCCGCCGATTCCAAGGCAACCAAGGGCCGCGCGCCGCATCCGCACGAATTCTTCAACGTCTACATGTCTTTCGCGCCCGATCCGGCGGACATCGTGCTCCTCAACCTCGTCTCGCACGAGGCGGACTCTGGTCTCTTGGCTTTCGTGCTCAATGCCTTCAACTATGTAAAGAAGGGCGGGGCGCTTGTGGCCCGGCTGCACGCTCCGGCCGGGCTTTCCGGCCTGGTGGAAGGCGAACTCCAACTCGGGACGGAAGGCTCCGGCCCCGACCGGCTCGCGCTCGCATTGCACGCGCAGCTGCCCAAGGGCGCGTCAGTCGGATTTTTTTGCGTGCCGGTAACCTATTGGGCAGGGCTGGACGGCGCCTATCCCGTGGCCTTCATCGGCCCGTCCCATCCGGACGGCGGGCGGTTCGCGCTGGACGAGCTGTACGTCGTGATGTACAAAAACAGGAAGTAGGCGCGCCATCCGGCTTTTTCGCGTCCTTGGGATTTTTCTTGCGGCCTGCCTGGGCGTTCCCGCTTTCCTTTCGCCTCTCTGGCGCACCTTTATATTTCTGCGTCTCCATATCAGTTGCTGCTGATTCTAACTTAGATCAGCGATGAACCGATGATTACGCCGGCCCTCGGGCCGGTGAGGTGAGCCAATGTCCAAGAGTTACGTCAAGTACGAGACTCCAAAAGACGTCATCGTCAAGGCCCTCGAGGCTGTGACCGTGGCCAACGACTCCGGGCGCCTTCGCAAGGGCGCCAACGAGAGCACCAAGGGCATCGAATCCGGAAGCGCCCAGCTGGTGCTCATCGCCGAGGACGTCGAGCCCGAGGAAGTGGTCATGCACCTGCCCGTGCTCTGCCAGGAGAAGGGCGTGCCGTTCGTATTCATCCCCACCAAGAAGGAGCTGGGCGGCGCGGCCGGCCTGCCCGTCCCGTGCGCGGCGATCACCATCGAGAAGAGCGGCAACGCCTCCGAGATGGTCAAGACCATCGCCGACAAGGTGCGCGCCTCCTGCCAGCTCAAAGCCTCCTCCCCCGGCTCCGAGCTCCACGCCAAGAAGGAGCAGCCTAAGGAAGGCGGCGAATCCAAGGAGAAGAAGCCGGCCAAGGCCAAGAAGCAGTAAGGTGGATAAATGGCTGTCATAGACGCAATCCCGGTCGAGATCGTCGACGTGCGTGCCAAGACGGGCATCCACGGCGAGGTCTATCAGGTGATGTGCAAGATCCACGCGGGCAAGGACAAGGGCCGCGTGATCCGGCGCAACGTCAAGGGGCCGGTGCGAAAGGGGGACATCATCCTCCTCTTGGAGACCGAGCGCGAGGCCAAGGAGATCAAGGCCCGCTAGTTTTGAGGGATTGACATGATTTGTGTTTTCTGCAACAATCCCGTCGTTCCGGGCACCGGCTTCATGCTTGTGCGCACCACCGGCGAGACGCTCGCCTTCTGCTCTTCCAAATGCCGGCGCAACATGCTGGGCCGGGCGATGAAGAAGCCGATCCGCGAGGGCCGGCACATGGGCTGGACCTCCAAGACGGTCGCGCTCGTGGGCGAGAAGAAGGCGGAGAAGAAGGAATCCGCCTTCGCCAAGGACATCGAGGCGAAGCTGGCCGAGAAGGCCGCCAAGAAGCCCGAGGCCAAGAAGTAGCGCATCATTTTTTTTATTTTTGATTTAATCTTTCGATCCTGATTTGGGTGGTTTCATGTCCGTGGAGAAAACCCTGATTCTCATAAAACCCGACGCCCTCCAGCGGGGCCTCTTGGGCGAAGTGCTCTCCCGCATCGAGAAGCGCGGCCTGCAGATCGTGGGCCTGAAGATGATCCAATTGGACAAGGCCAAATGCGACGAGCACTATTCGCACCTCGTCACCAAGCCCTTCTACCCGAAGCTCGCCGCCTTCATGACCAGCGCGCCCGTGCTCGCCATGGTGGCGCAGGGCGTGGACGCGGTCAACGTGCTGCGCGCCATGTGCGGCCCCACCAACGCGCGCACCGCCTTGCCGGGCACCATCCGCGGAGATTATTCGCTCTCGACGCAGTACAACATCATCCACGCATCCGATTCGCTGGAGACGGCCAACAAGGAGGTGGCGCGCTTCTTCTCCAAGGACGAGCTGCACGCCTGGAAGCGCTCGCTGGACGGCTTCACGGCCGCGGACGACGAGAAGAAGTAAAGAAGAAATAAATAAGTAAAATACTAAAGGCGCGGCCCGGGCCGCGCCAAGCGGGCCTCAAGGCCCGCCGATGTTTTTTCGTTTTGCTTCCTTTTGTTTTCTGTTTTTTCATCCGCTATTTTTTATTCCCGATTTCTTTCCTATCCCACCTGCGCGAAGATCACGGTGTAGTTCTTCCCGTAGATCTTCGAGCACTTGGGGCAGGTAGGATAATAGAACAGGAAGTGCGTGATCCGGCGCCGGCCCGTGCTTTTCACGTAGGCGGCCATCTCCTCCATCCATCTGGGCATCTGCGAATATTCGCCTTCGAACGCCTTGGTCAGGAAATGCCCGGAGAGCATGACGGCCTGGGCGCCCGGGAAATTCCTGGAAATGGAAAAATACACGTCCGCGCCGAACGCGGAGTTCTCATCCACGAGCATCAGCCCGTCCTTGGACTCGGCCCCTGCGTCTTTTATCTTCTTGAAATTCTTCGTGGCCACGGAGCCGAAGTTGAGGGGCATGTGCAGGAAGCTCGTCACCCGGTCCTTGAGGAACAGCTTGTCCTCGAATTCGAATTCCTTGCCGTCCCAGCGGGCCGGATTGAACTTCGGGCAGCAGGGCGCCCCGGCCGGACGGGGGCCGGCCATCTCTTTCGTCGGTGCATCCATCCGCCGGGGGAGCGCATCGGTTCGGGCCCGCGCCGGTTTCTCGGCTTCGGACCGGATCAACGCCGGCTTTTTGAAAAGATCCATCAGCTTCGGGACGAATGGCGCCGCCCGGCGCGCGTTTGTCCTCGTTTTTTGGGGCGCTTTCGCTCCCGTTTTTGCGGGCGCCTTCGGCATCGGGCGGGCCGCCGCGCTCGCCGACTTGGGCCGTCTTAAGGCTATCTTGCTGGGTTTTTTCTTGGCCGGCGCCACGAAATCATCTCCGTTTATTGACAATCCGATATGCTCATGCAACGGAGCGATGCTTTAAAAATCCTTTTCACCATATAATATCTGTCAGCGGTCACAGGAGTGAGGTCACACCCGATCCCATCCCGAACTCGGCAGTTAAGCTCGCTCACGACCGGATCAGTACTGCGATCTCGCGGGAGGACCGGTTGCTGCTGGCACTTAATTTTTTACGAACAGCGCGAGCGCTCACTCATTTTCCAGCGAATCATTCCAGCCCGAGGATTTCTCGCGCCGCCTTTCCCACCTTTTGGACATCCTCTTCTCTTGAGCACACCAGCAGCGTCGCCCGCTGACGCGCGGCCGCACCCAAAGCGGAAAGGAGGGCCGACGCCTCGCCCAGGCCCTGCGGCCCTTCCGGCCTCATGATCCTGATTTTCGGCTCGGTGATGAACTGCCCGGGCAAATCCACGAGCACCCGGCAGCCGCTCGCTTCCGAAATCTTTTCCGCCAGCGAGCCGTCGGAGGCCGTTTTGCGCGCTTTCGAGCCGAGCTTTTCCCACGATATGACCGCCGAGCGCTTGAACATCCGGCGCGCGTGGATGCGCTCCACCCAGTCGCGGGCGGCCGGGCGGTGCGAGAGGCGCTCAAGCATCGCTCCGTCCCCGTCCTCTTGCGCCGCCTCCCAGTCGAACGAGGCGTCCGACATCGCCTCTTTCATGGCCTGCTGGATCATGAGTCGCGCGATGCGCACGCTGTGGTGGTAATAGATCGTGTGGAACATGGAAAAGCGCGCCAGGATGAGCGATTCGGCGGCCTGCAGGCCCCCTTCCGAGAGCGCCATCTTCCCGTCCTGCCAGAGGATGGTGGTGATGATGCGCTCCCAGTCGATCAGCCCGTACGCCACGCCGGTGTAATGCGCGTCGCGCAGGAGGTAGTCGATGCGGTCCGCGCCTACGTCGGAGGCGATGATCTGGCCGAACGAGCCCCCGACCATGTACGAGGCGATGCGCCCCGGATCCTCCTGCTCGGAGAGGATGTCGGCGATGGGCGAGGCGCGCACCATCCTCGCGCCGCGCGCCTCGTGGTCGCCCAGCTTCGGGCTGACCACCTCGTCGGAATCGTGCGAGAAGGGCATATGCCCCACGTCGTGCAGGAGCGCGGCGAGGCGCACGCGCGCGACTTCCTCTTCCGGCAGCCCGAGCGCCCGGGCCATCCGGTCCGCCAAATAGAGCGCGCCCAGCGAATGCTCGAAGCGCGTGTGGTGCGCGCCCGGATAAGTCAGGTGGGTGAGGCCCAGCTGGCGGATGTGGCGCAGGCGCTGGAAGGCCGGCGTGTCGATGATGCGCGTCTCGAGCGCATCGAGCACGATGGTGCCGTGCACCGGATCGCGGATGGACGTGCGCGCCGAAGTCTTTCCCATCCGGTTCTTCCCGATCCCCATCCCCCTGGATTTGCTCATCAGGCTCTCCTCCACTCCGAACCGCAGGGGCGGGGGCTCTGCTCCCTCCCCTTCAGTTTCAGGTTCCTCCTGATTCCCCTCCCCACTATTTTTTCCATCAGGCTCTCCTCCACATGCCTTTCTTCAGCTCGATGACCTCTCCGTCGTCGCCCAGGATCATGAGGAGCACCGTCACCGCGTTCTCGTCCAGGCCGAGTTTTTCGCCCAATGTCTTCACGTTCGCCGCGCCGGCGTCCAGGATTGGCAGCAGGCGGCTCTCGTATTCCATGAGGAACGAGCGGCGCAGCACGTAGTATTTGCGGTCGAAGCCCCGGATGCCCTTGACGGTCTCGTTCTTGAGCTTGGCGTTGATGTGCGGCATCACCGTTTTCGCTTCGTTCTCGTTGTCGAGCACCATGTAGCCCTTGGCGATGAGGTGCTCGACGGTGTTCAGGTCGCCGGGCTTGGAGATGAATGAGGGCGACGAGGGGTAGGCCGGATACGCCGGAGCGGGCGAACCGCCCGTCCGCCCCGCGCGCTCATACGGGGGCGCCGTGCGTCCGTTGGATGCGCCCGGGCCGGCCGGCGCATAGGGCTTGATGATACCGCCGCCCGCTCCCGATTGCGCATTTCTTCCGCCTTCGCCCATCCCGTCCGCCCCCCTGGCCGCGTGGATGTACACGCCCCGCGGGATGTTGTACACGCCCTTGGGATATTTCTCGTTCTTGTAGATCGAGATGACCTTGCGTTCGAGCAGGGCTTGCAGCGTCCGGCGTTCCTGCTCGTCGAGCATGTTGTCCACCGGCGGCACCAGCCGGTCCTTGAAAGCCACGAGGGACAACTTGTGCAGGAGCGCCTGCTCGTGATCCCACGCGCTCGAAGTATCGGTCCCCTTCAAAGCCCCCTCCGTTGGAATCATTCTTGTTTTCTGCGCCGGCTCATCCGGCGCGTTTTCCTCTTGCGTGAATTTCCCGCCTGCGCACACGAGCAGCACGCCCTCGCCCAACACGAACACGTCCGCCTCGCCGACATTCTCCATCGCCTTGGCCGCCGCCTCCGGCAGGGAGATGGTCGTTTGTCCGGTGCTCTTGTCGATCCTGGTTTTCATGTCCGAACCTTCGCGCGCGCACGCCGCGCCGATAAAGCGCGTATGCGCTTCGTTCCCGTCTTTTCCTCTCGGCTCGCTTTCGCCCCATCCGGGCTTAGCGGATCATCTTCTTCAGCGTTACTTTTCCGTTCGGCTTCTGCTCCTCGAACACGGCGGCCTGGAACGTGAAGAGGCGCGCCGACGCGGACTTCCACATGTCGCGCGGGAGCCCCGCCTTCTCGCAGAGCGCCTCGAGGAATTGCGTCCCGTTCCAGTTCCATTCGATCGGAACCTGCGGCAGGAGGAGCCCCGATGCGCGTCCGTATTCGAGGATGAGCCCGTCGCGGCCGATCTTGAGCGCTTGGAGGCGGGCCGCCGGTTCCCGGATCTTCATCTCCTTGGGAACGCTGAGCACGCTCACCTCGAAAACGAGGGAGTCCAGCTCGCCCGCCCGCACGGGCGCGAATCTCGAATCCTCAAGCCCGGCCGCGCACGCGGCCTTGGAGAGCGCTTTGCCCAGAGGCATGAGCGGGTACGGGAATCCGATGCATCCGCGCAGCTCGTGCGCCGGATATGTATGGATGGAGACGAACACGCCGCGCGCCTCACCGAAAACGGGCAGTCCGCCAACGTCCTCGGGCTCGCGCCCTTCCAGCGCGTCGCGCAGGGCCTTCCTCGCCCCGCGCACCGCCATCTCGCCTTCGCGCGCCTCCGGCATCCCTCCCATGGCCTAAGAACGTCTGCAAAGTTCTTAATCCTGCCCACCCCATAATGTGCCTATGGATTTCATCCAGCAAATCGTCGCCGTGCGCAAGCCCGCGTCCGACCTGCTCGCCTCGCTCGAGAAGGAGTATTGCGCCATCGGCTCCCGCTTCGGGTACATGAAGGTGCAGTCCCCGCTCTTTCTCATGCTCAAAAGGCCGGATTCGCAGGTGGGTTTCGAGCTGCAGTTCGGCTCCGAGGCCGAATTCGAGCAATCGCTGCTCTTTTTGCAGAAGAGCGGCTCGGGCATCTGCTTCCTGGTCACGTCCAGCAAATCCCATTCCATGCGCCTCAACGACATCAAGGGCCTGCTGATGCTTAAATTCCAGATCAAGGACCAGAAATTCGTGCTCGTGGACATCGAGAACTCGCGCTCGTTTTACGTGAATTTCGAATGGGACAAATTCTCCTCGCAAGTGGGCCGGCCGGACTGGTCCCGCCCCGGCCCGATGCCGGCGCATCCGCTCTTCCGGTCCCCACACGGGCGCTCGAAGCCCATCTACGGGAAGCGGGGCGAGCACAAGAAGCAGGACTGAACAGCCGTCAGGCGGACGGACTGATGCCTTTTCGTTAGCCTGGCCGACATGCGGAATAGATGATTGACGAGAAGCGGGGGCGTGAAAGTTCGACACGCCCCTAAAAGAAACTCAAAGACGCGGAAACAATAGGAAACCACGGAAGCATCATATTTAAAGGTGGATTCAGATATGTATACTGTGGACAACGTTTCAGAAATAATGAAACAAATTGTCGATTACCTTGCGTCTGAGTTAACCCCATACGAATTATCGATGTATTTGTATCTCTTCAGGCATTCGTGGTTAGAAAAATCGCTTGACGAAATCAGAATCGGAAAAAGAACTATCGCATCAGGTCATGCAAAATCAGCGCGTGGAATGATAACGAGTTTCGCACAAGTTTCAGATATCTTAAAGAGCTTGGAGAAAAAGGGTTGTATTAAAGTTGGGGACACTACCCGCGAAGGAACAATTTACACCGTTGTTTTACCCGCAAATATTCCGGCTGTTGCAAAGAAATTACAACCTAAAACGACTAAGGGCAATGAGGATTATTTTACCTTGCCGGATAAAAGACGTGAGATATTCGAACGGGATAATTGGACTTGCCGGTATTGTGGGGATAAATTATCTGATAGTAATGCTACGCTTGATCACTTTATCCCGCAAAGCAAAGG
>JAZDHB010000013.1:0-11754 GCA_043806415.1 Microcaldota archaeon | reverse complement strand
TCTGCTCAACCGTCGAAACGGTTGAGCATCGTCGGCCAGTTGGCCGGCAACGGATTTGCCGGTCCGCAACGGACTTGCGGACAGGCCGGTCTCAACCGGCCGTGTAAGTCGGCAGCAGCCGACTGTGCCAACGATGCCCGGACGCCCTTTCTCGCGTGTTTGTTTTTTGGATTTTTTCAGATTAATTTCACGAGCCCCCGCCCGACCTCGTTCAAATCCGCCCCGAACAGCGAGCCCACCTGCCTAAACACCGTAAACGTGATGGTGAAGGCCACGAGCGGCACGAACAGGGCCTGCATGTAGAAATAGGGGAGGAATATCTCCAAATCCGAGAATATCTTCTTCACCCCGTTCTCGCTGGCCAGCACCGAATAGCGCGCCGAATAGTAGTCTCCCGCGTCCTGCCAGCAGGTGTTGGCCCCGTTCAGCATGGGCGGCGGGGCGAATTGGGAGCAGTAAATCGGCGGCGCTGGCTGGATGGCCATGAGCAGGGCGAGGCTCACCGGATAGACGAAGAAGAACCCGAATCCCATGGCCATGAGCATGCCTCCCGCCCCCCGTGTGAGCGGGAAGATGCGCAAGAGCAGGCCGATGAGGAACAGGAGCGGCATGGCGTATTTGATGAGGGAGAGGAACCGGTACTGGATGTAGTGCAGGAGCACCAGCCGGTCCAGGTGCTGCATGGTGTAGTCCATGACTCCCGAGTACGCACTGGCGAACCACGAGCCCGCCGCGTCGGCGCCGATGATCTCCGTGCTCACCTTCCCGACGAACTTGTAATAGTAATTGATCCAGTAGAGCGTGCGGTAGATGCGCACCTGGCAGTCGAGGAACGTGTTGGCGATGTACAGCTGGTCGAAGGCGAACGGATCATAGTACGCGCCGGGCTGGAGCGCGGCCACCTGCGGATTCGAGCTCTCGTAGATGTATTTGATCGTCTCGTTCATGAACAGCCAGCCCACGCTGGCCAGCGAGACGAGGGCGACCGCCAGGATGACGGTGAGCACCACCTGGACCAGCTCGCCCTTGGCCCATTGCTTGACGTGGGAGAGGTTGAGCGCGATGCCCAGCATGTACACCGACGTGGCCATGAACAGCCCCGCGAAGGCGATGGGCAGGATCAGCCCCGCCCATCCCAGCCACGACCCGCCCGAAGCCGTGCCGTTGATGCCGAACATGTTGAATACGTCCATGGGCACGGGCGGCGCGCCGATGCCGCTGGGGGGGATGACCGGGGTGAGCATCTTCATCGTCCTCTGTTCGTCATTTCCATGCGTCCTGTTCTCGCGTCTTCTTGCGGGCGTCTTCTGTCCGTCATCTCCATTCATCCCGCTTTCGCATCGTCTTCTTCATCTTTTTGCGTCTTCTCCATATTCTTTTCGGGTTCGCTCTCTTTTCCATCCTTCCTTTTCCATCTCTTATTTTTCCCGTCATCTCTCTCCATTCGTCCGTTCTTCTTATTATGCTCCCATCACTCTCATACCAGCCTCGTCAGGTTGGTCAGGTCCATTTCCGCGCCAAGGAATTTCGTGAGCACCTTGGCGATCTCGATATAAATCAGGAGGTTGACCACGGGCAGGACCACGGCGGCGAGGAAATAGATCATCACCATCCGGTAGACCGGGAAGATGGTCCTTGAGAGCGTGTTCGAGCGGTCGGATATGGTGATGTAATTCCCCGGGAGCGGGTTGTCCGTGCCCGGATTGGAGAAGAAATCGATGATCCGCTGGTTGGCATCCCGGGTGTTCTTCTCGATTTTTCCGGTGGCCGGGTTCTGCAGGTATCCGCCTCCCATATCGTTGATCTGGTTCCCGGTTGTCATGGGCTCGAACATCGGGGTTATGCGGTACGTGTTCCAGACCTTCCCCGTGGGGCCGTCCTCGTCCATGAATACCACCTGCTTGCCGTTCTCGTCCTCGAACACGAACTGGTCGTGGGTCTGCTCGAAAATCCTCATGACATAGAAGGTCGTCCCGTCCTGTCCCACGACCTCCCCGGGCTTGTCGTCATATGTCCTGAATTTGGCCGTGTCCGAGAAGTCCTGCGCCTGCCAGCCCGACGCGATGCGGGTGTTGTCGTTGAGGCCTTGCGTCATCTGCAGGTCGGCCGCCGTGATGGTGTATTTGGCGATATATTGGTCCATGTACGAGAACACGACCAGGTCGTTGAACACCAGGATGAGCGGGAAGAAGAACAGGGAGGCGAGGGCGAAGCCCATGACGGCCCCCCCGAACTGGCGCGTGGGCGGCAGGGCCCTCAAGAGAAGGCCGATGGGCAGGAAGAAGAACGGCACGGCCACGAGGAAATAATCCAGGATCCGCATCTGCACCAGCACGCTCAGGTACGAGACCATGAATCCGCTCAAGGTGACGAAAAACACGTTCTGCATCTGCTGGAATCCGGCCAGCGGCTCGAGCGTGTAGCCGATGCCCAGGGGCCTGGACTCCCAGCGGATCTGCGTGACGTACGAGAAACCGGAATTGATCACGAGCAGGGTCTGGAACACGTCGTCCCCCCGCGTCTTGAGCTTCTCGAGGTATCCTTGCGCCGCGCAGTAGGGGGTGACGATCTGCTTGGTCTTCGTCTTGTCGTTGGGATCCGGCACGTTCGGATTGAGCTGGCCGTTGAGCATGCTGTTGCAGGAGGCGATGAGGTCTGCTCCGGCCGCGCCGGTGTATTGGAGGTGCGCCGGATGGGTGGCGTCGCCCGCGTTGAACGCGTCGAAGATGGACATGTCCCAGGAGCACATGCCCCAGATCCATCCGGCGAGCAGGAGCGCGAGCACGAGCGTGCCCACCAGCTGGAACATCTCGAAGCGGCTCCAGGCCTCCAGCTTGGGCACCTGCAGGAATTTGGACACCATGTATGTGAGCGAGAGCATGAGGGCCGCGGCCGTCAGGCCCATGACCACGATGGACAGCCATCCCGTGCCCAGCACGTTCTTGAAGGCCATGTCGCCCACGGGGTAGACGATCGATCCGACCAGGGTCTGGCAGTAGTTCGGAATCATGCTCATCCTCTAGAATATCTTCTCGAATGCCGAGAAGTCCAACTGCGTTCCGAAGAACGCGGACAGCTCCTTGATCAGCGTGAAGGTGACGAACAGGTTGAAGAGCGGCAGCAGGAGCGACACCACCAGCACGTAGAACGTCGTGGATTGGATGAGCGCGAGCAGGTAGAACATCGCGAAGCCCACGATGAGGGTGCCCGGCACGGTGCCGGTCAGGACCACCTGCACGATCACTCCGCTGACCAGCCCGCCCGCCCAATGGCTGGAGTCTGTCACGTACGCCTTCACGTAATTCCATGCCCCTCCGAACGTGAGCTTGAAGTAGCATCCGACCCCGCTGCCGGCGGTGTTGATGCAATTCGAGAACGAATCCACCGTGCCCCCGCTTCCGCTCTGGATCCTCCCGTCGCCGAATTGGGTCTGCAGGTAGGACTGCATGGCGAACGCGCTCACGTTCATCATGAACGGATAGACGAAATACAGCCCGATGGCCAGGGCGATGAGCCCGTCGCCCGCCCGGCTGATGCCGAACGCGCGCAGGAAAAGGCCGATGGGCAGCAGCACGGCCAGCGCCCGCTCCTTGATGAAGCAGAGCATCCACACGTGCACGAACCATTCGCCGATGCTCACGCCCATCATGGACATGAGGATGCCCAGCGCGTCGAAGACGGGCCTGAACGCGGGCGAGAGGGAGATGGTGACGCCCACGCCGCCCAGCCTGAAATATGGAGTGATGTTGCCCACGGTCGAGAGCCCGGCCGTGATGGTGGTGAGGGTGGTGAACTCGTAGATCATGGTGTCGCGCACCGTCACCGCGTATCCGATGGCATTGTTGATCTGGAAGGTGCCCGCGCCGTAGAACGAATTTTGGGGCACCATTCCAGTGAACAGGAAGCCCGAGAAGATAATGAGCACGATGACGGCCGACTTGCCCACCTGGTAGAGCTGCTCCTTGGACCAGGCCTCCACCTTCTGTCCGAACGGGCCCGAAAGCATCTTGGCCAGGGCGGCCAACGCGGCCCCGAAGGCCAGCGCGATCACGCACAAGGGAAGCCACATGAGGCTGGGCGGCGCGTCGTTGCAGGCATTGAGCGGCTCGTCCCAGAAACCGCCCTTGAACGCGTCCAGCGGCAGCACCCCGAACAGGCCGGAGGAGGCGGCCGAGGCCAGCGGGACGAGCCCGAGGAGCATGAGGAAGATGGCGGCGCACGCTGCCGGCGTGAGGCCGAAGAGCCTCGTTTTTTTCCCGGTTTCCTTTCCGTATCTTCTGCTCATCTGCTCAATCCCGGTTCTGTCGTGTTCCTGTTTTTGGTTTTATGTCCCTGTTTTCTTCGTGCTTGCGTTTTTCTCGTTGTCCATCCCGCTTTTTCCATGCTCCGTTTTCTCCACGCCTGCGTTTTTCTCCTCGTATTCCTTCTTTTTCCATCTCTTTTTCTTTTTCCCGTCATCCTGCTTTCTTTTCCATCCATCCTGCTTTTTTCATCCTCCCGTTTTTCCTATATGATCCTCGTCAGCCCCGCGATCTCCACGTCGCCGCCAAGCAGCGGCGAGAAGGCCTTGATGCCGGCCAGCGTCACCATCACGGCGATGAAGGGGGCGAGCAGGCTGAACACCAGCAGCTTGGCCGTGTTGTCGAACACGCCGTGGAAGCCGAGCATCTGGTCGCTCATCCTCGCGTCGCCCCAGGCCTTGCCCCAGTCGTAATACGTCTTGGTGAACCAGTCGTTGTCCTGCAGCCGCATCCATTCCAGCGCCTGCTCGTTCTGCCTCTCCTTCTGCGCCGCCGTGAGCGACGGATCGTCGAACAGGCTCATGTGGATTTGGGCGTTCTGGTTGACGATCGCCTGCCGCGTCGCGGGGTCGGTGGTGACGTACTGTCGGAAGTCCCCGTATATGTTGGGGTCCGAGGTGCATTTGCAGGCGTTCGTGTCGCAGTAGATGTCGTTCTCCCGTCCGGGGATGGCATTTCCGCCGGCATCGACGGGCGGGCATGACATCGGGCGGGTGTATGGGTCGTTGGGCAGGGGCGGGTTCGTTCCCGCGAGACTGGCGCGCGCGGGCTTGTTGCACTCCTCGCCGGCATAAATGAGGTTCCCGTCCGCGCAGTTCGCCGAATAGGTGGGCGTGCCCGCGATCGGCATCACCCGGGGCAGCGCCATGCTGGCGATCTGCATCTGGCCGTCCACGGTCGCTTTGCCCTGCGTGTTCAGCTTGATGGAGAACGCCTCCATGCCGATCTTGTTCGGGTCGAAATCTCTCGGAGCCGTGTTCCAGGGCGCGGTCATGGAATAGTACGCCCCGTAGAAGAACACGTACGTCATCGGGAAGATGACGTAGAAGCCCAGCGCAAGGGCAATGAGCAGGCCGCCCGTGCGGCGGGTGAAGAAGAGCGAGCGCAGGAAGATGCCCAGCGTGAAGAAGATGGGGAAGAAGGCCAGGTGCAGGTATTCGAGCGCATCCTGCTGGAACGCGATCACCATCATGTTCTTGATCGAGACGTCGATGAGGAAGCCCAGCGTCTCCACGGGCATGGTCAGGCCCACGAAGGGGGCGAGCGTGAGGGTGCCGGCCGGGTCGGTCTGCCCGTTCGAGCGCTTGTCGAAATTGGCGAACACGGCCAAGATGGAATATTGGCGCAGCATGTCGGCCGTATGGGTCTGGGAGGCGGCGAAAAGGGTCTGCAGATAATCTTCGGCCACCCTAATATGACATGGCCGGTCCAGCTCCGGGGCCGGCTGGTGCGTGATCGGGTTGCTCATCAGCCGGGCGCAATCGGCATTCACGTACGCGCTCCATTCGACCCCGGTCGAGCCGCCGAAATTCGTGCCGCTCGCCGAGCTCCACGGTCCCGAGGCCGGCAGGACGGTCATGTAATAGTCCATCGCGCCGATGAGCCCGATGGCCGCGAGCATGATCAGCACCGAGAAGCCGGCCTGTAGGACCTCCTTCTTGGCCCACGTCTTGACCATGTCGTCGTTGACCGCGTAGCCGTACATCAGCCCGAGCGTGGCCATGGCCAGGCACAGCGCCACGCCG
Organism: Microcaldota archaeon; assembly: GCA_043806415.1. Classification (GTDB taxonomy): domain Archaea; phylum Micrarchaeota; class Micrarchaeia; order Anstonellales; family Anstonellaceae; genus CAIXYX01. Next base: position 5,708 of record JAZDHB010000013.1, on the reverse strand, counting down.
GCATACGCGAGCAGGGGGAAGGCGCCGCCGGTGTGCCAGAAATCGTAGAATTTCTGGCTGATGAGATTGCCCGGGGTCGGGGCCGGCCGGCTCGCGGTGCATCCGGCCAGGAAAAGGAAGAGGAACGCGAAGGATACGGCCAGCAGCGCCCGGCGCGAAAGGACGGGGCCGCATTCGTTTCCGCCTTCGCTCGCCTCTCTCCCGCTCGCGTTCCTGCCAAAGCCCGCGCCCGTTCCCGAAGCACGGCCGCACCCGTTCCCGCCCAACGAGGCGCTTGTCCGGCTCGCGCTCACGTACTGGTTGCCGTCCGATTCAAATCCCTGTTTTTTATTTGCCATCGTTTTTCCCTTTTTCGTTTTTTCCCATTTTTACGCTTTTTCCCCTGTCATTCCATCTTCTGCGAGAAGAATCGCAGGGCGTTCCTTATGAATGTCACGGTGATGACCATGCTCAGCGAGGGCAGGAAAACCGACTGGAACACCATGTACGAGATGTTCTGCATCATCCCGCCCCGGGATACTTTGCCGTTCGTGAAGGGGATGCGCGTGTCCAGCCCCAAGAGGTCCTGCGTCGCGCTGGGCACGAGCGCGCTGGACACGTCGAAATAGAGCTTCTGCGTTCCGACCTGCTGGATGGCGCCCGGCCCCCCGTCCCCGCCCCCGCACATGGGATAGCCGAACTGGGCGGAATACAGCTGGTTCATCACCTGCGCGTTGATGAGATACGTGAACGGGAACACGAAATAGAACCCGAACGCGCTGGCGATGAGGAACGAGCCCGCCTCCCGAGTCTGCGGGAATATGCGCATCAGGATCCCGGCCGGCATGATGATCGTGAACGCGGTTGCGTGGATGATCTCAAGTCCGATGGCCTGCACGAACAGGCTCGACGTGAAAGGCATGGTGAACGTCTGCAGGAGGTCCAGCGCCCGCTCCAGGATCTCGAATCCGGGGAAGACGGGCACCGATATGCCCCACGCGCCCGCGTAATGCCGCCCGCGCATGCTCGCTAGGTATTGCGCGGCTATCTTCATGCCCTCCAGCTTGATGGTATTGGTGCTCGAAAGGCAGATGACCTGGTCCACGTAGGAGCGCGCGGCCCCGAACATCCCGCCCATGTTGTTTCCGGTCGCGTAGGCGTCGATGATCTTGTCGATGGAGATCGCGCTCCCGAAGATCACGAGGCCCCAGACCACGCTCACCACGGCCTGGTACAGCTCGCCGCGCACGAGCGCCTGCCATTCGGCCTGCTTGACGGCTCCCGCGATCATGTAGATGCCGGCCAGCGCGGCCACCACAGCCGCCAGCCCCACCATCATCAGGCTGATGAGCGCGCCGTATTGGGGGGCGCCGTTGAACAGCCCGCCCGGGCCCTGCGGAATCCCGCCTGATCCTTGCGCGAACAGGGCGCTGGCCATGAACAGGAAGAGCACGAAAGCCGAGGTGTAGGCTAGCGAGGGCCGGCCCCAGCCGGCCCGTTGCGGGCGAATCGCGCTTTTTCCAATCCTTTTCCCGGCCATGTTTTCCACGTCTTGTTTTTTTGCGACTTTGTTTTTTTTGTTTTTGCGATTTTGCTTTTTTTGCTTTTGCGATTTTGCTTTTTTTGCTTTTGCGACTTTGCTTTTGCATTTTCTACGGCGTTTGCGTTCTCATACCAGTTTGCTCAGCCCGAAAATCCTCGGATCCCCGCCCAGGGTCAGCGAGATGTCCCTGAAGAGGGTGATAGTGATGATGAGCGTGTTGAGCAGGAACAGCATGTTGAGGACGAACCATTGCATGCTGGTGTGCAGCTCGTCGGCCAGCATGTTGAAGAGGTACTCGGGCGGGATGGCCGCGCCGATGACGGGAACGGCGGCCACCTGCACCTCCGTCTTGAGCAGGTCCCGCAGGCGCTCGACGAACATGAATCCCAGCACGTTGAGCTGGCGCGCCGGCGTCATGATATTCATGTCTCCCGGAGAGACGCCGGGGCCCGGCTTGAGGCTCTCCCACCAGCTGCCCGGCTGCTGGTACGTGTTGCTCCAGGCGCCCGTCACGAAATTGACGATCTTCTCCCACGTGCTCAATTCCACTGCCGTCCGCGTGGCGCCGTAGGCGTCGCGAATGCGCTGCTCGTAATGGCCCGGGCTCTCGTCCGGCAGCGGGATGATACCTATAATCTTCCCGTCCGTGGTCCGGCGGCTGCCCATCTGCATAAGGGTCTGGTAATTCGCCCAGCTCTGCATCGAGGTCTTCGCCGGCGGCGCGGGATAGATGATTGCGTACGCGTTGTAATTGATCCAGATGGTGATGGGGAATATGAAATAGGCCACCAGCGCCAGCGCGATGATGGTGGTGCCGGTCTTGCGCAAAAACGGCACGGCGCGAAAGCCCATGCCCAAGGGCAGGAATACGCCAAGCGCCGCGGTGTGGAAGAAGAGCAGGAGCACTTTCTGGCTGAACAGCACGCCGATCCCCACCCCGATGAGGTCGGTGATGGTGATGGTGGCTTCGGAGATGGGGGTGAGGCCGGCATTGGGCGCGAAGTCGGCCGAGTTGCTCGACACCATGCCCTCCACGCCGTAGAAGCTGGTACCGAAGGTGGAGATGGGCCCGAGCCAGAATTCGAGGGAGAAGAGGCTGATGTAGATGTTGGTCAGGTGGGTGATCATGATGCCCTTGCTCTCTCCCGTCCCGTCTCCGCCCTTGGGCCAGTCGCCGAGCACCGTTTTGCCGAATACATACCCTCCTCCGTTCGGGGCAGGCCTCATGTTGTTATCCATATTCTGCTCGACCTTCTGGCTCTGGCTCGGGTCGTAGTAATACGTGTCTGATGAGGAGCCGCTCAAGGAGGGCATGCAGCCCAGGAACCAGTCGGCCTGCGCGTAGAGCAGGTTCTCGGGCCGGCCGGCATCGTAGATTCTCGCGTTCTCGGAGCAGTATCCGATGGCCTTGTACTGTTGCCCCGCCCCCGGTCCGAGCCGGCTCTGCGAAACGGTCTGGGCAAAGGCCCCGAACGCCACGAGCGAGCCGAGGATGAACACCACCATCACGGCGCTCACCAGGAATTCGCGCGCCTCGGCCTTCGCGTACGCCTTGGCGCTCTGCACGTTGAGGGCTTCGCCGGCCATGTAAGCGATGGCGACGATGGCGCCGGCGATGGCCAGGCCGATGAAAACGAGCACGTGCCAGTTCTGCACGAACATGTCATTCTTGTCCACGCCCGGGACGGCCTCGGGAATCTTTCGGACCTGCGCGGACAGGAACGAGCAGAGAATCAGCAGGGCGAACAATGCGAGCATGGCATTTCTAGTCTTAATCACTCCCAGCCACCCAAAATATGAAGTATCGAGTGTTTTTAAAGCACGGTGCGCAAAATCCAGCCGTGGAAAAGGCCGAATTTCATAGCCTATTATGGTTCATCCTGGCGAGCGGGCTCCTCCTCCTCTTCTCCCCCGCGCTCCACGCCGCCCAGCCCCTCTCCAGTCCCGGCCTGCGCACGCAAGTCTATCTCAACATCTCCCTCGTGAACAGCGGCCTTCTGCGCGCGCACGCCGTCTCTTTTAGCGAGCAGGTCAAATCCGGCAACCGGGCCGGCGGCACGGGCGACCAGGCGGCCGGCGATTTCCAGCAGCTTGGGGCCAAAGACGTGCTCGACGGCACGTTCAATTTCACCTTCGACGGCCAGCGCCTGGTGGACGGGAACGGCAAGACCGTCTGCGATTCGGTTTCCTCGGTTTCTCTCGCCGACATGCACGGCCAGTCCTCCAGGCTCGACCCGCGCTTCTCCACCCCCTCGGCTCCCGGCGTCCTATATGCCGGCGACGCGGTGTGCGAGGCCCGCTACGCTTACAACCCATACACCAAAGCGCCGGTCGAATTCCGCAACTGGTACCGGCCGGCCATGTTCGCGGCCGAATTCAAGGGCTCCAAATCCGATTCCCGCATCCCGCCCGCGGTCGGCGTGGCCACGTTCTTCCCGGATAATCCGGGCGCGCTCAACCTCTACGGCCTCTGGGGCGGGCTGTTCGCGAGGCCGGCCATCATCTCCGCCTGCCTGCCGCTGGTCATCATCCTCGCCCTCCTCGTCTCGTCCATGATGTACATGGGCAAGGACCCCTTCTCGCTATACGACATCACCGTGCCCCGCCTGCCGGCCACCAAGCGCGTGCGCATGAAAGCTCCCACCATTCCCTACCACCTCGCGCTCAAGGGGCGCATGTCCGCCCGCATCATCCGCCATCACGAGAACGTCGTCCGCGCCCAGCTCATCAAGCTCTACAAGGCGGCCGGCCTGTACAGCGATCGAAAGAACAGGGCCGCGATCCGGGACGCGCTCAACCTCGCCTTCAACGCCCATCCCATCACGGGAGGGCCCAAGGGCACGCCCGATTCAAGATACCGCGCGGCGATGGCCCGGCTCAAGGGGCTCGTGAACCCGGACGCCAAGGACAACGACCCCTTCGCCCCCCTGCGCCAAGATGCCTGGCAGGCGATCACCAAGTCCATGGAATTGCGCGAGGTGATGCTTGCCGACCTGGCGGCCACCGACATCGCCCGCAGCGGCACCGCCAACGAGACCACCTTCACCAAATACATGCAGCGCGGGGTGGAGTTCGTCGGCAACGCGCTGGGCAGCCCCCTGCGCCTCATCCCCAAGGTGCGCAAAGACCCCGATTCCAAGCTCGCCAAGTTCGTCAACTCGCCCTTCAACCCCGTCAAGATCCCCTATGCCGAGCGCACGGGCCTGGTCATCCAGAACTGGATGGGCAGCCGCTCCAACAGCATCAATCTGCGCCGCGACATAGCCCGCACCGCGCTGGCCGAGCTGGGGCTCAAGGCCCGCCTGCTCAAGCACACCTCCCCCTTCGCCCGCCAGAACGCGTTCTTCAACAAGAAGCTCGCCGACATCCCCGACATCGTGGCCGACATGCGCCAGAAGCTCTACATCATGGGCCTGGTGATGAGCGACGAAATGCTGCGCAAGCTGGTCGAATCCATCCAGTTCCACAAATTGAAATCCGACCCAAACGGCTACCGGGACATCGACAACCTGGTCTTCGATCAGGCCATGAAGGAAAATATGGCGATCATCAAGCGCCTGGAAAAAGACGCTAGGGCCAAAGCCATGCAAGAGTTGGGCATCCGGGATGAAAACGATCCCAGGATGGCCGAACTCAACCAATGGCTCATGCGCCAGTATTTCATCGAAAAGCTCATCTCGCACATCAAAAACCAGAAAATCAACCTGCTGGACGCATCCGGAATGGAGCTAACCGCGGCGGAACAAGCCGCCTTCCTCTCCATGGCCAGCAAGAGCATGGCCGAAATCACCTCGCTCATCGAGCAGGACCGCAAGGCGGGCGGTTCCATCCTCTCCGGCTGGTTCCCAGACCAATCCCGCACGGATTCCGTCAATCCCGCCGACGCGAACGAGCGGTTGCGCAGGATGGCGAGCTTATACGAGACCATCGCCAATGTCGGCTATGATCCCAAAAACATGCGCGTCATCCCGATCATGCTGCTCGGCCGCGACCTGGCCGAAACATTCGGCCGGGTGGTGGGGGCGCGCGTGGATGCCGGCAACCTCCTCGACGAAAACGGCAGACCGGTCCAAAAAGAATCGCTTCGGGAAGAGGACCGCATGGCTCACATCCGCCTGCTCATGGAAGGCGAGAAGGCGCGCCGGATGCTGTTCTCCTATTTCATCAGCGGCAAGCCGATCTATGA
>JAZDHB010000012.1:0-8194 GCA_043806415.1 Microcaldota archaeon | reverse complement strand
CACCGTGCTCAACAACTCCGGCGGCGCCTGGGACAACGCCAAGAAGTACATCGAGACCGGCGCGCTGGGCGGCAAGGGCTCGGATGCGCACAAGGCGGCCGTGGTGGGCGACACCGTGGGGGACCCGTTCAAGGACACGGCCGGGCCCAGCCTGCACGTGCTGGTCAAGATGCTGGCCACCATTACGCTGGTGCTGGCGGCGCTGTTCATCTAGGGCGCGCAAGCTGAAAGAAAAAACAAAAAACCGGCAAACGACGGCGCTCGGGCGCCGGCCCTCGAGGGCCGGCCTTTATTTTTATTTTTTAATTTTTGCCTTGTTGCACAATTCAATCGGCGTGAGCCCATAGGGGCTCACGCTAAGCTTTCTTTCTCTGAACTCAAACAAGTTGATTCAAGCAATACACTTTGAACCCCATCTCTGCCTTGATGCGGTCCATGCCTTTGGAGAAAGCATACTCTCCAAAATAGCCTTTCAGTCTGGAGAATGAACCTTCAACTCTCCAGCGCTGCCCATAATGTCTGATTCGGGCCCATTTCTTGTAGCCCCATTTCTGATACTTCTTGACTTCGGCAATTCTTGCCTTCATCTCAGGTTTCACATAAGGCGGCCCATCAACCGCATTCTTGCGGATTTTGATGGCTGGCTTGATCTTGCGCTTCTTGAGCTCATCGAAATTCTTGTTGGTATCATAGAGGCCATCACCAAAGACTTTCTCCACCTTGTGGTGCTTGGACACCCGCTTGAGCATGGGCTTGATGCTGCGCTTCTCTCCCACCTTCTCCGTGGTGACTGAGTAATCCAACACCTTCCCAGTCTTGGCATCTGTCACAAAGCTGACACGGACAAACCCCTTGCGCAGGCCTTTCTTCTTGTAGTGCAGCCATTCTCCCCGGTTGCAGACCTTCATTCCTGTACCATCCCAGATACCAAAGACTGTCTTTCCGGCCTTCACTTGGTCCCGTTTCATGTATCTCTCCCTCCCCAGCGCCAACAGGCGGCGATTGATGGTGCTGAAGTAAGGAGAAGCAGGCCAATTAAGAAGTATGGCCATTTGGCGGCAGACGCCCTGGACTGTGCGATAATCCATCTTACAGAAGCATTTCCAGAAGCCCAAGGCTTCCAGAAGGATTTGAGGGTAGAGATAAGGGCGGCCAACCTTGTTTTTATTGAGGCATTCTAGCCCTGGTTCCCATTCAGAGAGAATATTGACCGGGAGGAGGAATTCCCCTCTCCCAACCAGTTTCTGGTTGTAGGCCTTCCAGTCCCTCTTATCCTTCTTCCTCTTGCCCCAGCGGCCCGCTTTGGGCCGCTGCTTGCGCTTGCCCATATCCGCCACCCAGCCGGCGGTCGCCAAACCCCGGCTGACGCTACAAACAGCGCAGATGTAGATAATGCTTACGTCGAAGCGGTCAGCGAGTTATGCAACAAGGCATTAATTTTCTATTTTTGTTTTTCGATTTTTGTTCTTATTTTATCTTATTTTTTCGCACCTAAAAGAAGTCGATCTTGTGCTCATCGCGCAGGAGAAGCACCCGGATCCTCTTCTCGTGCAGGCGCATGCGCAGCGCCCGGTCGTTCGTGGCCACCCAGGCGCCCATCTGCAAGGCCAGCGTGATGATGGTCCCGTCGGCCGGCCCGTCGGTGGGCACCACCAAGACCTTGCCGGACACCTGCCAGTTCTGGATGGCCCGCAGCGCCCCGCGCGCGGCCAGCACGTTCTTGCGCTTGACCTTGGAGCGGGACATCGCCTCCAGCTCGTCGAGCACGGAGGAGGTGGCGACGAGCACGTACGGCTCGTCTTCGGAGAGCCGTTCGATCTGGCCGAAGACGTCCAACCCTTTCTCGAAGGGCAGGAGCCAGAAGTTGGTGTCGAGGATGATGATTCGCATAGAAAATCACGGCCCCTTGGCCTGGAGGAATAGCGGCGGGCACTAATAAGAAGGCGATGCCCGCAATCGGCAGGGCGCAGGGCAGGCCAAAAGGATGGAAAGCAGTATTGGCCGATGCCGTGGTTGCGTTGGGGGCGGGTGTCCCTAGTTCTTTTTACCAACCTCGAGCAAGTCGCCAAAGATCGCATCCACCCGCTGAGCCGTGAGGGAATAGGAAGTGGTATCCCTGGGAAGCGTCTTGACGTCTTGGAGAAGTCCGGTATAGAGCCGTATCGCCACCGTGCGCATGGCGTCCGTCCCTTCAAGAGGATTGACCGGGCCCCGGCTGCGATTGGAGTTCGTAATGTGCGTTATGGCATCAAGCAGGAGAAAGCTTTGGCCGTTGGCCAATCCGGCCAGATTCCAGATCGCCAGGGACAGCCGCCCGTAGGCTTCGTCCGAAATGATTAAATCGATCCCATATCCCTCGCGCATAAGTTCTATGAGCTGTTTTAGCGGGTTGTGCTCGGCGGGGATGACGTCTTTTAATATTGGCACCAACTCTTGGGCATTATTCACATATTTTGGCCCATACTTGGATATCTCGGCCGTGAGCTCGGCGATGCTGGGCGTGCCAACGCGATCAAAGAAATTCCCCATCAATCCGTCCCGGCCCTGCCCCTTGGACTTCTCGTCAAGGGATTTGAGAACCCGGACGATTCCGTTCCACTGTGCTCCGTTGATATTCGTCCTCTCCAGAGTCTGGCCATTCGGATAAATTGCAGTATAACCAAATGGCCCGTTCACGATTCCTTTTTCGTATCGAGTGCCTGGCGGATCCCAGAATTCGAACTTTTTGCGCAGTTGCACCCGGCGTTCCTCATCACTCATGCCCTCCCAAGCGATCCGAGGACGATCGACGAGAACGGAACCCAACTCGAAGTACATGTTATACTGAAGAACCCGATTGACTCGGACGAGCGCATTAGGAGAACAATGATCCAGTAATTTTCCTGAGAGATAATTGACTTGTTCTGAGTTCGAGAGAAAACCTTTCGCAAGGAGATGACAGATTGGATGGCTTAAGGCATCAACGTATTCGGAGATAACCCCGTTGCCCGCTGGACCAGGCAATGGGCGACGGGACGAGTACTGCACTGTGGGGGGTGCCCCAATCAGATTTCTGTTCCGATTAACATCAGGTTCGGCCATAGAACGCACCCTTGCTTAACAATTGTTTAAAATAGTGTATTATTGTGTTTATATTACTATCGTCAGAGACACTGGCCCGGGCGGACCGCAAAGAAGGAGCGAGATAGCGCTTGGGACGCTTACCAGTCCAATATATACCCGAACATGAGCGGCGCCACGATGGTGGCATCCGACTCGATGACGAACTTGGGCGTGTCGATGCCCAGCTTGCCCCACGTGATCTTCTCGTTGGGCACGGCGCCCGAATAGGAGCCGTAGCTGGTGGTCGAATCCGAGATTTGGCAGAAATAGCCCCAGCGCGGCACGTCCATCTCCAGATCCTGCGTCATGAGCGGCACGGCGCAGATGGGGAAATCCCCCGCGATGCCGCCGCCGATCTGGAAGAAGCCGATGGGACCGCTCTTGGAATTCGCCTGATACCAGCCCACCAGCTCGTGCATGTAGTCAAGGCCCGTCTTGACCATCCCGGTGCTCTTGATCTTCTTCTGCATCATGCGCGCCACGACGATGTTGCCCATGGTGCTGTCCTCCCAGCCGGGGACGAAGATGGGCAGATTCTTCTCGGCGGCCGCCAGGAGCCACGAGTCCTTGGGGTCGATCTGGTATTCGGACTTGAGCACGCCGGAGAGCAGCAGCTGGTAGAAATACTCGTGCGGGAAAAAGCGCTTGTTCTCCTTCTCGGCCTTCTGCCAGAGCGCGAGCAAGTGGTGCTCGATCTTTCGGAAGGCCTCCTCCTCGGGGATGCAGGTGTCGGTGACGCGGTTGAAGCCCTCCTTGTAGAGCTCCATCTCCTGCTCGGCCGTGAGCGAGCGGTATCCGCTCACCCGCTTGTAGAGCTTGTTCGCAACGAGGTTGAATACGTCCTCCTCGAGGTTGGCGCCCGTGCAGGTGATGGCGTGCACCTTGCCCTGTCGGATCATCTCGGCCAGCGACTTGCCCAGCTCGGCGGTGCTCATGGCGCCGGCAAGGGTCATGAACATCTTGCCTTTCTTCTTCTCCAGAAGGTCGATGTAGGCCTCCGACGCGTCCACCACGACGGCGGAATTGAAATGCTTGTAATGGGTCTTCATGAAATTTCGCAAAAATCCGCTCTTGCTCATATGGAACCTCCTGATCAGATGGAAGAGACATGCACGGTGATTTTTTATAAACGCATCCCCAAAGGGAGGCCATGGAGATTTCCCTCGACGTCAGGAAAAGCGCGCGCGCCCACCTGCAGGAGGCCTTCGAAGGCCTCAAGAAGCTCAAGGAGAAGCGCGCGGGCCTCCTCTCGGCACTGGAACAGACAAAGAAGGAGATGGCCGTCGTGGAGGAGAAGAAAAAAAAGGAAGGGACCTCGCCATCGTCGGCCCGCTCCTCGTCGTCGAAAAAGAAGGGCGGCAAGGCGCGGGCGGCCTGGCATTCGCCTTACCATTCGTTCGTCACGTCCGGAGGCCGGCGCGTGGTGGCCGGCCGCGACGCCAAGCAGAACGACGAGCTGGTGGCCAAGTACCTCGCCGAGGGCGACCTGTTCTTCCATGCCGACATCCAGGGCGCGCCGACCGTCATCCTAAAAGACGGGCAGAGGGCGGACGGCCAGGAGCGGAAGGAGGCGGCCCAGTTCGCGGCCTCGCACTCGTCGGCCTGGAAAGTGGGCGCGTCCGCCGTGGACGTGTACGCGGTGAAACCCTCGCAGGTGAGCAAGCACGCCATGGGCGGCTACGTGGGCCGGGGGGCGTTCGCCATCGAAGGCGAGCGGGAATGGTACCGCCAGACGCCGCTGGCTTTGAGGATCGGGCTGGACGGGGAGGAGCTTCGCGTGCTGCCGGCCTGCCATCCCAAGAGAATGGACAAGGAGACGCGGCTGGGCACGGGCGGCACGCCCAAGGAGGAGGCGGCCCGGACGCTCTCCTCGAAATTGAGCCGCAAAGCCGACGAGATCGCCCCGATGCTGCCCTCGGGAAAATACGGCACGGCATAACGGAAGGAGCGGGACGGGATGGAAACGATTTCATTAGAGGACTTCAAACCTCTAGGTAAGCTGGATGGCTTTTACTATTTCGACGTGGACAAACGCACGTGCTCGACCCGCTATTTGATAAGAGATGTTAAGGGCAAGAAAACCATGATGATCGATTCGGGCGACGGCAAGGATGGCCTCGATTTCACGCCGGACCCGGTTTTCCTCACGCACGGGCACTATGACCACACAGGCGGCGTGAAGCCGGACTGGCCGGACGTGCGGCTGCACGCGGCCGAGGATGCGCGCCTCCCCTTCATCAACATCCCAACGAACGCCAAGCGCGTCGATGAGAAGGCGATCCTCTTCGGAGCGCATCGGTTCGAGCTTCACCACACGCCCGGGCACACGCCCGGAAGCGCCTGCCTGTTCGAGAAGGCGAGCGGTGTGCTCTTCTCCGGGGACACGAAATTCGCCGATGGCGGGTACGGGCGGACGGACTTGGGCGGGCCGGGCGCCGAGGGGCAGATGGCCAAGAGTTTGGAGATGCTCGAACGGGTGCCATGGCGGACCCTCTGCCCGGGGCACGGGAAGATCGAATGGCGAAACTGATGCCCCGGTCGGCTTGCCGATGGGACGGCACGGGGAGCGCGTCGCGGATCGCGCGCCTTGAGGCGGGTCGCTTCGCCGCTTTTTATGCGAACAGAGGATTATAAAGTCTGAAAATGGATTCATATATATGCCGATTGGAAAAAAACTCAGGGACGATTTCCCCATCTTCAGTAAAAAAAGAGGGCTGCACTACCTGGACAGCGCGGCCACCAGCCAGAAACCCGCGAGCGTGCTGGAGGCGATGCGCCGCTATTACGAGGAGAGCAATGCCAACCCCCGCCGGGGCGTGTATGGGCTGGCGCAGGAGGCGACCGAGCGGTACGAGAAGGCGAGGGAGCGCGTCGCCCGGTTCATCGGCGCCAAGCCCGAGGAGATCGTGTTCACGAAAAACACTACCGAATCGCTCAATCTTCTTTCCTATTCGATGCAGGACATGCTGGCCCGCACCAAGGACCGGCCCATCGCGCTCACGCGGATGGAGCACCACTCCAACTTCGTGCCCTGGCAGCAGGCGGCCCGGCGCATCGGAACGAGATTGGCGTTCGTCCCGTGCAGGACGGACCGGGCGATGACGGCCGAAAATCTGGGGCAGCTCCGCCTCGCGGCGAAGACGGCCGCGCCGTCCATGCTCGCCATCACCCACGCTTCCAACGTGCTGGGCACTGCCAACGACATCGCCTCCATCGCGCGCCACGCGCACGAGGAGTGGGACTGCCCCGTGGTGGTGGACGCGGCGCAGGCGGCCCCGCACATGAAGATAGACGTGAAAAAACTCGATGTGGATTTCCTCGCCTTCTCCTCCCACAAGATGCTCGGGCCGACGGGCGCGGGCGTGCTGTACATGAAGGAGGAATGGCGCGAGCGCCTGCCGCCCTTCATGACCGGTGGGGGGCAGATTAGCGAGGTCAAGGATCACGCTTCCACCTGGGCCGAGGGGCCGGCCAAATTCGAGGCCGGCACGCCGGACGTGGCGGGCGCGGTGGGCCTCGGGGCGGCCGTCGAATACATCGAGCGCGTCGGGCTGGAAGAGATCGGAAGGCACGAAAGAAAACTCGCGGACTCGCTGCGCGAAAAGCTCTCCGGCTTGGAGGACGTCGTGCTTTACGGCCCGAAGAGCGGGGAGAGCGGCATCGGCGTCGTCTCCTTCAACCTGTCGGGTGTGCACGGGCACGATCTGTCGGGCATCCTCGACCGGCACGGGGTGGCCGTCCGGGGGGGGCACCACTGCGCCCAGCCGCTCATGCGCCTGCTCAAGGCGGATGCGACCGTGCGCGCCTCGTTCTACCTCTACAACGACACGGACGACATCGACGCGCTGCTCGAGGGCCTGCAGGAGGCGAGGCGCATCTTCGGGCGGTGAGGGTATGGCAGACTACAAGGAAGAGATCTATCGGCAGAACATCCTCGACCATTACCGCTCGCCGAGGAATTTCAAAAAGCTCGCGAAAGCGGATGCGCGCGCCGAAGTGTCGAATCCCTCGTGCGGGGACCGGTTCGCGGTGCAGATCCGTCTCTCCAAGGACGGGAAGGTGGAGGATATCGGCTTCACGGGCTCGGGCTGTGCCATCTCCATGGCGGCCGCCTCCATGCTCTCGGAGCGAGTGCTCGGGCGCAAGGCAGAGGAAGCGCGGGCGCTGGACAAGAAATTCGTGCTGGATTTGCTGGGCATCGATCCGGGCCCCTCCCGGCTCAAATGCACCCTGCTGGGGCTTGAAACGGTTCAAAAGGCGCTGGGAAAAAAGAAATGAAAAGAAAGGGAGTGTGGGAGGCTCGGCGCTTGAAGGGAAGGCCTAGCAGCCGGAGCACGGAGGAGACTGGGGAGCCGACGGGGCTCCGACCAAGACGGCATTCGGGGAAGCGATCGGCGCTTCGGCTTCTTTCTGGGATTTGAGTTTTCTTGCCATACGAACACATCCGTCCTTCATGCATCCTGAAGAACAGATAAGATGACGCGGCCCGGCAGTATAGACCTGCCGGAAGGGTGGATTTCCGGTCGCCCGGGAAGAAGAAACAGGGAAAAAACAATTCACGAAAAAAAAGAAATTGAAAAATAAAAAAACTACTTGGACATGGCCATCCGCAGTTTCTCCATGGCCTCGCGCATGTCGGCCTTCATCTTCATCTTGCCGCCCCAATGCGCCTTGCTGACCTCGACCGCGGCCTGGGCGATGGTGTCCATCTTCTTGCCGTCCATCTTCTCCAGGTAGGCCTTCATCTTCTCCTTCATCAGGCAGCTCCAGGCCTCGTCGGCCAGCTCCATCATCTCGTCCGTCATCTCGCAGCCCGATCCGTGGCAGGGTTTGGGCTGGCAGGAGGACGGCTGAAACGACGCCGGGGCGCTGCACGGGTTGGTTTGACACTCTTCCATACACTCACCTCACATGAAAAGTATTTCATGTTATGGCGAGGTGGTTTATACGCTTATCCAAAGTCGATGAGCGAAGAGTAATAACGGGAAAAAATAGCCAGGGGTGAGATCCGCTGCGCTGAATTGGCGCGAAGCGCCAAACGCCCCAGGCGTGAGCGAAGCGAACGCCGGGGGCGAGATTTGAACTCGCACGG
>JAZDHB010000011.1:0-5960 GCA_043806415.1 Microcaldota archaeon | reverse complement strand
CGCCTTCGACCTGCAACATGATGCCGCTTTTATTGAAGCTTACAAAGTGAACCCCGGAGACTATGATGCGGCCATAAATGCCGGTGATGCTTACACGCATGCTATGGATATCGAATCAGCCAGAAGGGCTTATCTGTCGGCTGCGGCGAATAATCCGAATCTTTATCTTGCCAATGCGACAAGCGCAGGACGTTTGATTGGATTTGGGACACAAACCACGGAAGAAGACGTGCGCATCGCTTACAAGCTGATTAAAATGGCCTTGCAAATTGCAGGGAAAGAAGGGCTTGTTTCATCCATTCTGGAATATTATCATTATGTGATCGCGGATAAGATTGGGTACGGCGATGAGGCAGGTGAAGCAGAAGAACTCTATCAAAAATACAAGAAAGAAGGGAAATGATTATTTGGAAACGGTCCGCTCGAATCTCTTTATTACTCCATCTGCACAAGTCGGGTCATTCCAGTTTTTTCCCTCTTGCAGGATTTTATCCTTGCATACAGCGATTTCTCCGATCGTTTTTCCATTCAGCGCCGCGAGATACAAATCCCGTTCCGCGCTGTTAAAGACGGCTATCTTCATCGCCGTATCGGCCATCTCTTGCGCGAGAGCAGGTCGGCCATCGCCGCGCACCGGAATTTGCATCTTGTCTATCCATAGAGCATTCTCTTTGTCGATCTCGTTCAATCTTTCCAGTGCCAACGCCCTTGCTTTTGGACTCAGAAGTATCCTTTCGCTGGAATCCACCTTGGAGTAGACGTTCTTCATCGCTGGTTTTTTCCTCTCTTTTCCGGCCGGGACGACGGGGGGCAGGGACACGCTGAGGCTGTCCGTCTTCGGCCCCACCAGCATATCTTTCTCTTTCTGCAACGGCGCCACGTTCTGTCTTCCGGTTCGCTTGCTTAAATCGCTTTGCCTCTGACAGGAATCGAGAAAGGAGGAGGAGAAAGTTAGGATGGCAGTGCCTAACGCGATGGTGGCGGTCCTCTTTTTCCAGCCGGTTTTTAGCACATGCTCACCTATAGTATGACACAAAAGGAGAATATATGGCTTTGGGAAGAAAACCTTAAAGCCTCCGAACGCGCATAAGGGATAATCAATTCATTGGGTCGTGGATTTTATGACAAATGAAAAAGAGGAGATTTATGACGTGCTCGTGGTGGGCGCGGGATGCGCGGGCCTCTCGGCCGGCATGTATTCGGGGCGGTTCAACCTCAGGACGGCCGTGGTGGGCGAGCTGCCCGGCGGCATGATCACCACCACGCACATCGTCGAGAACTACCCCGGATTTGTCAGCATCAGCGGGCAGGGGCTGGCCGACGCCCTGCTCAAGCACATGGAAAGCTATGACGTGCCGCTCCTCATGCGCAAAGTGGAGGACGTGAAAAAGGAGGGCGGCCTCTTCGTGCTCAAGACCGATTCGGGCACGCTAAGGGGGCGCACGCTCATCGCCGCCACGGGCACCGAATGGAAGAAGCTGGGCATCCCCGGCGAGAAGGAGTTCGCCAACAAGGGCGTGCACTACTGCGCGCTCTGCGACGGCGCGTTCTACAAGAACAAGGTGATGGCCGTCGTGGGCTCGGGGGATTCGGCCGTGAAGGAGGCGGCCATGCTCGCGGGGATGGCTTCGAAATTGTACATGCTCGTGCGAGGCGAGGGGCTGCACGCCGAGCCGGTCACCATGAAGGCACTGAAAGCGTGCAAGAACGTCGAGGTGTTCACCCAGGTGCAGGTGAAAGAGGTGGCGGGCGACAAGAAGGCGCGCGAGCTGGTGCTCTCAAGAAAGATCGCGCCTGCGGGAGGGAAGGAAAGCGAGCGGCTGGCGGTGGACGCCCTTTTCGTGCAGATCGGGCATTCGGCCCAGACGCAATGGCTGGACGATCTGCAAGTTGCCAAGAATGCCAAGGGCGAGATCGTCATCGACCGGCTCGCGAGGACGAACGTCGAGGGGCTGTACGCGGCCGGCGACTGTACCGACACGGAATTCAAGCAGGCCATCACCGGCGCGGCTGAGGGCGTGAGCGCGGCCTATTCAGCCTATTCGCATCTGACGAAGGGGAAGAAGTAGGGGCCGAATCAGCCGATCTTGAGATGGGCAGACAACTCTTCAGTGCTCCACACTTTCACTTTCGCCTGCTTTTTGAGGCGCTTGTCGTTGCTCCAGATCCCGCAATCCCTTGAGAGCGCGAGCGCGAAGAAAGGCCAGTCGTCCGGATCCGGAGAGAGGCGCCGGGCCGGGCGCTCGAAAATCAGAATCGCCGAAGAGCGCCCCGCGCTGAAGCGCGGACCGTGCGCGAAGCGCACGGTATAGGCGCTCATTCGGCGATTTCTCACCAACTCGGCGAAAGCGCGGCATTCACCCGCGCTCGAAGAGCGCGGTACTCTGCCGCCGAGTTGATGATAGAATAGGATTCTTGGTCGCTGAAATGGAGGTTGGAGAGGATGACCTCGACCGCCGCGAGATAGGACGAATGATCCAGCGACGACTTTTCGAGGAACTCGTGCTCATGCTCGACCATCTCCTCGCGGAGATGGTTTGGAGAGAGTAAGAGGGGATCGGGCCTTAGGAGCAGGCGCGGCAGAGGCCGGGACGCAGAAGGGCGGCCACCACCACGTTGGTATCGGCGACAAGCTCCATCCGCTCACTTCGCGTGTCTTTTCGCGATGCCCCGCTTGAGCAGAACAGCCAACTCTTCGATGTCCTTGTCGCTGGCCTTGCCCTTGGAAGTCAGGGTGTTGAGCAGTTCAAGCTGGCGGGCTTTCGCGCTCCAGGCCTGCCGGGCCACCTCGGACCAGTTGATCTCGGGGTATCGCTCAAGCATGGCCTTGATGTTGGAAGGGACTGAAATGGTCATGTTCACCATAGGCTCACCTGTGAATATATGTGAATACACATATATAAATGTGTTTGTCTGCGACGAACGGCAGGAAGCGCCAAAGGTCCGTCGGATTTTAAAGCGCGCGTGCGATTAGATGGACATGGCCTCATTCATGCGCGCCCAAGGGTCGAGCGAATATCTCGTGCTCATGGGCACCGTCCTGGTCGTTGCCCTCGCCTCGGTCGCCATCCTGTTTTCGAGCCAGCCCCCGGCGTCGGGGGCGAGGAACGGGCAGTCGGCGCAGTACTGGAGTTCCGTGGCCGCCCCGCTGCAAATCAGCGATTGGGTGCTCAAGACGCCGTCGGGGGGCGGGGCGTCCGACCTGTGGATCACGCTCTTCAACCCCACTTCCAGGAGCTATATCGTGCGCAAGCTCAGCCTTTCGGAGGGGAATTTCGCGAATGCCTTTTGGCCGGATGGCACCCTCATCGGGGGTACGACCACGATGTCCATCACGCTGGCCCCCGGAGAGCGCAAAACCATTGATTTGAGGAGCGACAGCGCATACGTCCCGCCGGCCAACTACCAGATCGGCCTGAACATCACGTATGATGGGAGCCTGCCGGGAGCGCTCGAGGCGGGGAAGGCGCCGCTCGTCGGGCAGACCAGCGTGTATTAGGATCTCGAGAGGGATGATATGGCCTATTTGACGATGATCCGGCACGGGCAGTCGCAATGGAACCTCGAGAACCGGTTCACGGGATGGGTGGACATCCCCCTCTCGCCAGAGGGCGAGGAGGAGGCGCACGAGTGCGCGCACCTGCTCAAGAGGTTCGGGGCCGAATACGACGTGGCCTATACCTCGGCGCTCGTGCGCGCGCAGGACACGCTGAAAATAATCATGGAAGACAACGGCTGGAAGATGCCGGTGCATAAGGACAAGGCGCTCAACGAGCGCATGTACGGGGATCTGCAGGGGATGGACAAGGATGGGATGCGCAAGAAATACGGGGCAGAACAGGTGCGGCTCTGGAGAAGGAGCTATGACGTCGCGCCGCCTGGCGGCGAGAGCCTCAAGGACACGGCCGCGCGCGCGGTGCCGTATTTCAAGAAGCGCATCATGCGGGATCTGAAAGCCGGCAGGAATGTGCTCGTGTCCGCGCACGGGAACTCGTTGCGCGCCATTGTGATGGAGATGGAGGGGCTCACGCCTAAAGAGGTGGTTGCGCTGGAGATTCCGACCGGCGTGCCGTATGTGTACGAATTCGCCGGGAAGAAGATAGTTGCAAAAGTGGTGCTGGAAGAGAGCAAATAATGAAAAAAATGGGGAAAATGAGCCTCGCTCGGCTTGTTGGCCGGATGGCAAATCCGTTCTCGCGCTTTGGTCTTCATGGGTGAAGTATTAAGGGATTTTCGCTCCAAAGTAAGAGTATAGAACACTTGTTGTATCGAACCGGGAAAATGATGCGACAGACCGGCATCCGTATTTCGGCGAGGTTTGGTACCAAGTGGCCCCGCGTTCGTTTGCGGAGGCACTATAGTTCGCGGAGGATGGGAAGATGATGTTTTTTACCCCCGCTCTGGTGGCAGTGAAGCAGAAGGTCGCGCGGACCGGCGAGATAATCATGCGCCGGGGAAACTGGAGGCTCTACAAGCCGATCGTCAAGGAGCCGAAGGCAGCGGAAGTGCAGACGGCGTATTTGACGCTCATCCGGCACGGCAAGTCGACAGCGAATGTCAAAAACGAGTTCGCTGGATTGATTGACGTGCCGCTCGCGCCACAAGGCGAGCAGGAGGCGAAGGAGTGCGCGCTCCTGCTTGGGCAGTTCGGGGTGAAATACGATGCGGCATACACGTCGGCGCTGGTGCGGGCGCAGGACACGCTGAAAATCATTATGGAGGATAACGGCTGGAAGATGCCGGTGCATGAGGACTCGGCGATCAACGAGAGGGACTATGGAGAGTGGCAGGGGAAGAACAAGGATGACATATGCAATGAATACGGGCCGAAGAAGTTTCAGAAAGTAAGAAGGGGCTATCGCAAGAGGCCTCCGGGGGGCGAAAGCCTCAAGGACACGGCCAAGCGCGCGTGGCCATATTTCGTAGAGAATATCCTGCAGCATTTGAAAGATGGAGAAAACGTGCTCGTGTCGGCGCATGGGAATTCCCTGCGCGCGATTATCATGATGATGGAGGAGCTCACGGACGACAAGGTGGCCAAACTGGAAGTGCCGACCGGCGTGCCGTATGTGTATAAATTCTCGCAAGGCGGGATCGTAGCCAAAACGATGCTGGGCTACACGCGCGCAATCACGGAAACGAAGCTGTTCACGCCGGCCGAGGTGGCTGCGTGGAAACTTGCGAGCAACGTCCCATATGAATACAAATTCGCGGAAGGCAAGATTGCAGCCATATACGAACTCGGCGCGAGCGTACCCAAAGTGGTGCTGGGCGACGAGAGCAAGCCATGGAACCAGAAGAAGAATTTGATTAAACAACTTATCTGACAGGAGAGGATGAAACGATGATGCTCTTTACCCCCGGCCCGGTGGCCGTGAATCCTAAAATCGCGCAGGCGCAGGCAGGCGAGATGATAACGCACCGGGGCAAGCAGTACCAGGCGCTCTACAAGCCCATCATCGAGGAATTGAAAGCGATGCTTGGCGCCGCTGAAGTGCATATCATGACCGGCTCAGGCACGCTTGGCATCGAGGCCAATGTGCAGAACGCGCTTCCTGCCGGAGGGAAGGCGCTCGTGCTCTCCAACGGAGCGTTCGGCGACAAATTGAAAGAGCATTGCCAATTGTATTACGAGACAAGATTTGAGAGGCTCAAGGATGCACAAGGCTGGGATTTGGAGAGGGCAACGCCCTATATTGACAAGGCGGCAGAAGAAGGCGCAAGGCTCTTTTGCATGGTGCACCATGAAACAAGCCCTGGGATACTCAACAGGATAAGGGAGATTTGTCTGTATGCAAAGAGCAGGGGGATGCTTACCCTGCTTGATGGCACCAGCGCGTGGCCCGCTTACCCCCTCGACCACGAGGCGGACGGCGTGGACTTCTATTCCTGGGCCAGCCAGAAGGCCATGGGCTGCCCGCCGGGCCTTGCGGTGGTGTCGCACTCGCCGGCTGCGACAA
>JAZDHB010000010.1:0-7219 GCA_043806415.1 Microcaldota archaeon | reverse complement strand
AGGAACTGATCGCCGAGCGCGAGGCGGCGAGAAAGAAAAAGGATTTCAAGGCCGCGGACGCGATCCGCAGGCAGTTGGCCGAAGCCGGAGTCCTCATCGAGGATTCAAAAGACGGCGTGAAATGGAAGTATGCCTGATTTTATAGGCCAGAAAAATACGGGCCGTAACCCTTATATGGCTCAGCGCCGATTCTGGGGCTATGGCCACTTGCGAAAAAGGGAGGATCATCGAAAGCGACGAGAAGCTCGGGCGCGACATCCTCGGCGCGGGCTTCGGCCGGCGCGCCGAGGGCGGAGTGGAATTCCATCCGCTCGAGGCGGCCTTCCTGGTGGAACGCAATATCGTCCATGTGCAGGAGGGAAAGAAGCGGCTCGCGCCAAAAGACATTTTCATCCGCTTCGGATTCCAGCCGGCGAAAAAGACAACGAAAAAGTCGTCTGGGAAAAAAGTTGCCTCTAAAAAATCCCCAGGCAGGGAGGACGCGAACCGCATCGCGCCCGCCGAAGCCCTCAGCCCGGAAGGCGTTTACCTCATTTACCGCGCCCTGCGCCTGGCGGGCAACGTCGTGCGCTTCTCGTCCGGCTCGCCGCTCATGTGGCGCATCTATGCCAAGGGCGTAGGGCGCGAGCACGAGCGGCCCCAGAGCATCCTACGCCTCGTGGACAAGGACTGGCAGGCGAGCCTTGAAACCCTGGAGAGGGAGCTGGCGGTCGCGCGCCTTCTGCGCCTCGAACTGGTCCTGGGATATGTCAAGGAAGGCAAACCCCATCTCGTCAAAGTGAGCAAGCCGCCGATCGAGGTGTAGGCGCATGGCCGAATACTGCGCGATGTGCGGCTCGCCGATTCCGGACTGGTACATGGGGCAATATTACCAGAACGACCGCTACTGCCTCACCTGCCATGAGCGCAAGCACGACGCGGACACCCACCGCTACTGCCACCGTTGCGGCTCCTACCAGCGCATTGACGACATGAAAATACAAGGACAACCTCTTCTGCCCGTCGTGCTATGGGACAGAATTGCGCGAGGCCGAGGAGAGGGAATGCGTATTCTGCCATCGCCAGATCAGGCCGTGGGAGGAGAAATTCCCGGTCCGGGACGGGCGCTTCGCCTGCAAGTCGTGCCGCGAAAGCCACGGGCACGGCGGCGAGATCCGCTGCTCTAGGTGCGGGAAAACGGCGCGCTGGCCTTTTTACGCCCCGGACGGAGGCGCGTATTGCACCGAATGCGCGCCGTACGCCAACCAGGAGAGGATCCATGTCCCGGACTTGAGCGTGGCCATCAACCGGATGTTCTCAAGCCGGGAAGTGCAGGAAGAGGGAAAGATAGACGGGGATTGAAAGATCAATCGTTTTGATAAGCGAAATCCCGCGCGAGCTTCTCCTTTTTCTGCTTGTATTCCTTCCAGAGCCGCAGGGCCGTGCGGTCGTTGACCGGCGCGGACGGGTGCCCGTGCGCGAGAAGGGCCCCGGAAAACGTCTTGGGGATGTGCAAAAGCTCGTGCACCAGCACCTGCTCTTTCTTGTCCTGGGGCAGGCGGTCGAAATGCTCGGCGAGCACCTCGATGACGTAGAAAGTGCCCACGTCCAGGGCCGTCTGCCAGATCTTGG
Source organism: Microcaldota archaeon (assembly GCA_043806415.1). Classification (GTDB taxonomy): domain Archaea; phylum Micrarchaeota; class Micrarchaeia; order Anstonellales; family Anstonellaceae; genus CAIXYX01. The sequence continues at coordinate 5,608 of JAZDHB010000010.1, read as the reverse complement.
GCAGGTTCCAGATGCGCGCGTAGGCGTTCGCGCTCGAGTCGTGGCTGCGCATGCAGATGAGCCGGTGCTGGTTGAGGTAGTCGGTGTTGAGCGTGGTCACGATGTCGTCCACCATGGCCTGCACGTCCGGGGCTTTCTCGACTTCCATAAAAGGCGCCGGGAGGATAAGACGGAGGAGATTAAAAAAAGGATTTGCACAGGCGCATTTGCCCAAGCCCGGATATCAAGACGGAGAAAACAGGGAAGAACGGGGAGAAGAACAAAAGAAAAGCAAAAAAAAAGCGGGGCCCGGGCCCCGCGTCAATTTCTTCGGCGGGACGGAGGGCTATTCCCTTGGCCTGCCCCTACTTCTTGCCCTTGCCGCGCGAAGAAGCGCGCGCTTTTCGATCCGGCTTGGCGGCTTTCGCGGGGGCTTTCTTCTCTTTCGGACTTGGCGTGCTCTTGCTCTTTACCACGGGCTTCGTTCTGGATTCGACGGCGGGCGCGGTCTTTTTCGCGGCGGTTTGGGACGCGCCCGCGGCGGGCCGTGCGCCCTTGGCTGGCAGAGCGCCCTTGGCCGGCTGGCGTTCCCGGACCGCGTGAAGGGGTTTGATGACCGGGATGATGAGCCGTGTTTTCTTGGCCGGCGTGCTCTTGCGCCCTCTCTTCTCGGGGGCGGATTTGGCTTCCTCTTCCTCGGCCTCGATCTCCTCGATGGCCGTCTGCACCTGATCCGGCTTCCGGGGTTCCCCTTTCGCCCCGGCAGCCTGCTCGTCGATGACGGAGATGCCTTCGCGGGTCAGGTCTTCCTCCTCCTCGCGCTCGATGCGCCCCAGATCGATATCACCGGAAACTTCGGCAAGGGGCTCGGGCGCCTCGTCCTCGCTCTGCTCCGGGCGCTCGGGCTCTTCGCCCGGGGGCGCGGCGGAACGCGTGGGCGCGCTTTCCCCTTCGGGTTCGTTGTCCGAGGATGACTCATCTTCGCCGGGCTCCTCGTCCGGATTCTGGGGCTCCGCCCCCGATTCTTCGCCGGTGGCGCTCGAGCGCGCCTGCAACTGGGCGCGCAACTGCTCGAGTTCCTCGATGGTCTTGCGGATGGCCTCGTCGTCGATCCGGTCAGCGCCCTCCTCGTCTTCGCCGCCGGCGGGCGTGCGGAGCGCGTATCCGGACCGCTTCGCCTCCGGACCGGGAGCCGGCGCGTCTTTTACCGTGGTGCGCTCGGTCCAGTCCGAGTCGTCCTCCGCTGCCGGATCCGCGCGATCCGCCGGGTGCGGCATGGGAATAGGGGGGGAGACGCCCCCAAGAACGCGCGCCTCGCCGGAGGCCGAGCCGGTCGGCGAAGCGGAACGCCGGCTGGCGAGCAGGCGTCGGGTCTGCTCCGGGAGGCTCTCCTCGCCCGAAGGCGCCGCCGTGGAAGCGGAAATGGAATAGGATGCGGCGCTCGGGCTGCCCGGCGCGGAGGAGGCGGACGAGAGGGAATAGGATGCTGGATGGGATGGCCCGGGCGCCTGCGCCAAAGAGGACGCGCCACGCGGGCCCTTGTCCGTGCGCGACGAACTCAGCTCGATGCCGGAATCCTCCTCGATGACGGAGCGGTGCTCGCTGCCGTCCGGCTCGACCTGCGAGCGGCTCATGAAACCCAGCAGGGCCAGGCCGATGATCGCCACCAGGACGGCGCCCACCAGGAGGGAGGCGATGAACAGGAAATTGTCGGACAACGCACCGCTGCCGGCCGGAGGGGGGTTGGGCGGGACCATCGCGCCCGCGACGGCGGGAAGGACGGGGGCGGGGGCGAGGCTTTGGGTGGACGGGACGAAATCAAGGGTGTAGGCGGGAACGCGGTAGGTGTAGACTCCGGGGAGCGAGGCATCGAAGCGGGCGTATCCGGTCGAATCGGTGGCCAGGATGCGGATGCGGCCGTCCGGCGAGCTCACCTCGATCTGGGCGCCGGGAACGGAACGGCGGGCATCGTCGATCAGGCGCAGGAGCACGGGGGCGCCCTGGTCCGCGGAGGGCGGGGCCTGGAGGCTGGCGGGCGGACGGGCGTATTCGAGGCCGGGCGGACCCTGCGCGCCGATCGCGCTGTCGGGCACGAGCGCCATGACGGTGATGTTGACCGTGAATTCCTCGCCGGGGGAGAGAAGAGGGATGGACCACGACGCCTTGCGGCCGGCCGAAGAGGGCGACTGGGTGTAGGAGAGATGGGCATTGGCCGGAAGATAGGCCAGATTCTCCTCCAGAACGATGTTCGTGTGAGGCGCGGGGCCGTTGTTTTTCAGGTTCAAGGTGACCGTGCTCTCGTACCAGGGGTTGGAGATCGCGCCGGTGGAGAAGTCGAGGTGTCCGATCTCGCGCACGGAAAGAGAGCGCGTGAGCGTCAGGCCGTCCACGGAGTAGCTGGCCTGCGCATCGGCCCATGCCGTGCCGGACAGCAGGATGGCCAATGCAAGCATCAGTGAAAATAGGATGAAGTTTTTCACGCAAAATCTCCCCGTTCTCTTCGTGTGTCTGGTGTACAATATGCCAAAAACAGTATTTAAAGCTTTGTAGAAGTTGTAAAAATGTGTTATGACTGAAAAGCAGATGGGAAAAAGCGTCCGTCCGTCAGGATAGAACTCATTTGGCTGCCCGACGCAGCCAAAAGCTCCCGAACGCTTCGCGTTCAGGGTCGTCTGCCTGAGCCACGCATAAACGGCCTAAAACGACCAAAGACGCGGAAATGAGGGGGGGTCCTCTCACACCAAGAATATGGCCTTCTTCAAAAGCGGATCCGACAAGTAGTATTTCTGGTCTTTCTTCTCGACAAACGAGTAGCTGACCAGATTTGCGAGCGCAGACGCAAACGAATTATTGTTCAGCTTTTTCCCATAATCCTTGCTGCTTTTGTTCATGAGTTCTTCCCAAGCAGTCCCGTCTGTATTCCTCAGAATGCTCAGGTAGAGTTTCTTGTTTTTCCTGTTCTTGAAAAAGTGCACAAGCTCGGTTGCCACAATCTGTGCTGCATTGGTGCTAGTCTTTTTGAGCGCATCCGCGTTTTTCCTCACTCCTTTCTCATACCCATAAAGCGTCAGCCAGCCGATCAGGCCGTCCAGTTCCGAGATGGCCTCCTCGAGCTCGCTATCCGTGATATTTATCCTGATCTGCGCGAACCCGCTTCGGAGGAAATCCATCGCCCTATTCTTATCCAGTCGTTCCACCATTATCTTGGTTATTTCTCGGCCATAGAGCGGATGCTCTCCGTCGCTTTCTCCGAGGATTTCTTCAACCAAGCCGATTTCACTTCCAGAAATGACGAAAGAAATGCCTGGGAAACGGTCATAGAAATAGGATAAGACATCCGCCAGCTCGTCCGTTTTCATGCGCTGCGCTTCGTCTATAAATACGGTCATCCGCCCCGCGCTACGGACTTTTTTCTCGATTTCAATCTGGCTCTGGGAACCGACTTTCACGTTGAGTCCTATTCCAAAGGCGGATACGTTCAGGCTGTCGATGTGGCCGAATATACGCGGTTTTCCGCTCTTGGCGGTCTCATAGATGGCGGCGAATATCTCCTTCTTTGGGGAGGTCACAATCCTTCCGTCCAGCCATAGTTTGAGCGTTTTCGTCTCATGATAGACCACGTTGAGCAGGCTGGTCTTGCCCACCCGCCGAACGCCGACCACTGCGATGATTTTCTCTTTCCTTTCGAGGGCTTTCTTGAGCTGTTCGTACTCGTAATCGTGATTGAAGAAATCAGCCTTTTTGCTCTTGGGCTCTATTTCGAAGTACATGTAATGGCTTTTGGCGGCAAGATTTATTAAGTTAAGTAAAATGCCATTTTACTTAACCTAGGTTAAGTTGATTAGTTTTCGCATATTGGTTCATCCTCGGTTGTTCATGTATTAACCTGAGTTTCTGAACTGAGTTCAGACGTTTTTCTTCACTACATCCATTCTCAGGCGATAAATCTTCTACTTCAAGTGCAGAAAGTATTATAAAATGTAGTGAAGAACTTCATTATATGACATACATCGCAAAGAAAACCAAGGATGGACGAGACTACTTTTGCAAGGTCGAATCCTATCGCGAAGAAGGGAAGGTGAAGCAGAGGGTTCTGGAATACTACGGGGTAAATGACCCCCGCAAGAATCCAGACGCGAAGCCCATCATCAAGCGCCAAATCTCCGCCACCTGCCGCTTTGGAGATGTTGCCATCCTGCACCATGCCGCCAAGCAGATTGGCTTCATAGATAGCGTCGACAAGTATGTCCCAAAGAGGCAGGGCCTTTCCTTGGGCCTCGAGCTCTTCCTCACAGTGGCCCACCGCCTTCTGGACGATAAGCCCAGCTCCGCCAATCTGGCCCGGTGGGTGAAAACCACCCACCTGCCCCAACTGCTGGATTTCGATGCAGACAAAATCACTTCCAACACCCAAAGCTACCTCATGGACAAGCTATATGACCCAGGTCACAACTTGGACCATATCCAGCGCATCTCAACGGAGTTGTATGGTCAGACGCTGCCACTCTTCGGCAAGGAAGACAAGACATTCTTCTATGACATCACTTCGACCTATTTCCAGGGGCAGACCTGCCCCATCGCCAAATTTGGCTATAACCGGGATGGAGACATTGACAGATTGCAAATCAATATCGGCATGGTGGTGAATGGCGCCTACGGGATCCCCCTGATGACCAAGGTGTTTGAAGGCAATATCACCGACGTTGAAACAGTCACTGAGATGGTCTACTACGCCAAATTTGTCATCGGTAAAAAGAAAGGTCTGTTGGTCATGGACCGGGGCATGGAGTCAGAGGAGAATGTTCTCATCATGGACTCGGTGAAATATGATTATGTGGTTGGACTGCGATCCAACCATTCTTTTGTGGATGACCTCAAGACCCAGACTGACCCTGAATCCAAGGGCTGGGAGATATTCAAGAATGGGGATGATACGGTCAAACTCAAGAAATTCACCAAGAATGTATTCGGCAAGCGCCGCCAGGTCCTGATTTATTACAATCCAACCATCGCAGAATCACAGGCAGAGAACCGCCAGCGAAGAGTGGATATGGCGGTAGATTCCCTGAAGAAAACCAAGAACCTGACCCTGAAGAAGGCGGACACAATTCTCAACGGGGTGAAAAAGTACTTTTTGGTTGAGAACCGGAAAGGAGTTATCAGTTGGCGGATTGACCAGGTGAAGCTCAATCAGGCCCATCGCCACGATGGAAAGTTCTGCATCCTCACCAACCTGAACCTGAAGGCATCGGAAGTTTACAAACTCTATTTTTCCAAGGACAAGATTGAGAAGGGATTCAGACACATGAAACAGGATGCGGCATTGCATCCGACACGCAAAAGGCTGGCGGACCGGGTGATTGTCGATGTGTTCATCTGCCATCTGGCCTATCTTCTTTTGCGGACGGCTGAACATTTGGCCCAGCAGAAAATAAATGGTATTTTTTGGGATGAGTTATCGTCTGAGGCCAAAGAAATACGGCTTGTAGAGTATGGGGATTGTAGTGAAGACAGGAAGTTCCAGATGGTTCCAAACAACGAAATCCAGAAAAATATCGTCGATAAACTGGACCTGTCAAGATACGTGCCGGTTCTCACTACAAAGCCGAAATGAGTTCAGAAACACAGG
>JAZDHB010000009.1:0-14944 GCA_043806415.1 Microcaldota archaeon | reverse complement strand
CAACGAGGGGCACACCACCCAGGCCCAGGTCTCGCGACTGGAGGATATGACCCGCCTCAAGGCCCACCGCACCGTCCTGCGCCTGGCCGAAAAGAAAATCGTCCGCATCGAGAAACTGGGAAAGACCAACCAGCTCTGGCTCGCCTCTTCCATCTACGACGCGCTCAAGGGCAACGCAGTCGCTTCGAGCGGCGATCAAAATGCCGCGCCCGCGCGAGAGGGAAAAGAACCCGGGCCTGCGAATCCCCTCTCTCGCGCGAACGGACGATTCGGGTCCGACGCGCGCTCCATCTAAGCGTTTCGGTAGATTTGCATGCCATCCATCCGTTTTCTCACGAAAGGCTACTGGCCCCTGCCGCCATTCGTCCAACTCCATTTAGGCGGATGGAAAAAGCTCAAGGCAGCGAAGCTCGCCCCAAAAGAAGGCGTGTATTCTTTCAGGGGCTCCGCGTCATCGGCTCCGCTTCTCATCGTCGAGGCCGGGATCACCAAGGCGCTTCCCAAGAAAATCACCGCCTTCATCGGCCGCCGGCGCTTTGCGCTCTCTCGCTGGATCGGGGGGCTGTACAGCAACGCCGACGGCCGCCGCCTCGCCGATTTGCGCGCCTTCTACGAAGCCATCGCGCCGCTCTATCGCTACCATGTCGAGCCGGGGCGAGCGCACCAGCTCTCGGCTCTCGCGGCTGCCCTCCGGCCGCTCCTGCCGGCCGGCTCCCGGGTGCTGGACGCCAGCGCCGGCGACTGCACGTTCGCTTACGTCGCCGGGCTGGCACTTGAGGTCTGGTGCAACGACATCAGTCCGGCCATGCTCGCCTTAGGTCGCCCGCGCATGCCTGCGTCGGAGCCTAAATCCGACCTCTCATCGCGCCTCTGCGTATCAAGTGCCTCCCGCCTGCCGTTCCCTTCCTCCTCCTTCGATGCGCTCGTCCACACCTTCTCGAACACCCATGCCCTCGACCGCCGCTCCTTCCGCTCTTTCCATCGCGTGCTCAAGCCCGGCGCCCCTCTGCTCTACCATCCGGTCAAGGCGCCCGGCGAGCAGTGGCCGCGCGATTTCCAGCAAAAGACGTTCGCCTCCTTAAGCGCGGCCGGTTTCGCGCGCGTCGAGCGCCAAATCGCGCGCAGCCAGGGCGCCAAGAGCTCCACGCTGGTCTTTTATCTGGCTTGGCGCTGATTATGGCCGTCCATGCTGGTGTTCTGATGCCTGAGAAACAAACCTGCCCTCACTGCGGCGCCCTAGTCGAACCCAAGGAATCCGATACGGCGGCCGGCACCCTGCTTGTCTGCCCCGAATGCTACAAGCTCATCGGGCGCGCATGAGCGCATGCATCCGCTCCGGCCCGTTTTTCTTGGCCTTTTTAGGGCTTTCCGTCTGCCCGAACCCACCAAAAAGTTTATATACGCTCTCTTGGTGTTCTTGCCGGTGATTGTGAATGGTGGATTTCAACCTGAATATGCTGGACGCGGTGTCCAATGGCGTGCTTCTGGCCATGCAGCAGATCGGCATCGCGCTGCCGGGCGTGATCGTCTCGATCATCATCGCCGCGATCGCCCTGGTCGTGGGTGTCATCGTCTCCGATTTCCTGGGCAAGCTGGCCGCTAAAATCATGGATTACTTTAACGTCGAGAAAATATTCAAGAAATACAAGGTCGAGGACGCGCTCGGCGGCACGCAGATCACGCACCTCTTCGCGCTCTTCGTGCAATGGTTCGTCATGCTCTTCTTCCTGCAATATGCCCTTCTGGCGCTCAACTTCGGGTCGGTCAGCCTCTTCCTGACCCAGCTCCTGCTCTACGTGCCCGCGCTCTTCGGCGTGGTCCTCCTCGTCATCGTGGCGGCCATCTTGGGCGAGTGGGTGCGCGAAGCCATCATCGGGGTGCACAAATTCTACCTCCAGCAGACCATCGCCACGGCCTCCAAGTGGATCATCGTCGCTTCCGCGGCCATGGTCGGCCTTGACACGATGGGCTTCCACCTCCAGTTCGTCTACCTCGTGATCAACACGGTCCTGCAGGGTCTGGTGTATGGCGTGGCGCTCGCGGTCGGCCTGGCATTCGGCCTGGGCGGACAGAAGGACGCGGCCGACATGATCAAGAAGGCGAGGAAGAAATTCAGCGTCTAATCGGGAGCCAAGCTCCCAATCCCTCTTTTTATTTTTCATTCTTTTTTCAATTGTTTTTTCTTTCCACCGAGCTTCGCTCAGGTGGGACAGGCTGAGGGAAGACGACCGATCCCGCATTTCAACAAACAATCTTTCTTCTGAGCATAAAACGGCGCTTTCTTTCTCGAAAACAAGCTTCTTTCTTTCGGGGTCAAGCCCATTTCTTTCCCGCAGGCAACCCTCTTTCTTTCGGGGTCAAGCCCATTTCTTTCCCGCAGGAAAGAAAGGGGATTGAATTGGACGTCGGGGGATTCGAACCCCCAACCTCCTGCATGCCATGCAGGCGCGCTACCGTTGTGCCAGACGCCCTTGACGTATTAACCGCGTTTCTATTTATCTAATTTTCTTTCTTTTGACCCGAAAGGCGCTCTCGCGCCTTTGGGCGGCATCAGCGTTCATCGCCGATGCCTGACCCGAGGGCCTCTATGCAGGCGCGCTACCGTTGTGCCATGTGCCCGGACTTTTTTCTTTTCTTTGCCCGGGCAAAGAAAAGAAAAACCTCCACTAAAAAGAAAAGAAATTACGAAGGTTCGCCCGTCTCATCTCTACGACGGCGAGATGTACACGACCGAATCCCCGCGCAGGAGGATCGTGCCGATGCCGCGCTTGACTTCGCCGTCTTTTAGCTGTTCGGCCTTCTCCAGCACGAGGTTCATGTGCACATCGTAGCTGACCATGAGGCCCCGCATCTCGGTGCCCCCCTTGAGGCCCACAACCACGGTGTTGTTGAGCGATGAATTCAATATGTCGAACGGTCTTTTTTCTGTCATGTGTTCACCTCGATAAAAAACAACATATCCCTTTGGGCGCCTAAGCTTTAAAACCCGCGCGGGTCCGCCGGGGTTCCATCATGACGAATTCCCTGGCGTGTAAAACGCCCCTGTCCCGTCCGGGTAAGCCGTCGTGTTCCCTTCCGCGGAGGCGTTGGGGGCCGGCGAAGCGGGGTTCTGCGCCCCCGTCGTGTTCGTGTTGTTCGGCACGGACGCATTACCCAACGTTATCGTGCCGTTGCCCCCCATGTCCGCCGGGGCGGTCCATACCAGGTTCGGATCGCCGCTCTGGTTGGCCGCTTCTGTGCCCGCGGGCAGATACTGCGCATAGGTGAAGCTGTCGATGCGCCGGCCCAAAGGCCTGAACGTCAGTTCGAGCACGCCGTCCGGCGAGGGCGCATAAAGCGAGTTCATCACGAAGCTGCGGTTGGCGACCAGGAACGTCTGGTTCCCCTCCCCGATGGTCGCCGGCAGTTCGACGTCGATGCGGTATGTGGGGGTGAGGTTCATGCTCAAATTCGGGTAGGCCTGCATCCACGAGTCGCGGATCATCCCGGCCACGTCCGCATCGCTCTGGTTCTCCTTGCGGTATGGCTGGATGTCCAGGGGCGAGGGGGGGAACGAGGGCTCGGCCCCGATGAGCGCGTTCATGTCCTGCGTGATCCTGTTTTTGTCCGTCATGTCCAGGCTCACGCCGACCAGGCCGGTCGCGACGTTGGTGACATATGCGGGCATGTGCGTCGAGAGGGTGGAGAGCTGCTGGTCGCTCAATCCGTTCGGGAACTGGATGTACGAGCGGGGCCTGTACGTCACGTGGCTTCCGCCGACCATGTACACCTCGAGCACGGCCGCATTCAAGTTCCGGCTCTCCCAGGGCACGTCGTCCCGGTAGAACAAGTCTGTGAGCGTCACGTTGTCCGGCGTGGTCATTGCGTCGTATTCCTGCGCCGACGCCATCTGGAGATTGGAGATGCCGACGAGTTTGCCGTCCCGCACCGTGGCCGTGAACTGGGCGGGGAACGAATCTCCCTCATCGAAGATGACGGGCATCTGCATCTTCAAGGTGTTCCCAACGACGGTGATGCGCTGCCCGTTGTAGGTCGTATTCAGGTCTGTGATGCTGATGTACGCGTCCGATATGACGTCCAGGCCCAGCGCGCTGATCGCGGCCGCCGTGCCAAACACGTGCTTGGAGTCGTCCAGGCGCAGGATGGAGCCTTCGGCCACCGTGACGTCGTTGCTCACCGTGCCGTTCTTCTTGAGCTCCTCAATCAGGCCCGGCAGGGCGGGATCGGTCCCCGTCACCACCACGACCGGATCCCACTGGACGAGGCTGAGACTCCCGTCTGCCGAAAACTGGAAGCTGATATTGGCGCCGCCCGTCCCGGTCGGGTTCGAGCCGCTGCCCCCGCGCCCGTACAAGGCGATGGTGGAAAAGATGAACAGCAAAATCAGGGCGATCGCCCCGTATTTCATCTTGTCGTCGCGCGAAATGTTCTCGAACATGGCAAAACCCTCTTGCGCCGCCCGGGCGCCGTCTGATGATGAGCTTGGCTGCCCTTTCTTCTTGAAAATTAATAAACGTCGCCTCTCTCGCGGCCCGTCCTGGCAAACCATTTAAAAATGGCTCCCGCCATAATGTTTTCAAGAGGATTTTTTCATGGTCAAGTTAAACAAAGGCGACCTTGTGCGCATCGCATTCACGGGCCGTGTCGCGTCCACCGGAGCCGTGTTCGAGACCACGGACGAGGAGCTGGCCAAATCCGAGGGCATCTGGTCCACCAGCGCCCACTTCGGCCCCCGCCTCGTGGTCTGCGGCACGGGCACGATGGTGGCCGGCCTCGAGGAAGGCGTCTCGGGCATGTCGGCCGGACAGAAGAGCCACATCAAGTTCTCCGCTGACAAGGCTTTCGGCCCCAAATTCAAGGAGCTCGTGCGCGTGATGAGCGAAAAGGAATTCGCCAAGCAGGGCGTGCAGCCGGCGCCGAACCTGATCGTGAGCATCGACGGCATCCCGGCCGTCATCAAATCCATATCGTCCGGGCGCATTTTGCTCGATTTCAACCACCCGCTCGCGGGCGAGGAACTGGAATACGACCTCGAACTCATCGAGGTCTTCACGGATCCGAAGGAGAAGGCGCAGGCGCTCGTTTCGGTCTTCAACACCACCGCCACGATCCGCGAGGAGAACGGCTCGCTCAAAGTGGACGTGCCCGCCGGCCTCGCGCCTGCGAACGCCAAGGCGCTCTCTTCCGTGCTGAAAGCCTCGCTGGGCGAGCAGGCGCAGATCAGCGTGCCGGGCGCTTAGAAAACCGGTCGCTCATTCGATCGACTTGATTATCTTCACGCCCTTCTTCTCCATCCATCCGTGGATCTCTTTAGGCAAATCGTTTTTCCATCCCTTCCCTTGCGCGATCCTCTTGCGGATGTTCTTCCCCTGCCAGCGCTTGCGCGAAAGAAGCCGGACGGGCACGGTGTCGAAGCCCTCGCCATCCAGAAGCTTGAGCACGAGCTTGTTGCCTGAATAAGCGACGTATTTTTCCGGGGGGAAGCGCCTTCCCACTTCTTTCGCCCAATCCTCGTCTTTGGCAAAATCGTCAAGATAGGCGAAGCGGACCGCCCGTTTTCCCTCCTTCTTTTTCGCATTCTTCATTTTCGAAAGCGATTTTTCTATCAGCATCCTTCTTTCCTTCGCCGAGAACGGGTTGTCGGCCGTCCTCCTCTTTTTGCGCGAGCCGATGGCGATGACGACTTGGGGATATTGCAGAAGAAGTCCTTTGACGATTTGGGCATGTCCCCGGTGGAACGGCTGGAAGCGTCCGGCGAACAGGGCGGTTTTCATGCCATTTTTTTTGCGTATCAACATGCCAAAAGAAGGATTGCGCGCTTTATATCATTTTACTAATGCTTGAAGTGCCTCGTGCCGGTGAACACCATCGCCATCCCCTTCTCGTCGGCCGCCTTCACGACCTCCTCGTCCTTGACCGAGCCGCCGGGCTGCACCAGCGCCTCGACCTGCGCCGCCTTCAATTCGTCGAGCGTGTCCGGGAAGGGCAGGAACGCGTCCGAGGCCGCGACGCAGCCCTTGAGTTCGAACTTGTTCGAGCGCGCCTTCGCGATCGCGATGCGCGTGGAGTCGATGCGCGACATCTGGCCCGCCCCCACGCCGACGAGCTGCTCGTTGCGCACGAGGGTGATCGCGTTGCTCTTGACGTGCTTGGCCACGGTCATGGCGAAGTGCATGTCGCGCCACTGCTCGTCCGTGGGCTTGCGGCGCGTCACCACCTGCGCGGTGCGCAAATCATACACGTTGGGATCCTCGTGCTGGTAGAGCATGCCGCCGCTGATGTGCCGGAACGTCACGTCGCCCGCGCGCACCGGGCGGAACAGGTCGGTGATGTCCAGGATCCGGCGCGAGGGCTTTTTCTTGAGGATGTCCAGCGCCTCGGGGTCATAGCCGGGCGCCAGCACCACCTCCAGGTAAAGATTGGCCATCGCCTCGGCGGTGGGCCCGTCCACGCGCTGCGAGAAGGCCACGATGCCGCCGAATGCCGAGAGCGAATCGGTCGCGTGCGCTTTCTGGTACGCCTCTTTGAGCGTGGCGCCGACGGCCGCGCCGCAGGGGTTGTTGTGCTTGAGGATGATGCACGCCGTCCGCCCGTAGAATTCGCGGATGAGGTGCAGGGCCGAATCGGCGTCCAAGAAGTTGTTGTAGCTCATCTGCTTGCCCGAGAAGATGCGCGCGTCAAAAAGCGAGCGCTCGCCCACGAGCCGGTAGGCGGCCGCCTTCTGGTGCGGGTTCTCGCCGTAGCGTAAAGGGTAGGCGCGCTCGAACACCATCTTCATGCGGTGCGGGAAGCGCTCGGTGCCCTCTCCGCCGAAATACCTGGAGATGGCCCAATCGTAATGGCTCGTGCGCTCGAAGGCCTTGATCATGAGGTTGCGCCGCTTGCCCTCCGACACCCGGCCGCCGTTCTCGTCCATCTCGCGGACAATGCCGGGATAATCCTCCGGCTCCACCACCACTGCCACGTGCCTGTAGTTCTTGGCCGCCGCCCGTATCAACGACACGCCGCCGATGTCGATGTTCTCGATGACCTCGTCCTCCTCCACGCCTTCCCTGGCCACCGTCTTCTCAAATGGGTAGAGGTTCACCACCACCAAATCGATGGGGGCGATGCCCGCCTCGCGCGCCTCCTTGTTGTCCTGCGCGCTGTCGCGCCGAAATAGGATGCCGCCGTGGATTTTGGGGTGCAGGGTCTTCACGCGCCCGCCGAACATCTCGGGTGCGCCGGTGTATTTGCCCACCTCGAGCACCGGGATGTCCGCCTTGCGCAGCACGGCAGCGGTCCCGCCGGAAGAGAGGATTTCCACGCCGTGCCTATTAAGTGCCCTCGCCAGTTCAAGAAGCCCTGTTTTGTCGAAAACGCTGATTAAGGCTCGGGAGACTTTCACGTTTATTACTTAGGCGTGGAAGTGTTATTTAAATGCATGCATCGCCCGTCGTGAAAAGAAGAAGAGAAGCCGGCCGAATCCGCCCAATTCCGCATGTCGGGTCCATCCGATCCAATCTATCAACAACCCGGCGCAAGAGCATCGCGCTCTTCGGCGATTCCGGTTTCTTTTCCTTCAATCTGTCTCGATTTCAACGGCGAGCGGCTGTTCAGCCGCCTGTTTTGGCCGCATCGGTGTCATCCAATACAAGAGCTTGAGCCCTTTCTCCCAGGCGAATTTCGCCGTATCCGCCGCTTCCTGCCCGATGGCCCTGCCCACGCCCTGGCCATCTTCTTTGAGCTGCCTGTATTTGGCTCTCGAAACCGCTCCGTAGAAGTAAAGTCCTGCCAGGCTGGAGGCCACCACGGCCCCTTTGCCGAACAGCAGGCCGTTGATGCCCCAGAACAGGGATGCCAGCGTGTACAGCCCCTGCGAGCCTAAGGAAATGCCCGCGGTTTTCATCTCCTTCATGGTCTTCCTGAATTGCAGGTAGGCGGGCATGGTGGCGGCCGCGGCCAGGGTGTTTAGGGGATCGCCCGCCGCCGCCCATATCAAGCTGTCGACTAGATAACCTTTCCCGGCCATCTTCTCCAAGGTCTTGCAGGCTTCATTCACGGCCCAGGCCAGCGAGGCCCTGAAATCCTCGGCCTGGCCTTTCATGATCTGGTAAATGCCATAGATGCGCGGCAGCAGCGCCAATCCGTTGGAAGCCACCATGGTGAACAGCTCGTTGGCCAGCCCATACGCACCCCAAGCAGAATCCACGAAAAAGGCGCTGATCCAGGATTTGAGTGAGATGTCCTCCTGTTTTTTCACCTTCCAATTGCGTCCCAGCTGCATGCCAAATGCGATCACGCTCAGCATCAGGGCGATCTGGCCCGCCCACTCGGTTTTGTGGCCTTTTTCCACCGGAATCTCGCGCGGGAGCTGGAGTTGCGAGAGGTCGGGGAGCGGGGCGGCTATGGCTTCCCGCGCGACGGAACGATCCGATGCGGCTCCGGCTTCTCGCGCGGCGCTCGCGTTCGGCATGGCTCCGGTTCGCTGCGTGCCGGATCCATTCCGGGCTTCCCCGGTCAGCACGGTTCGCTCAACTCCGGGTAAGGGTCGGGGGAGTTGGATTTCGTGCTTGGTATAAAACGGGTTGTTGGCGTTCAAAGCAAAAAAGAGTGCGGCGGTGGTTGCAGCAAAGCGTCTGAACTTCATATCTTATTCTATGGACAAACACTCTAATAAACACGAGGCTTGGACGTTCGGGCTAAACGAGAGAAGCCTTCCTACTCCTTTTTCTTTTTCTGCACTGGCTTTTTGCGCGCGGGCGATTTTTTGGCCGGCTTCTTTTCTTCGCCTTTCTTTTCGGCGTCAAGCAGTTCCATCTTCGCGCCGCCCGTTCCCGTGCCCTTGTTGAACGAAGGCGCTGGGGGAGAGGAGAGCGTCGGGAAACCGCCCGTCTTGGGCGCGCTCGTCGGAGACTTGGGCGGGTGCTGGCTGGCCGGGCGTTTCGAAACATCGGCGGGCTTGAACGAGCCGGCGAGCGCCTTGGCCGCTTTCTTCGCCTCCTCCTCTTTCTTCACTTCCGATTCGAATCTCACCGACCCGCCCCCCGAGCCGCCCGAAGAGGACGACGAGCTGTTGAAGCCCCAGTCCTTCTTCGTTTCGCACGAGGGCGAGAGGCACATGTCAAAGGGCTTCCTGCCTTTTCGTATCACCTTGATGCGCGGCGTATGGCATTTCTCGCACACCGTGCCCAACGCCTCGATGAGCGCGCCCTGCGGCAACGGGTAGGTCTGCCGGCAGGTGGGATAGCCCGAACAGCCCACGAACTGGCTTCCGGTGCGAAGATGGATCTTGCGAAGCTCTTGCCCGCAGGCCGGGCACGTCCCGAGCCGGGAAGCCGCCTCCCGCGCGCCCGTGAGCGCGACGGCCAAATCCGAGCCTACCGCCTTCTCCTGGCTCTTGAATTTCTCCAAAATGACCGTGAGGATCTTCTTGCCGTCCTCCACCACCACGTCAGGCCCGATGCTCTTGTCCTGGATCGCTTCCATCTCCTTCTCGATCCCGCGCGTGAGCTCCTCGTCCAAAATCTCGGGCGAGTATTTGCCCATGATGTCGCAGACCGATTTGCCGAATCCCGTGACCGTGATCGAGGTCTTGCCGGTCAGGTAGCCGCGCTTGAAAAGGGTGTCCACCACCACGGCCCGCGTCGCCTTGGTCCCCAAGTCATGGTCCTCCAGTTCCGAGATGACCGAGGCGGGCGTGAATCTTTTCGGCGGCTGTGTTTTCTTCTCCGTGTTCCTGAACTCCTTGGCAAGCACAGCCTGCCCCTCCTTCCAGCCCGGCAGGACGATGTCCTCCAGTTTCACGTAGGGTTTGTAGAATTCGAACCAGCCCGGCTCGAGCGTGCGCGAGCCGGCGGTGTTGAACCCCTCGCTGCCGCACCGGGCCTTCACCCGCTGGCTCTCCCGTTTCGCCGGAGGGGCCATGCAGGCGAGGAACCGCTTGACGATGAGATCATAAAGCTTGCGCTCCCGCTCGCCAACCGATCCCTGCTGGCCGGTGGGATGGATGGCCGGGTGCGCCGGATCCTCCTTCTTGCCCTCATAGGGCTTGAATCTCTGCGCCGAGACCAGCTGCTGGCACAGCGAGGCATACTCGGGCTGCTTGCCCAGCGCCTGCACGATCTTGCCGAGGTTCAGTTTGGCCGGCAATTTCTGCGAAGAGGTGCGCGGATAGGAAATCATAGACTGCTCATAAAGGGTCTGCGCCATCTCCAAAGTCTGCGTGGGCGCGAACTTGAACTGCCGGTACGCCTCCACCTGCAGGCTGGTCAAATCAAAGGGCGGGTTGGGCATCTGCTCGTACGGTTTCTTCACGATGTTAATGATCGAGTGCGGACCCGGCTCGGAGGCGGCCAGCGCTTTTTGCGCCTCCCCCTTGTCGGTGAACCGGTCCTTCTCGTGCTTGAATTCCACTCCGTCGATGTGGCAGGTCAGCTCCCAGTAGGGCGTGCTCACGAACGCCTCGATGGCCTTCTCCCGGTCGGCGAGGAGCTTGAGGGCCGGCCCCTGCACGCGCCCGATCGACATCACCTGGAACTTGCCGGCCGATTTGATGGCGCCCATGAGCGCGCGCGAGAGGTTGATGCCATAGAACCAGTCGAGCATGTGCCGCGCCTCGCCCGCCTGCGCGTTCGGGACGTCCAGCGCCTCGCGGTTCTCGTAGGCGTCCACGAGGTCTCCGGCGGTGAGGGCCGAGAATTTCATGCGTCGGCCGTCCTTGGCCTCCTTGCGGCACGCGTAGCGCAGGGCATTATATCCGATGAGCGAGCCCTCGATGTCGTAGTCGCAGGCGACGACCACCTCATCCGCCTTTTTTCCGAGCATCTCGAGCGTCTGGACGTACCCTTTGGTGTAGTCCGCCTCCTTCTCGGCTTCATAGGCGGGCTTCCACTCGATGTCGAATACCGGGTAGGTGTAGCCCGTCTTGTTCTTCTCGGCCAGTCCGTAGATGTGCCCGACCGCGGGCGCGATGGCGATCTCGATGCCTTTGCGCCTCACGATGAAATACGAGGCCTGCCCCTTGCCCTTCTCCTTGAGCACCGGCCCTTCGGCCAGCGCCTGGGCTATCTTCTCGGCCACTTTTGGTTTTTCGGCTATGATCAGTTGCATAAACTAACCTCGGGGGAGGGGTCAGGAAGAATAGGGGGAGGGTCAGAAACTACCATAAGAAATGGGGAGGGGGACATTGATAATTCTGATGTTCCCCCTCCGCGTTTCTTGCGCATGGGCTCTCTTTTTGGGACGCCTCTTTTTAATTCATCGGCTCGGAGGCCGGCAACAGCCGAAAGAAAAAGATCCTGAAAAGAAGGATTTGAAAAATAAAAGGGGGAACCGCCGCCGGCCTTGCGGGCCGGCGACGGCCGTCATCTTCTTTAGCTCGCAGTCGCGGCGTCGATCGCCTGGGTGAAGGCGGATTCGGGCAGCGCGCCCACGAAGAACAGTCCGTAGCCGCGTCCGGGCACGTCCACCACATAGGACGATTCCTGCCCGCCGTAGTAGCTGGACACGAAGCTGCTGGCCACCTGCTGGAGTTTGTTCTTAGTCGCGTCGGTGTGCGACGAGGTGAGCACCACGAAGCTGGGGGTTCCGCTCACGCCGACCGCATTGCCCTGCGCCTGCTCGGCGTCGATGATGGCGTTCTTGCTGCCCCCGTCCAGGCAGGCGTCGAACTTGGCCATGTCCAGGCTGAGGTTCTTCGCGATGCTGTCCAGGCCTGCCTTGTCCACCAGGGCGCCCTTCGAATCGAACACCGCATCATGCATCTGGTAGTACTTGCCCTGGTCTCCCGCGCACTCCACGCCGGCCGAGGCATACTTGGCCGGGTCGCCGTGGATGATGAAGTTCATGTGCACGGTGTCCATCTTGTCGCCGTATTTATTCTGCAAATCCACTATGGTGGGGTGGACGTTGATGCAGTATGGGCAGAGGAATTCGGAGAATTCCACCAGCGTCACCTTGGCGTTGGGGTTTCCATCCACGGGCCGGCTGCTCAAGTCGAGATTCACCGTTCTGGGCGCAGACGGCGCGGCCGGCTGTGTCGGCTGCGTGGGTTGCGTCGGCTGCGTGGGCTGTGCAGGCTGCGTCGGTTGGGTCTGCGGCGTCCCATTCGCACTGGCAGTCAGGCTTTTCTCGAACAACGTCTGGTTGAGCGCGCCGACCGACATGAAGACGGCTCCCGATATGAGAACCGCGCCCAAGATAATCGCGATTGCCACCGAATAAAAGGCTGTTGGGTCCAGCCCTCCGGATGCGTGTGTTTCTGACATTTTTCCAACCTCCCTATCATCGCCATCCTGCGCTAAAAAAAACAATCCGATCCATTCGAATCCAAGTCGAATCCGGATCCGATCCCTTCGGGTCCTGGCGATTTTCTCATCCTAATTATCAAGAGCTAGTTTTTAATTCTCCTGTTTTGGTACGCCCCGGTATGATGTTTCCAATCCGTAATAGCATCCGCCTCTTATCCGGTCCGAACCATAGGCGATGACTTATAAATCTCCATCCCCAATTTCATCCGTTAATCGGCCTCCCGCGAGTCCGTCCGGCCTCGTGACATGCGCGGGGCCGTCTCCCACCATCTCCATTCGGGTCATCCTATGGACGTCCAGGCATTTTTCCCCACTTTCAAAGACCGCGTGTATTTCGATTCCGGCGCCTCTTCGCTGACCGCCCGCCCGGTCCTGGAGAAGATGCAGGAATTCTACACGCTCTACCGGGCCAACATCCAC
This sequence comes from Microcaldota archaeon, assembly GCA_043806415.1. GTDB lineage: Archaea > Micrarchaeota > Micrarchaeia > Anstonellales > Anstonellaceae > CAIXYX01. Next base: position 2,234 of record JAZDHB010000009.1, on the reverse strand, counting down.
CGGGGGGACCACGCGCTCACCAAGAAGGCCTCGCACGAATACGAGGAGGTCTATTCCAAGCTCGCCCGCTTCTTCAATGCCCGCGAGGACGAGTTCGTCAACGTGCGCAACACCACCGAAGCCGTCAACGGCGTGGCGCTCGGCCTCGACTGGAACGGGGGCGACGAGGTCATCGTCAGCGATTTCGAGCACCACTCCAACCTCCTCCCGTGGCTGGCGCTCAAGAAGAAGGGCGTCATCGTCAAGGTGGCGGATTCCGACCCGCAAGGCATCCTTTCGCCGCAAGCCTTCTCCTCCCTGCTCTCACGGCGCACGCGCCTGGTGGCCTTCTCGGCCTGCTCCAATGTGCTGGGCGCCTCGGTGCCGGTGCGCGAGATCGCGAAGGCGGCTAAGGACAACGGCTCGCTCGTGCTCGTGGACGCCGCCCAGTACGTGGGCCACCACCCCGTGGACCTTCGCCAGTGGGCCGTGGATTACCTCGCCTTCCCCTCGCACAAATGCTTCGGCCCGACCGGTACCGGGGTGCTCTACCACCGCGCTGGCGCGCCGCTCACGCCCTGGTTCCTGGGCGGGGGCACCATCCGCACCGCCTCGCTTGAAGGGTACGAGCTCATCCCGACCCGCGAGCGCTTCGAGGCCGGCACGCCCGCCATTGCCGAATGGATCGGCCTGGGGGCGGCCATCGACTTCATCTCCAAGATCGGCTACGCCCAGATCGAGGCGCACGAGAAAGAGCTCATCGCCTCGATGCTCGACGCCTTCTCCGGGATGCCGAACGTCTCGCTCTACGGTCCGCGCGAGGCGCGCCTCAAAGCCTCGGCCCTGTTTGCGTTCAACGCCGGCAAATTGCCTCCCCACCAGACCGCCATCATGCTCGACCAGCTGGGGTTCGCCCTGCGCTCGGGACACCACTGCGCCATCCCGGTCACCACCAAGCTGGGCGTGAGCGGAACGGTGCGCGCCTCCCTCCACCTGTACAACACAAAAGAACAGGTGCGCCAATTCGCCGACGTGCTGGGCAAGATATCGAAAATGGGCTGATCCAAATGATTTTCTGCATCGTCGCACTCGTCCTCTTCGCCGTCTTGGGCATCTTCTCGGCCGCGTATCGCGAGCTGGCCAAGGAAGCCTTCAAGTGCATGACCTTCACCCTCACCTTCCGGCCATGCGAGACCAAATTCGACGAGAAGCTCCAGGCCACCATCGTGGCCAGCATCTTCAAGCGCTCGCCGGCCATCGCGGCGCCCATCAACCGGCATTTCCAGCTCCTCTCCACGCTCTTTAGCATCCTCTTCTTTGGCAGCATGATCTACTCGGGCATCGTCCTGTACAACTACGCCGTGTACGGCAACTGCAACGGCCCGCAAGGCGGCGTGTGCTTCTTCGATCAGGTGCTGGGCAAGCCCTCGGCGCCCCTCTTGACGGCCCTGCCGCCCGGCACGGGCCCCACCTTGGGCAACGGCTCCGCCACGCTCGTGGAAGTGGGCTGCTTCTCCTGCCACTACACGCGGGCCGTGCAACCCGCGCTCAAGCAATTCCTCGCCGCCCATCCGGACATCCAGCTTGAATTCCGCATGATGCCCATCCTGGCGCACAACGACAGCTTCCTCTCCGCCCAGGCGGCCTATTGCGCCAACGAGCAGAACAAGTTCTGGCCCATGCACGACGATCTCTTCCTGGATCTCGACCACTCGCGGGCCAACCTCGAGAAAATGGCCGCCAACCTCTCGCTTGACCCGGCCGCTTTCTCCTCCTGCCTCGATTCTTCGCGCTCCTCGGATTACGTGAACAAGGAGGAGAATGCGGCCCGCGCGGCCGGCGTGTACGGCACGCCCACCTTCTTCTTTGGCAACCAGTCGCTGGTGAGCCCCCAATCCGAGGGGGATTTCGAGCGCTTCGTCTACGGCAAGGACATCCTCTCGCAGATTTCGGACCTGATCAAGCAGGTCGAGACCTACATCGACCAGCTCATCTTCGGGAAAGCCCCTGCCCCGATCTCGCCCTATGCCTGCCTCGAAACGCCGCAATAAGGCAAATAAGAAACGAATAACAACGCGAGCAAAAAACGAACAACAACGCGAGCAAGAACAAAACCAAAACCGGGCGCGCTCGGGCGCGCCCCGGAGCGGAGCGGGTTCTTTTTCTTGCGCACTGTATCTCTCATCCCTTATTGTATCCCGTTTACAATACAGAAAAAAAAGAATAACAACGCGAGCAAAAAGACCAAGACGAGC
>JAZDHB010000008.1:0-14458 GCA_043806415.1 Microcaldota archaeon | reverse complement strand
AGCCTCCCGATGCCCTCGTCCGAGAAGCCCATCCGCTTGGCCTCGAGAAGCAGCGCCGGCGCGAGCGGGCCGCCCGCGAGCCTCTTCTCCATGCTGACGATCCCGGCGAACCGGTCGATGAACCATCGGTGGATCGCGGTGATCCGCTGGATCTCCTGCGGCTCCATTCCGTTCCGCAAGGCCTGCAAAATCGCCAATATCCTCAGATCCGTGGGCGCGCTCAAATGATCCTCAATCTGCGAGTCCTTTATCTTGGGCGCTTTCTGCTCGAGGCTGCGCGCCGCCTTGAGGTAGGCTTCCTCGAACGTCCTCCCGATCGCCATCACTTCGCCCGTGCTCTTCATCTGGGTGCCCAAGCGGCGTTCCCCCTGCGGCATCTTGTCGAAGGGCCAGCGGGGTATCTTCACGACGCAATAATCCAGCGCCGGCTCGAACGAGGCGGGCGTGGTCTTGGTGACTGAATTGGATATCTCGTCGAGGCGGTAGCCCAGCGCGATCTTGGCGGCCACCCGCGCGATGGGGTAGCCCGTGGCCTTGGAGGCGAGGGCGGAGGAGCGCGAAAGGCGCGGGTTCACCTCGACCACCACGTATTCCCCCTTTTTCTGGTTGAGGGCGAACTGGATGTTGCATCCGCCCACGATGTTAAGCGAGCGGATGATCCTGATCGCCGCGCTGCGCAGGCGCTGGTGCTCGTCGTCGCAGAGGGTCTGCGAGGGGGCCACCACCACCGACTCGCCGGTATGCACGCCCATCGGGTCCACGTTCTCCATGTTGCAGATGGTGATGCAGCTGTCGTTCGCGTCGCGCATCATCTCGTATTCGAATTCGCCCCAGCCCAGCACGCTCTCCTCGATGAGGATCTGGTGGTTGGGCGAGAGCGTGAATCCCAGCTTGAGCAGCTCGTCGAATTCCTGCTGGTCCCGGGCGATGCCGCCGCCCGTGCCGCCCAGCGTGAAGGCGGGACGCAGGATGAGCGGGAAGGGATGCGTCCTGGAAAATTCCTCCGCTTCCTCGTGCGTCATGGCCGCCACGCTGTCCAGGATGGGCTCGCCGATCTCCTTGAGCATTTTCGAAAAAAGCCCCCGGTCCTCGGCCATCTCGATGGCACTGATGCCCGTGCCCAGGAGGCGCACGCCGTTCTTCTCCAGCACGCCCTGGCGGTGCATGTCCATCGCCAGGTTGAGCGCGGTCTGTCCGCCCATGGTGGCGATGAGCCCGTCCGGCTTCTCCTTCTCGATGATCTTGAGCAGCACGTCCGGGGTCACCGGCTCGACGTAAATGGTGTCCGCCATCTCCGGGTCGGTCTGGATGGTGGCGGGATTCGAGTTGAGCAGCACGACATGCACGCCCTCCTCGCGCAATGCCTTGCACGCCTGGGAGCCGGAATAGTCGAATTCGGCCGACTGGCCGATGACGATGGGTCCGGAGCCGATGACCAGCACTTTTTTGATGGTTTTGTCGATGGGCATAAAAATCAAGCTCTATCCTGTCTTCATAATTCTTTGACGAATTTGTCGAACAGGTACATCGAATCCCTCGGGCCGGGATGCGCTTCCGGGTGGTATTGCACCGAGAAGATGGGCAACGATCTGTGCGCCATGCCTTCGAGCGTCCTGTCGTTCAGGTTGATGTGCGTCGCCTTCCAGTCCTTTCCCAGCGATTTCTCGTCCACCGAGAATCCGTGGTTCTGCGTGGTGATGACCACCCGGTCCAATTCCCTGTCCAGCACCGGATGGTTCGCGCCGCGGTGGCCGAATTTTAGTTTATACGTCTTGCCGGCGATCTGGCCGAGCAGCTGGTGGCCCAGGCAAATCCCCATGATGGGGTAATCCATCATCTTTTTTATTTCGCGCACCGTCTCCCCCAGCCGCGCCGGATCCCCGGGCCCGTTGGAAAGCAGAATGCCGTCCGCATCGTACGATTCGATCTCCTGCGCCGTGGCCGAGGCCGGGAATACGAGCACCTGGCAGCCTCGCGCGTTCAGCTCGCGCACGATATTCCCTTTCACTCCGTAGTCGAGCAGGGCGACCTTCTTCGTGCCTTTCCCGTGCACCTGCATCTTATCCACGCTCACCTTGCTCACGTAATCCAGCTCGCTGTATTGCGTCCGCTTGGCCCGCGCAAGAAGGGCCGGGATGTCGGCCTCCTTCTTCGCGTCATACGCGCACAGGGCGGCCGGCATCACGCCATGCTCGCGGATTTTTTTCGTGATGGCGCGCGTGTCCAGCCCGGCGATGCCCGGAACGCCGTTGTCCTCTAGGTATTTGTCGAGGTTGGATCCGCTCCCCTGATGCCTGGGCTGGCCGTAATCCTTTCGCACGCAGAAGCCCTCCACGTGCACCCTCCCGCTTTCCACCCACTCCTTGTTCAAGCCGTAATTTCCGATGAGCGGATAGGTCATCATCAAAATCTGCCCGGCGTACGAGGGGTCGGTCAGGGCCTCCTGATAGCCGGTCATGGAGGTGTTGAACACCAGCTCGCCCGCGCGCTCGCTGAGGGCTCCCAATCCCTGTCCGTGATAAACGGATCCGTCCGAAAGAACCAGTATCGCTTTTTTGTCCGGGTCCATGCCGATAAGCCTCCCACCATGAAATTGCTATGGGGGGCTATGCGCGATAACCCAGACTAATCTCATGTTCGCAAATAAATAAAAAGCCGCATGCCTCGCGGCGAGAAGGCCGTTGCGTTATTCCTCGAAGAAAGACAAAAACATCAAAAACTTGATTCGGGTCGGGTCAAACTAACCCGATTCGAGGGGCGGCTCGTTCCGCTCCATCCGTTTTTCGAGGCGGCCCGAGCCGCCCCCTTTTGTTTTTTTTTGGTTTTTTGTTTTCCGCACCCTCCTACTCGCCGATGACCTTGACGATCACCCGCTTCTTGCGCTTGCCGTCGAATTCGGCGTAGAACACCCGTTCCCACGGCCCCAAATCCAGTTTTCCGTCCGTGATCGGCAGGAGCACCTGGTGGCCCAGCAGCAGCCTTTTGAGGTGCGCATCCCCGTTGGTTTCTCCCGTGCGGTGGTGCCGGTAGTTCGCGATGGGAGCGAGCTTGTCCGCCCATTCCATGATGTCCTCGACCAGTCCGCCCTCCTCGTCGTTGACGTAGACGGCGGCGGTGATGTGCATGGCCGACACGAGGCAGAGGCCCTCCTTGACCTGCGATTTTTCCACCACGGCGGCGACCCGCTCGGTGATGGGCAGGATCTCCTTCTGCTTCTTGGTCTCGAACCAGAGATATTCGGTGAACGTCTTCATCCCCATCCCTCCAACGCCCCTTACTGGTACGGCAGGTCGGCCTGGAACTTGGCATGCAGGTCGTCCCACGTCTCCGTTTGCGAAGAGGCCTCCTTCTTCTGACGGCAGCGTTTCGCATCCTCGTCCCGGCCGAGCTTCTCGAAGCGGGAGGCGGCCCGCTCGAAATCCCCGCCCGCCTCGTAAGCGGCCGCGGCCTTCTCCATCCGGCCCAGCCGCTCGTAGATATCGGCGGCCTTGATGAACAGCCGCTTTTCCTCGAGCCGCGCGGCCTTCGCGAGCAGGCCGCTCTCATCCGTTTCGCTTTGCGGTGCCATGTTCCCACCATCCTGACGCGGTTGCATCCATGCCCCATCCCGTAGGGGCTCCATCGATGTATAAGCTGTAATATGTATAAGCTGTAATGTATAAGTTGTAATAAGCTATAAGCATTTTAAACTCCACAAGAGTTGCTTTTCCATGCATAAATCGACCTTGGTTGTCTTTTCGCTGGCCCTCCTGGCCCTCGTCGCACTCCTTCTGCTGGGCTGCATCCAGTCCGGGCCCTCGCCTTCCCCCGTATCGCCGTCCAACCCCCCGCCGCCCCTGCCGCCCTATGCGCCTCCCCAGACGCTCCCATCCTCCAGCGAGCCGCCCGCCATTCCCGCCGTGCCCTTCCAGATGTCCTTCATCGACGTGGGATTCGGCGACTCCACCTTGGTACGGGCCGGGAATTTCACCATGCTCATGGATGACGGCCCGGCCGGCGCGGCGGATGACGTCATCGCTTTCCTGCGCGCGAAGAACGTCGAGAGCATCGACGTGCTCGTGCTCTCCTCACCCGATCCGAATTCCGTGGGCGGCACATTCGCCATCACCCGCAAATTCCCGGTCCGCGAGGTATGGACCAACGGCGTGAACTATTCCGATCCCTTCTGGCAGTCCGTCTTGCAGGCCGTCGAATTCATCCCGCACAAATCGGTCCAGTACGGCGACACCTTCTCCTACGGCAACCTGACCTTCGCCATCCTCAACCCCCAGTCCGAGCGCCTGATGGGCAATCCCCAGACCGACTCCGTCGCCATGAAGGCGTCCTACGGCTCGTTCTGCGCCCTGCTCTTCTCCCAATCCGAAGCGGCCGGCGCGTCGGGCGGCGATCCGGGCACGGTGACGGGCGGCGTGGAATCGCGCATCATCCTCGGGTCGGTGCCGATCGCCTGCCCGGTGCTCAAGGTGTCGCACTACGGTTCGGGCAATTCGGCCTCGTTCCAATTGCTCGATCGCGCCAAGCCCAAGATCGGCATCATCTCCGTCGGCCCGAATGCGCGCGACCTCTACCCCGAGCCCGCCCTCATCCGCCGCCTCATGCTCAAGAACATCAGCGTGTACGTCACCGACAAGCTCGGCTCGATCACCATCTCCTCCGACGGCACGCTCTTCAACATCAGCACCCAGAAGCCGGTGGACGACGCCTACACCCGCTTCATCAACAACGTGGGCGACACGCAGCTGTACTGGAGCAAATAACCTTCGTATCTGGCCCATGGCCTCGCGCCGGCCGCCAAGCCCCCATTCCCGGTCGAACCTATGCCTGCTCTTGCCCCCCGCCCGCTCGCCATCGACATCGGCGCGAGCAAGCTCGAGTATGCGCTCGCCGGCGCGAAGGGCGCGCGCGCCCGGATCGCGCGCATCGCCATTCCCGCGAAGATGACCTCCGGCCGGCTCGTCCAGCTCATCGTCCGCATTTGCAAGAAAAGCAGGGCCACCTCCTTGGGCATTTGCTTCCCCGGCTTCGTGCATGATGGCAAAGTGCTCAAGCTCCCCAACCTTCCCGATGTCCGTGCGTTCGACGCCAAATCCGTCCTTGGGCGCAAGCTCTCCATTCCCGTCTCGGTCGAGAACGACGCCAAGTGCATGGCCCTCGCCGTCTGGCACGCGCGCGGGCGCAAGGAAGACGACGATTTCATCGTCATCGCGCCGGGCAGCGGCATCGGCGGGGCCATCGTGCGCAACGGCCGCCTCGTGCGCGGCGAGGACAACCAGGCCGGCGAATTCGGGCACATGAAAATCCTTCTCGCGCGCAACGCCGGCGCGTCCGGCGCGAGCGGGCACGGGGGGAGCCGGGGCGCGTCCGGCCCGGGCCCGATCAAGGAGGAATGGGAGCAGATGTGCGGGGGGTTCGGCATCGCCCGCCGCTACGCGCTCGCGCTTAAGGAAAAAAACAGCACCAAGAATAAGCCCGCATTATCGGCCCTTCCAAACGATGCGCGCGATATTTCACCTCCCATGCGTAATCCGCCTCTTTTTTCATCTCTTCCCGCCCGCGATCGCGATGCCAAGCACATCCTCCACTCCTCTGTTCCGCTCGCCAAGAAAATATCAAACCAGTCCGCCGCCTATTTCGGCCTGGGCCTCGCCCTCATCGCCTCCGCCCTCGAGCCCCGGGAATTCGTCATCGCCGGTTCGGTCGGAGCCGCGTACGTCGGTCCGCTGAGGAAAAAAGTGACGGCTGCGTTCGAGGCGAACGCATCGGACGAAGCGAAAGATACACCCATCTCGCCCTGCCCGATCCCGCATCCCGCTCTCTGGGGCGCCGCCCTGCTCTCCCGTTACGGGCTGTGATTTTCAATTATGGGCTGTGATTTTAAACTTCGTCTTCTTTGCAGTATCATGAAAAAATCCTCTCGGAAAGAAGCCGCCCGCCCGGGCGCCGGGCTCCTGTCTCCGGCGTACGACGCCGTCTCCCTGGCCGCGTCGCGCACGCGCGCGTGGTCCGGCTACCTCATCCTTCTGTTGGGCGTCCTCATGCTCCTGGCCGTGCTGCGCTCGGCCCTCTTCGGTTCCATCAGCCCCGAGAAGCACATCTGGGTGGACATCACCCTCTTCCTGCTCATCGCGCTCGTGGCCGAGCGGCTGGTGCAGTCCTGGCAGCAGCCCTTCGTGATGGTGCTGCTCGTGCTGGGCGTGCTCATCTCCAACCACACGCTCTCGGTGCTCTGGCCGTTCGCCACGGCCGGCGCCCAACCCGTCCTCTCAGCCCTGGACATCCAGCTGCCTTCGGCGATGCCCACGCTCATGGGTGAGAGCGAGCTCATCTCCACGTTCGCCAACCTGGGCGTCATCATCCTGCTCTTCCGCATCGGCCTGCATTCCAAGCTCGAGCTGGTGTTCAACTTAAAGAACCTCCTCATCGCCTTGGGCGGCGTGATCCTGCCCTTCGCCATCGGATTCCTCTACGCCCAGTCATCGGGCGGGAGCTTCGCCTATTCCCTTTTCGTGGGCGCCGCCCTCACCGCCACCTCGGTCGGCATCACGGCGGCGGTGCTCGAGGAGATGGCGCTCATCTCCAAGCCCTTTGCGCAGGCGATCCTGGGCGCGGCCGTCATCGACGACATCCTGGCGCTCATGGTGCTCGGCCTCATCAAGAACGTCCCCACCACGCTCTCGGCCGAGTCGCTCTCCCCCTTCGCGCTCCTCATCGCCGTCGCCCTCGTTTTCGTGGTCTCCGGCATCGCGCTGGGCAAGCTGTTCATCTCCCGTTTCTTCAGCTACGAGGAGGGCGAGATCTCCAAGCGCACGCTTTCCGGCCTCCTGGCCATCCTCTTCTTCTATTCCTTCGCGGCCGAAAGCCTGGGCCTCTCGGCCATCGTCGGCGCGTTCCTCGCGGGCCTGGTCATCGGCTTCTCGCCCCTCGCGGACAAGCTCAATCGCGCGCTCTTCTCGCTGGACGTGCTCTTCACGCCGGTGTTCTTCATCAGCCTCGGGATGCTCGTGGACGTGTGGGCCATCCCCGCCATCCTCGTCCCCTTGCTCGTCCTCACGCTCATCGCCATCCTGGGCAAGATGGTCGGTTGCGCCCTGCCCGCGCGCCTCTGCGGCATGAACTGGGGCGAGAGCGTGCTGGTGGGCTTCGGCATGGTGCCCCGCGGCGAGATCGCACTCATCATCGCGCTCTTGGGACTGGGCACGCTCGGCGCGGACGGGCTGCCGATCATCACCGCCGCGCAATACACGCTCATCGCCTCCATGGCTTTCGTCACAACGGCCATCGCGCCTTGGGGCATGCGCACGCTCATCGCGCGCTTTGCCCGGAGCCCGGCCGGCGGATAAACCGCAAGCCCGCTGGCAAATGAAACGGTGACACGAGCGAAGCAAAACGATGGCAAGAGCGAAGCAAAACGATGGCAAGAGCGAAGCGGGCGGCCCGGGCCGCCCCGCGTTTTTCTCTTTTCTTCATCACCGAATGGTTCAAGCACTACGCGTACGTGCTGGCCGACAGGATGAACTGGTGAGTCCGGACTCCCTATGAAATGGCAAGTCCGGACTCCCCCCGGCAAGGGCTTAAGAATCAGCGTCGTATCCAATATACGCCGGTATGCAAATGCGCCGGTATGGCAGCGCATCATCGGATATCGGAGGCGGTTGCATGGCATCGTTGGGTTTGTTCATCGCATTGGGCCTTTCCATCATCATCGCGCTCGCCCTCTACTGGGTTTTACGCAAGATCCTGCCGCTCATCATCAACGGCGTGCTGGGGCTGACCGTGTTCTGGCTGCTCTCGGCCCTCGGCCTGCTGTCCGTGCCGTTGGACTGGATCACCTTCCTCATCGCCGCCATCGGCGGGGCGGTGGGCGTCGTCATCGTCTTGGCGCTGGCCGCCCTGGGCATCCCGCTCTAAGCGGCATCCGCCCGAATTTTTCGATTTTTCCTTTCCGCGCGCTTTTTTTCGGTTTTTTTACAGCAAGCGCATTTTTTTCGCGTTTCGCCCGTTTTTCCCCGCTTTTTCGATTTTTTTTCGCGCGCACGTAATTTTTCCCCATTTTATCGCATTTTTTGGCGTTAGCATAATATATTTTCCCATCCTAGCACCTTTGGAGCCAGAAGCCCCAACGTCCGGATGAAGACGGAGGGGCGAACTGTTCTCCAGTTTGTGTCGTCATGCATTCGGGCGGCATAAAAGGAGGGTTGTTAAGTGAGCGTTCCAGGTCCGATTTCCGTTTTCATGGAAAGAAATTTCCGCCATTTCAACTCAGCTGAATTGCTGGACGCCGCGCGCTCCTATAAATCCCACAGCGAATCCGGGGGCAAGATGCTCCTGGCCATGGCCGGCGCCATGAGCACGGCCGAGATGGGCATCAGCCTGGCCGAGATGATCCGCCAGGACAAGATCCACGCCATCTCCACCACCGGCGCGAACCTCGAAGAGGACCTGTTCAACCTGGTGGCGCACAAGCACTACAAGATGGTGCGCAACTACCGCGACATCACCCCCAAGGAGGAAGAGGAGCTGATGAAGGCGGGCCTCAACCGCGTCACCGACACCTGCATCCCCGAGGAGGAGGCGATGCGCAAGATCGAGCGCCACCTGCTGCCCATCTGGCAGGCGCACGAGCGCGACCACCGCCCCGCGCCCCCGCACGAATACCTCTACGAACTCATCCGCTCCGGCGCGCTTGAGAAATACTACCAGATCGACCCCGCGGACAGCTGGCTCCTGGCCGCCTGCGAAAAAGACCTTCCCATCTTCATCCCCGGATGGGCCGACTCGTCTCTGGGCAACTATTTCGTGGCCTCGCATGCCAATGGCCAGATCCGCGACCTCTCGATCATGTCCGAGAGCCTCGAATACATGATGCGGCTCATCAACTGGTACCGCATCCAGTCCCAGCACTCCAAGATCGGCTTCTTCCAGATCGGCGGCGGAATCGCGGGCGATTTCCCCATCTGCGTGGTTCCGCTCATCAACCAGGACATCAAGAAATACGACGTGCCGCTCTGGTCCTATTTCTGCCAGATCTCCAACTCGACCACTTCCTACGGTTCCTATTCGGGCGCGGTGCCCAACGAGAAGATCACGTGGGGCAAGCTCGCGTCCGACACGCCCCGATTCATGATCGAGTCGGACGCCACCATCGTCGCTCCGCTCATCTTCAACTACGTGCTCGGGAAATAACGCGCGCCCGCCATTCCGGGCCACCCCCGAGATTTTTTCGCGCCGACGTGTGCCGCTCGCCCTTCGCTTACGCCGGCCGTTTGTCGGCCAGCCAGCCGGCCTCCCTCACCTTGTCATAGAACAGCCACAGGCCGGCGGAGCCCAGGATCAGCGCGGGCCCCAGGTTGTTGAGCGTAATGAACATGACCATGAACATCGCCCCGCCAAGGTCCTTGGCCCCGAGCGCATAGATGCCCGCTCCGATGATCGCGGCGCACAGGAGGCTTGCGATAAGGCTGGCGAGGGCGAACACGCCGACGTGGAAGGCATCGATCTGCATGTCTTTCTTGGAAAAGAGCATCCACACTCGCCACGCCGCGTACGCGAAGATGAAATTGCCGGCAAATCCGAAGACGCTTCCGGCCGAGAGCGTGCCCGCCGATCCCAGCTCCAAGTAGCTGAACACGTCAGCGATGAGGTTGCCGGCGGCCGAGCCCCACGCGGCGGCGGGGCCGAAGAACACGCCGAAGAGGACCGGCACGAAATTCGCGGGCCTCAGCTCGGTGAATCCGGTCATGACCGGAAACGGCTTGAATGGGATGAGCAGGGCGGCGTACACCACCATCGTGAGCAGGATGAACCGCATCTGCTTGCGCTCCTTGAGCGGAGCGAGGATATCTTCCATCATGGCCATGCGCCACCTCTGGTTCGGATTCGGCAGGGAAGATTGATATTAGTTGCCCTGCCACCTATCCGTGGAAAAAGAGGGTGGTATCATGGGCTCGAAATTTCTTGAAGGCATCCGGCCCAATGTCCTGGCCTTGGGCGCGGCCAGCTTCTTCAACGACGTCTCATCCGAGATGATCCTTCCTATCCTGCCGGTCTTCCTCACCGCCGTCATGGGCGTGGGCCCCTCCATCGTCGGCCTCATCGAGGGCGTCGCCGATTCCGCCTCCAGCCTGCTTGACATCTTCGTGGGCTACTGGTCCGACCTGGGGGGCCGGCGCAAGCGTTTCGTCCTGGCTGGCTACGGCCTCTCCTCCCTCTCCAAATTCGGCATCGCCCTTTCGGGCTCCTGGCCGCTCATCCTCCTCTTCCGGGGGGCCGACCGGCTGGGCAAGAGCGTGCGCACCGCCCCGCGCGACGCCCTCATCGCCGCCTCCAGCGACAAATCCGTTCGGGGCAAGGCCTTCGGCCTGCACCGCGCCATGGACACTTTGGGCGCGGTCGCCGGTCCCATCCTGGCCTACCTCATCCTCTCCGCCATGGGCAGCACGGCCGATGGCTACCGCGCGGTCTTCCTGGCCGCCTCCCTTCCGGCATTCCTCGTGCTCGCCGTGATCTTCCTCTTCGTGAAAGAACCGAAAAAAGAAAGCACGATAAAAGGCGGCCCGGGCCGCCCGAAGCGCGCCTCGGATCCCAAAGGCATCCATCCCGCCCCCCGCCCGAATTTCTGGGCCTCTTTGCGCGCGCTCCCGTCCGACTACCGGCGTTTCGTGCTCATCTCCTGCCTCTTCTCGCTCTCCTATTTCAGCTTCGCCCTGCTCATCGTGCGCGCGAGCGAAATCGGCATCCCGTCCACGAGCATCCTGCTGGTCTACATCCTCTACAATATCGTCTATGCCGCCGCCTCGGTGCCCATCGGGCAGCTGTCGGACCGCATCGGGCGCAAGCGGGTCATCGTCGGCTCCTTCCTGCTCTACGCGCTGGTGCTGGCCGGCTTCGCCTACGTCTCGACGCTATGGCAACTGGCCCTCCTCTTCGCGCTCTACGGCCTCTTCGTGGCCGCCGACGACTCCGTGAGCAAGGCGTACCTCTCCGACATCTCGACCGACCGGACGAGGGGCATGGCCCTGGGCGCCTACAACAGCGCCGTGGGCGCGGCGTATCTTCCCGCCAGCGTGCTGGCCGGCGCGGCCTGGGCCGCCTTCGGCGCGCTCCCGACCTTCCTGGCCGCGGCCGCCGTCGCGGCATTCTCCGGCCTGGCCATGGCGGCCTATGCGAAATGAGAAGCCCGTCGTCCCGCAATCCATAGGATATGTCCGCCATTCCGATCCCCATTTTCACGGCCATTTCATTCCATTCGCGAAGTGATGGACTCCGACCCATTGTTTCTTATAGGTTACATTTGTTGAGCAAAACATGCATGTACGGCATCGTTTCGCAGCCATCCTTGCTCTCGGTTTCTTCTCTCTTGCATTCCTGCTCTTTGCCGGCTGCTGCGCCTATGTCGAACCCGGAGTGAACGGGAACCAGACCGAGCCCCCTTCGAACCAATCGACCACGCCGCCCCCGAACCGGCCGCCGGTTGCAACCCTGCTGCTCAACAAGACCGAAGCGCCCACCCCGTTCCCCATGTCGTACACCTACTCCTGCTACGACCCGGATGGCAATATCGCCTCGTGCGAACTGAAAATAGACGGAAGAACCTATGCGAAAGGGGAGAACCAGGCCACCCTGCTGCCAAAAGACTACCAAAAGCCGGATTTCTACGGCGAAATATTGAAAGAAGTGGGCAACCACACGCTGGAGATAACTGCTACCGACAGCGAGGGCCTCAGCGCATCGCAAGTGGTGGAGTTCACCGTCCTGAAAGGTCTGCCTCTTAGCAAGCCGGGCTGGTACGGATGCAACGAAAAGCCCGACAACCCGCCCTGCGACTCCGTAATGGCCGGGTATTGCGACAAATTCGACGAACACGACATGGCGGTCCGGCAGGCCGCGGCGCAGGCCATCGCAAAGCATCCCGGGGCGTTCTCCATCAACCAGCTCTTGGACATCTACGATTACGTGCATGCCAACATCTTCTATCATAACGTGCCGCTGGACATGTGGCCCCCGTATTATCCCAACCAGACCCTGGCCACCAAGTCGGGCGACTGCAAGAACCAGGCCGTGCTCATCGCGTCCATGGTCGAGGCAATAGGCGGCTCGGCGCGTGTTCTCTTCATACCCGACTGCCAGCACGCGTTCACCGAAGTCTATCTGGGGACGGACATCGACACATCCATCATCAGCTGGGCGATAGGCGCCCATTACAACACCAACGGCAAGGGTTTGAACTACCATCGCAGCAAGAACAGCAAAAACCAGACCGAATACTGGTACATATTCGATACTGCGGGCGGGAACTACCCGGGCGAGACCATACCTGCGTGCCTGAAGGCGAATTACACGTTTGAAATACGGGACTGCAACCGCCCCCTTGACGCGCTTCGGGCGGCAGAAACCCAAGGCACGGCTTTCGGGCCTTATGTGGATATTGATGAGACCAAGGTGCTCTCCCCGGGCTCAGGGTGGTACTACCGGCGCGACGCAAACGAGATAGGCCCAAAAGGATACGAATGGTGCCATTTCAAATTGGCAGTGCAGTCGCTTTCGCCCACTCCGCTTGACTGGCACCTGAGCGACGAGACAGGTTACCAGAATTGGTACGCGCACCAGAGCTACAGTTATTCTGGCGGCCAGGAGCAGGTGATGCAGAGCACTTACGAGTTCGACTGGGACAAGCCGCAGAAATTCTACATTATTCTGGAAAACAGCAACCAGCAGAATTCGATAACGGTCAAGACACAGCTGATTGAGACGTGCTACAAGGGGTGAGAATATGGCTGGAATGCGGGCTGTCGGAATCATCGTCTTTGCAACATTACTGCTTTTGTTCGGCTGTGCATCGCAGCAACCCACCCCGCCTAATGCGGCGGCAGCCAGCGCGGCATCGGCAGGCAGCGGCGCATTCACCACGGACGCAACAGTCACAAACGAGCAGGGGCAAAACATCAACGCATTGCCAGCCGCGCACTCTGGCGAGGATTATTTTGCAGGCATTTATCCAAACATCGGCACGCCCCATTTCACCTGCATGCTCGCGCCAGGCTCCAATCTTCCAGGCGAACTCTCATTCGGTGGCAACAGCTGCGAGATTGCCGGCAAGGCGCCCGAACTATCGGCAGGAGGCACAAGGGCAGCTTATCCGTTCAGCTTCATCATAAAGGATTCGAAAGGCGTGGAATACGGGCCATACCCGCTCACGCTAGAAATCGTCCCATACCCGCCGGATTTCATAATGCAGAGCTATCCTGGAGCGGTGCCCATAGGAAGGCAATATGATTTTGATTTCTGCTCGCCGCCCTCCAGCAGCCCGCTCAACTGCGGCAAGGACCCGGCGTCAAACGACCCCTCGAACGGCATTCCGCCCTACACATTTACGGCCTCCAATCTTCCGCTCGGCCTGATTATGAGGTCGGATGGACACCTAAGCGGTGTGGTTCCCAAAGGCGCAAAGGAAGGCCCGCATGACATAGAGGTCTGCGCAGCGGACAGCACAGGCACAACAGCCTGCCAAAACACGTCTGTCATCCTCATGGTCTTACCTGAGCCCGAGGAATGGAAAGGCACGTTTACCGGCACCCTCGCATATCCGTCCAACACCAATGATGTGATGGCGGGGGCAAAATACGCATTAAAATACGACGTGGATTTCCTTTTCCCGCAATCCCTTTCCCGCAGGCTGGACGGCACCGACAAATACGGGCTTTCCGATGGAAATGGCACCATGGGCGGCAGCTGGACCGTAATTTCGCAGACAAAATGGGGCAGCATTGAGGCTTACCGCATTGTCGGCGGCTCAAAATCAGGCATGTCATTCCACCTATGGGCAGGCTACGCAGACGCAACAAGCGGCGCGCTCATCACAATCGAAGCGATGCGCGGCAGCAACATGAATTTTGCGCTTGGGCATAAGGAACATGTGAATCATGGCGTCAAGGAAAGCGAAACGCAATATTTCGCAGATGAATTGTCCCTGCGCACTACCTCGATTTCCGAAGACACTGTAACCGGCACCTGGTCATTTGGCGAGGGCTATGACACCCGCCCGTACGGCGCAATTGGAGTCGGACCGATAGACGGCGCATTCACGCTCACAAGGGTGAAATAGCCCTGCCATCCTGCTGCGTCAACTAAACGCTAAAAACCCAGGACGGCATCTGAAATTTGCAGAGAACAGGCAAGCGTGAAAATGCCAAAACCATGAAAACAGGGCGTTTAACTCCGGCAGCGTGCCTAAACCGAACCCGGCATTTTCAGTTCTACGACGTAAAAAAAGACTTTATGCCCAGACCGAGCGTATGTCTGGAGCACCTGCGCCCAAACATTAACTACACCTTCCGCTAAATCGGCGTCCCGAATGGAGTGAACGCCGAAAGGGCGTTCATCATCTCTGGCACATTTTGAAAATTGCTGCTGCGCAAAACAAATCTCTCAACGTGGCTGAAGTATTGTTCAATCACATTCA
>JAZDHB010000007.1:0-3318 GCA_043806415.1 Microcaldota archaeon | reverse complement strand
ACGCGCGACCAGGCCTTCTTCTGGTCGTCGAGAAGAAAAGAGGAGAAGATGAAGAAAATAGTCGGGGGGCTGGCGCTGGCCTCCCCGTCGGATTTCAAGTCGGTGCTCAATGCAAGAGGACGGCCGGAGAAGAGCGGGCTGGCGGAATGGAAAAACACCAATCGCTATCGCAAGTCCGAAGAGAAAGGGCCGGAAACAAAAAAAACGTGAGAGGGGGGGCCCGCCGCGCCGGCGAAGGAAAAAAATCCGGATGAAAAAAAGGCCAGATTGCCGGAGCGGCATCCCCCGCGCGCGCAAAACGAAGAAAAGAAGAAACAGGAAACAAAGCTTAAGGGCCAGACGAAAATAAACGATTTCTAATTTAGGGTTAACCCTTCACCAGCAGCATTAGCACAGACTGCGCCAATGGCAGCACCACCAAAACCAGGACGATGAAGAATATTATTGTGCACAAGCCCACGAACGCGGGCGCGTGCGGATGCCCGAGCGCCTTCGCATATATGCCCTTCTTTCTTTTGTCGAGTTTGGCCCCGAAAGAGAGGGCGTGCTCCGATGCCAGATGCAGGAGGCATGAAAGCAGATAGAGATACGCGAGCATGAGAAGGGCAAACAGATAGAAATCCGCCAAGAGCCATGAGAAAAACGCGAGCGGAAGAATTAGGAACACCCAAACTTCCCAGAATGGGACTGGGCGGATCGCGTCGTAAAATGCCGGCTTTGCGCCCGTTTCGCTGAATGCATATGACTGGATGTAGCCCCCGATGGAGATTATGAGGAATATCGCGAAGAAAAGCATTTTCTCCCGCGTTGGTGTCAGAAACTTTGCGAATTCGTCCAGCATATGCTCACCTTCAACACTGGCCGTGCCAGTCCCTCACCATATATGGCCAGAAGCCGTTGGAGAAACCATACTAATTTGGTTCCGGGTCAGGCTCTGGCCCTTCCACATGCAGTGAACGCCCGTCCCAGACAGCTTGGTAGCGATAGCCAGAATCGATTTCCCGCGCGTAATCATATCCGTAGCCGCTTGTCCACGGAGGAGAAACCTTATGGTAGCCTCTTGCGAAGATGTATGCTTCCATGGCTGTTTTTGAGGAGAAGTTCTGCATGATGCCCAAGTGGGGGTCTTGGTTCGCGCAACCCCACAGACAAGCCACAGAGCCTGCCACTGCGCAATTCGTAGTGCTTGGCCCATCCGTCCAGCTGCATGCGCCCCGGCTCGAACCCAACAGGCTATAGTTTGGAACCGTGGCCGTGGACCAGCCGTAATGACAAGAATACGACGACTGCGCTGGGATCGAGCGATTGGAAGGCTGCATTTGCGCAATAGCGGAACCGAAGAACAGAACCAATGTAAAAATAGATAGTGCGCGCATGGCAGACCAACGAAGCCGAGGTTTAAAATATCGCTCAGCCTCATTCGGCCCTTGCTTTTTTCGCGGACTCAATCAGCATCTCCACGCCGGGCAGCTTGTCTCCCGACAGGTACTCGATGAGCGCCTTTCCCGACAGGCTGACGTAGCCCAGCCGCTTCTTGTCGATGTGGAACTTCTCGATGGCCGCGAGCGTGTGCCCGCCGCCGATGAGGGAGAACCCCCTGGAGGCCTCCACGGCCTGGAGCACCACCTTCGTGCCGTGCGAGAACGCGTCCTTCTCGTACACGCCCATCGGCCCGTTCATCACGATGGAGCCCGCATGCTCGATGAGGTCCGCATAACGCGCGGCCGTTTGGGGGCCGATGTCGAGGATGGAAAAGGGAGAAGGCAGGGAAGAAATCGGGAGGGTTTTCGCCGAGCCGTTCGAATCGACCACGACGTCCTCGGGCAGCGCGAGGCGCTTGGCGTATTTCCCGCAGAGGGCGCGGGCCTGGGGCAGGTATTCGAGCGCGCGCTCGTCTTTTAGGAATTGCAGGCTGGCGCCGATCTCCCGGCCGGCGGCGAGGAGCATGAGATTGCCCAGCGTGCCGCCGCAGAGCGCCCAGTCCAGCTTCTTTAGCGAGAGCCAGGATTCGAGGATGGGCAGGCTGTCGGCCGGCTTCGCGCCGCCCAGCACGAACACCACCGGCCGCTTGGGCTTGTGGAAAGAGAGGAGGGCGGAAAGCTCCTGTTCCATCACCCGGCCGGCCATGCAGGGGATGGGAAAGCAGGCGGCCGGGCCCGCCGAGGCCCGGCCGGCGGGAGCAAGAACGCCCGGAACAGGTCCCGGCTTCCCGGACGGCATGCGACAAAAGCCCACCACCGAGGCGTGGGCGCGGTGCGCGCAGGAGAACGCGTCCAGCACGAAAACCTCGCAGAATGGGGAGAGGTTCGCCACCAGCTCGCTCGACCCGGTCTTCTCGAACGTCGTCTCGTCGTTGAGGAACCGCACGTTCTCCAGGAGCAGGACTTCGCCGTTCGCAAGCGAGCGGATGGCGGATTGGGCCTTCTGGCCGGCCACGTCATCGACGAAACGGATGGAGAGGGGAGGCGCGGATTTTTTCTGCAAGCGGCGCACCTCGGATTCGAGGAGTTCGGCGTGCGGGGCCAGCGAGATGAAATCGTGCTCCCCTTTGCGCCCCTGGTGCGCCAGGAGGACCGTTTTGGCGCCTTTGGAAGAGAGGTCGAGTACGGTGCGCGCGTGGGCGCGGATGCGCGCCGAGAGCTGGGGCTGGCGGGTGGCCTCGTCCACCGGACAGTTGAGGTCCAGGCGGCAGAACACGGTCTTGCCTTCGAGGGGCAGGTCGTCCAAGGTCTTGAATTTCATGAAAAACAACTCCGGGCATAAAACGGCCCCAAGGTCTTAAAAGAATTCGTTGCGTTGGGGGAGACAACGGATCGCTCGGCTGGACGGGGTGTCTTTGATGAAAGTGGCTATCAACGGATTCGGACGGATCGGGCGGCTCGTGCTGCGCGCTGCCATCGCCAAAAAAGCGCTGGGCAACAAATTCGATCTGGTGGCCATCAACGATCTGGGCGGGCCGGCGGCGGGCGCCCACCTGCTCAAATACGATTCGGTGCACGGGAAGCTGGATGCGAAGCTCGACGCCTCGGCGGGTTCCCTGTCCATCGACGGGCAGAAAATCAAATTTTTTGGCGAGCGCGAGCCCGAGAAGCTGCCGTGGGGCAAGCTCGAAGTGGACGCGCTGATCGAATGCACCGGCGTTTTCACGGACCGCGAGGGCATGGGCAAACATCTCAAGGCGGGGGCGAAGAAAGTGCTGCTCTCCGCGCCCGCGAAGAAGGGCGGGGCCGACTGCACCATCGTGCCGGGCGTGAACGAGAAGGCGTACGATCGGAAGAAGCACGCCCTCGTCTCCATGGGCTCGTGCACCACCAACTG
>JAZDHB010000006.1:0-17673 GCA_043806415.1 Microcaldota archaeon | reverse complement strand
GCGGTAGGTAAAAGAACCTCCGCAGGCCGAAGCAGAAGCGGCTGGGGTGTTTTCGGCCCCAAAGGCTAAAAACAGAGTTTTCCACCAAGGGGGAGAAAAACAGATGGGCGGGGGAGGGGGAATCAGGAGGAACGTGAAACTGAAGGGGGAGGGTGCTCCCTCCCCCTGCGGTTCCGACGCCCTCGCCAAGATTTGAACTCGGATCTCAAGCTCCGCAAGCTCGCATACTATCCAGGTTATACTACGAGGGCTTGAAACATCTTATGTACAACGCAAATTAAAAAGGCGCGGGCCGGGCCAAACCGCCCGTCAGGCAACCGCCGGTGCCGCTTTCTTCAGCTCCGTCCGCGACAAGTAGAAGAAATACCCGATGATCATAAATGTGACCAGTGGCGTGGCATAAGCCGGCACGTGCAGGCCGAACGCGTCGGCCAGCATCACCGTTCCCAGGAAGAAGACCGAGTACATAGCGCCGTTCTTGAGAAATCTGTATCTCTTCACCGACTCGATGTTGCGCATGGTCATCTCCCGCACCACCAGCGCCCCCAGTCCGCTGCCCAGGACGATGAGGGGGATGGACATCGTGTAGGCAAACGCGCCGATCACTCCGTCGATGGAGAACGTGGCGTCGATCGCCTCGAGATAGAATATCTTGCTCCAGTCGCTCATATGGCCGGAACCCTTCCCTTCCAGCATCTGCCGCTCGTGTTCCGCCGCGTTCTGCTTGAAGCCGTGGATGATGAAGAATGCGGTGGAGCCCATCACGGCCGCGAACGCCATCAGCGGATTGACCGGAAGGGCGAACCAGATGACGGCCGCCAGCAGGGCGGATACGACCGCGTAGAACCACACCCCCTGCTCGAAAAAGAACTTCTCGCCGTGCAGGCCGAACGCCTTGGGTTCGAGGAAAAGCCAGTGGAAGAAGAGGAAAACCAGGAACACCCCGCCGCTCGCGAGCAGCAGGGGCGCGCTGGCCTCCACGGCTTGGGCCGTCTTCGGGTCGTCCGAGAAGGAGGACATCAGAAGCTCGACCGGCGTGTAAGCGGGGTTGGCCAGCATCAGGATGACGAGCGGCAGGGCGAGGCGGATGCCGAACACGGCGATCAGGAGCCCGTAGCGCAGGAACCAGCGCCTGGCTTTCTCCGACATCTTGGTCAATACCTCCGCGTTGATGACGGCGTTGTCGATGCTGCTGATGATCTCGAACAGCGCCAGGCCGGCCACGGTGAGGGCGATCGCTACAAAATCCATGATTTAAAGTGGTTCGGCAAATAATTAAACCCGACGCCTTCCGGCCGCGCCGGCTCCGGTGCCATTCGACGAATCGAAATTATAAATAGCATGCACGAAAAAGATGGCGTGGATGAAAAACTGGACAAAAAGCCGGGCTTAAAGAAGCCGGAATCTTCCCGGATGTCTTCGCATGGATACGTGACGCCGCCCCGCTCCACATGGCCGATCCGCAAGATTTTGGAAAACGAGGGCGAGAAGACGTATGCGCCGATCCATCCGCTCGCGCAGATCCTGTCCATCATCGGCTTCATCGCCGGCCAAGCGCTGGCCCTGGGCTTCCTTTTAATCGTGCTAATCATCCTCGTGCCCATCCCGCAAATCATTCCTGGTTCCCAGGACGCGGCCGGCATCTCCCTGATCGCATTCGTCCTCCTTTCATTGGCCATCCTCCTATCCGTCGCATGGATATCCGCTTTCATCAATATCTCCAAAATGCTCATCACGTACCGCTTCAGCCTGCAAGACGAGTACATCTTCGTGCGCAAAGGCACCATCAATCCGGCATACCACCTGATCCCGTATGAGAACGTGCAGGACGCGCAGGTGCGCCAGGATGTCCTGCTCAAGATCTTCAACCTGGCCAGCGTGTCCATCTCAACTCCTGCCAGCTCGGAGGTGATCTCGCCCTTGCCGCTCGAGACGGCGAAAAAATTCAAAGAGGACGTCCTGACCCTCTCGCGCCTCCATCGGGGCATGGCGGAATGAGTTGATCCCATGACCCTGCGAGACACCTATCCTCTCAATAAGAAGAAGATCATCAAGAAGACGATCAGCACCGTCGTCGGCACCGTTTTCCTGTTCGGCATCCTCGCTCTCTGCTTCTTCACGTCCGCGCTGGCCTGGAATCCGCTCGCGACCCTCGCCTGCCTGGCGGTTGGTTTCCCCGCTTATTTCATCCTGATTTATCTCTACCAGAAGGAGTATTTCCGGGTCTATGGCTATGACCTGACCGAGCGGGGGCTTGAGATCAAGAAAGGGGTGTTTTTCCCCAATGCCATCACCCTCCCGCTCGAGAAGATTTCCGACGTCTACGTGGACCAGGACATCTTCGACCGGTTATTCGGGCTCTATGACCTGCATTTCTCGTCCGCCTCGCTCTCGTCCGGGAACCTCTCGCACATCGACGGCATGGACAAGCCGACCACCGATTCGCTGCGCGCGTTCCTGATGGGCGAATTGAAGGGGGAGAAACCGGAGAAGACGGCCGGAGCGGCGGGCGCGAAGGGCGCGGAGGCCGACGTGCTGGCCGTGTTCAAGCCGGATCCGAAAGGGTACTGGGTGCAGCTCTTCGGCGCATTCTTCGGCACGACTTTGTTGCTCCTGATCGTCTTCTTCCCGCTCGTCCTGCTGATGGTGCTGCTGGCCATCCCGCTGGCCATCTACGTGAAAAAGGAATTCGATTCACAAATCTATTCCTTGCGCAGCGACGGCATCCATGTCCGGCGCGGCTGGCTCACCCCATCCGAAACGCTCATCTTCTACAAGAACATCCAGGACATCAATTCCACGCAGGATTTCCTGAGCCTGCTGGTCGGATTGCAGACGCTCACCGTGAAGTCCATGTCATACCAGTCCGCCATCTCGTCGAGATTCAGCTACCTGAGCGCGGCGGATGCCAAATCCATGCACGATTTCCTCACGGCCCGGATCGAGCGCCACATAAAGAAGGCCAAAGAGGCCGCGCGCTCGAAGGCTGCGGCGAAGATGCCCGGGGCGCCAGAGGCAAGAATCGCCGGCTACGCCGGACAGATCCGCACCAACCCCTATTCCAACGAGTTCGTGCTGGGCCAGATGGTGGGCATCTCCCCCCTATTCGTCATCGCGCCGATCCTGATCTTCATGTTCGTATTCATCGGCCTAAGCTCCATCGGTCTTGTCGCCCAGATCGCCCTGTTCATCGTAGCTTCCATTGGGATTGACCTCCTGTTCGCGGCCATCGCGTTCGTGGGGGCATTCATCTCAAAATCGGTCTATTCCTACACCTTGGGACCGGACGGGCTGACCATCCAAACCGGCCTCTTCTCAAAATACAAGCGCACGATCCGCTACGAGAAGATACAGGACATCCGGCTCTATTGCTCATTTTTGGAAAGCTTCATCGGCCTGGCCACGATCCATGTCGAAACCGGCTCGCGGGACTTCGTGGCCCGGAGACGGTCCGAAGCCCTCCAGGCCCTCCTCACCGAGCGCATCCCCTATCTCAAACTGGCGGACGCCTATGCCCTGCGTGCCAAGCTGTTGGAGATCACCGCCATGGATTATCCAAAGAGCAAGACGCCTTTGCGCGAGACGATGCCCCTCTCGAAGAAGAAGCCGCTCAAGAAGACGGTCGGCTCGTTCGGCATCCTGAGCGTGCAGATCCTGCTGGTCCTCATGCTGGGTTCGGTGCTCGTCCCGGCGCCGTACTCCTGGGTGGCCATCGGCTTTTTGGTGTTGTCTGTATTGTACACCATCGTCGCCGTGCCGGTGCACCTCTGGTACGAGAATCTGTACATGAAGAAATATTTCTATGACGAGAACCGCGAAGTGCTCATCATCCGCAAAGGGGTGTTCGGCTGGAGCGAGATCGTGGTGCCCTACCGCAACATCCAGTCCATCTACGTCGACCAGGACTGGTACGACGTTTATTACGACCTCTGGGACGTATGGATCACCACGGTCACGGATTCTTCCGGCCCGATGGCCCACATCGACGGCCTGGCCCGCGAGGATGCCGAGCGCCTGGCCCGCCTGCTGGTGGAGCGGGTGGAGAGCTCGAGGAAAAAATAAGACGCCGGCTTGCCGGAAAAAACGGGCTGGTTTGCCCCGTCCTCCTGTTTGCCCGGGTCCTCCTGAAGCGTCCCCGTGCCGGCCACTTGCCGCCGGTCCGCCGCTCCGTCCGGCGTCCTATTAAATCTTTCTTTCCATAAGTTGTTACATCTGTCTTAGTCAGATTCAAGAAAACTCAGGTGGATTTATGCTCAAGAATTGTTTTACCTGCGGCAAACAGACCCGCGAATACGCCGAGTTCCCGTGCGTGAACTGCGGAAAGTCCGTGGTGCGCTGCAAGCACTGCGCCAAGATATCCAACCCGTACAAGTGCCCCTCGTGCGGCCAGGACGGGCCTTAAACACGGTCGATTTAGCGGGGTTTTTTGCATGGGCGAAGTTCTCGTCACATTGAAAATCATGCCCGAAGACATGGGCCAATTCGACTCCCTCAAGCAGGCCATCCTGGACACACTCAAGAACAAGACCGGCGGCCTAGTGAAATCCGCCAAATTAGGCGAGCAGGACGTCGCGTTCGGCATGAAAGCCATCGTGGTCTCCTATGTCATGCCAGACGGCGACGGCGCGTCCAAGATCGAGGCCCAGATATCCGCGCTTCCCAACGTCTCCTCGTGCGAAACCGAGAGCGTGGACCGGCTCTGAGCGATCTTTTTCATAATAATCCATTCACAGGTGTGTTTCCATGAAGTACGGAGTTCCCTCAAGCACAGTCCCGCAGTGGAAAGAGGCAGTTTCCCCGCCATTCGCCATCACGAAAGCGAAGCTCCAACAGATCGAGAACAGGATCCGGCTCGATTTCAAGCTGCTGGGCACCGAGCGCACCTATACCGTTTCAAACACCCCCGAGTTCGGGGCGCTTTTCGAATTCTACAAGCAGACGACGAACGAAAAAGCCGTCCAGCTGTGCACATACCAGAACGGGATATTCCCGCAGCTTACGAACCGCAAGCAGCTCGTCTGCATCGGCCCCGGGGACGGCCCGTACATCGAGAACTTCCTGGCGAAATCCGAGTTCCAGAACGCCCTCCTGGTCGAGCGCGACGGGGCCACTGCCCAGAACCTCGAGAACCGCCTGAAGGACTCCAAGCTCATCCAGAACACGAAATTCGAGATTCGCGCCGAGACGTTCCCGGACTGCACGCTTAAGGAAGCGGACCTCATCACCATGGACCATGTCCACTACTTCTTCGACCCCGCCGACTGGGTAAAATTCTCGAAGCTGGCCTACGATGCGACCAAGAAAGACGGCATCCTCTCGATCACGGTGCACGGGGACAGGCAATATCCTCATGCGAACAACGAGGTCGCAACGATCATCGAGTATTTCAGCGGGGCGAACGACAACATCACCCGTTTCGCCTACGACCTGCGCGACGCCCTGGGAGGCGACGCGGATATGGCCACTTTCTGCGCCCGCACCGACCACATGTCCGCGACCTACGAGGCCATGCGCTACATCATGAATTTCTTCATGCTGGATTCCGGCGCCCAGGTCGACGAGCCAAGCTTCCGCTCCTACATCGAGAAACACGTCTATAACGAAGAACGGTCGATTTACCACGTGCTGAAGGCGGACCGCTACATCACCGCGAAAAGGAAATAGCGCATCGGATCATGCGATGCGATTGAACCGCAAGGCCCTTCTTATCTTTCTTATTTTATACTTTCCCACACTAATCTAGCCCATGCTCCGTTCCATCCGCCTGATCAACTGGCGCTCGCATCAGGACACCACCATCCGCTTCTCGGCCGGGGCCAACCTCTTCCTTGGGCCCATGGGCTCGGGCAAATCCTCGGTGGTGGATGCGCTTTGCTTCGCCCTCTACGGCACCTACCCCAAACTGGGCCGGCGCGACGTCACGGTCGATGACGTCGGGAATTTCCGCCATGCCGGACAGCCCGTCAAGGTGGAATTGGAATGGGATGAGGACGGGGGGGCCAATGCCATCGGGCGCAAGTACAAAGTCATCCGAAATCTGTCCGATTCCCAAGCCTGGCTCTATATCGACGGCAAGCTCGTGCAGAAGGGCGCGCGCGCCGTGAGCGAGGAAATCGAGACCATCCTGCAAATCCCCTACGAGCTTTTCTCGAGGGCCGTCTATGCCGAGCAGAACCGCCTCGACCACTGGCTCTCCCTGCCGGCCGGCCCGCGCAAGGCCGAGCTGGACCGGCTTCTGGGCCTCGACAAATTCGAGACGGCGAGAAAAGCGTCCGGCGAGATGCTCAACTCGCTCAAGGAAAAGGCCGCCGCGATGGAGGCGGCCGCGCCCGTGGAGCAGATCGAGGAGATGAAAAAGGGGATTGAAACGCTGGGCGCATCCGTCGCCTCGCGCGAGAAGGGCCTTGGCGCGCTCGCGTCCGCCCATTCCGCTCTTTCCGCCTCCCTCTCCTCTTCCCAGAAAAAGCACGAGGAGGCCGAGCGCGTGATGCTCAAGCGCCAGGGTCTGGAGCGCGAGCGCCAGCGGTGCCTGGGCACGCTCAAGACGCTCGAGCAGATGCTTTCCAGCCAGCCCAAAGACAAGGCCGAAGAAATAAAGCTCGAGCAAAACAGTCTGGCCACCCAACGAGAAAAGCTCGAATCCGAATTCAAGCAATCACAGGGGCAGCGCCAATCGTTTTCCCATTCCATCGGCCAGCTCGAAAGCCAGATCAAGAAAGAGCAGGCGAAAGCATCCAAAGCCCTCGCGCTCAAGGAGAAACTGGCTTCTAGCCTCGCCGGCAAGAGTTACGATTCCCTCAAATCCGAGCTGGCCGAATCCCAGAACAGGCTCCAGCAATCCCTTTCCGCCCAGGCCCGCTTGCAGGCTTCGATCGAAGACGAGAAAAAGGTGTTGCAGGCCCTTGGCGTCGGGATCGCGCCGTCCGAGCACGGCCATCCATCCGCTCCTGTTCATCCCACCCCGAGCGCTTCCTGCCCGGTGTGCGAGCAGCCGCTCGACGAGAAATCGCGCGAGCGCCTCCAGCGCGAGCACGAGAAGAAGCTCGAAACCCTCAAATCCGAGCTCGCCGCGTTGCTCTCTTCCATCCGCTCCGCCCGCCAATCCATCGACTCGCTTTCCGTCCGAGATGCCGAGGCGACGCGCCTTTCCGTCCAGCTCGCCAGCCTCGCGCCCGAGCAGGACATCCAGGGCACGCAGCGCTCGCTGGCCGAGGCCAGAGCCTCCCTCGAGCAGGCCAACCGGCGCCATCAGGCGATGAACGAGCAGCTCCAATCCCTCCAAGCCAGGGAAAACGAATTGGCGCAGACCCTGCGCAAGCTTGCGGATGCGGCGAAATGGGAAACCCAGCTTGCGAACGAGAAAACCTCTCTCAAGGAAACCGACCGCCAGCTGGCCGCCTGCCCGATGCCGCCGGAAGAATGGGCGCAAATAAAATCCGAGCGGGACGCGCTCATCCGCTCCCATGCACAATCATCCGAGCGGCTCAAATCCGAGCAGGCGCTCCTCTTAGCGCACAAGCAGGCGCTTGAGCAGGCCGTCAAATCCGCCCGGCTCCTGGAGGAGAAGCGCGCGCAGGCGCTCGCCTTGCGCGTCCAGATGGACGAGCTCGGCTCTTTCCGCTCCATCCTGCTCACGACCCAGGCGCAGATGCGCTCGCGCGTGCTCGAGGAGATCAACCTCGCCCTCAACCGCCTCTGGCCGCTGGTCTATCCTTACGGGGACTGGAGCGCGGTGCGCCTCGTGGGCGACGAGAAGGACTATTCCATCCAGATCCATCAGGGCGAGTGGAAGGCGCTTGACGCGCACGCCTCGGGGGGCGAGCGCGCCTGCCTCGCCCTCGCGGTGCGCGCCGCCCTTTCCATCCTGCTCACGCCGCACCTGGGCTGGCTCATCCTCGACGAGCCCACGCACAACCTCGACGGGGAGGCCGTGCAGTCCCTGGGCCGCGCCCTGGCCGAGCGCATCCCGCAGGTCATCCCGCAAGTGATCGTCATCACGCACGACATGCAGCTCTTGGAGAGCACGCCGGCGAGCGTGTTCCGCTTCTGCCGGGACAAGAAGGCCGGAGAGGATTCCCTCGTCGAATCGGACGGATGAGCAAAAAAAGCATGAACGAAAAAAGAGAAAAAAAGGAAAAATGAATGAAAAAGAGGCGAGAATCCGCCTCGCTGATTTATCCGTCTTTCGAGTTTGTTTTGGGCATCCTCCTCGGCGGCCCCAACGAGAAGGCGAGCATGAGGTTCGAGCCCAGAAGGAGGGCCAGCGCCCCGCCGCACAGCACGACGGCCAGCTGCACGAGGGAGAGTGCGCCCGTTATCTTCGTCTTGGCATCCGCCAGCGAGCCGGCGATCGAGCGCAGATCATTTCCCGTGTTCGCAAGCGACGCGCTCGCGCCCGCAGCGGTCGAAGCCATGTTGTCGATGTCGTCGGCGGCCCGGTTGAGCCCGCTCGCCGACTGCTTGATCTGGCCCAGCGAGCCGGACATCCCGCCCAGCAGGCTTCCCGCGCCCGGCAGACTGGACAGGGCGTTGAGGCTGTCTGCTGTCCCGCCCAGGCCTTTGCTCAGATTGCGCAGACTGGCGGAGATGGAGCTTCCGGCATCGGTGGCATTGCCCCCCATCGAGCCGGCATTGTCGAGCACGAGCGCGAAATCGTTTATGGCGGTGGTGCTCGAGTCCAGGGGCCCGGCAAGCGCGGACGAAACCCCCCCGACGGCCAGGTAGCCCATGCCCGTGCCGACAAGCACCGCGCCCAAGCCCAGGAACGAGATGACGATGGCCGCCACCCAGAGCATCCATCTCGCCGCGAGCGCCAGCGAGAAATCTCGCAGCATGTCGCCGATGATGGGCACGTCCATGACGGCATCGGGCGGCACGTCGCCGTAGGCCTCTTCTTGCGCGCCGGCCGGTCCGCTGAGCCGGAACGGCTCGTCGTCCTTCTCATCATTCTTGCGTGCCAAATCGATCATCATCTCTATTGGTCTTTCATCGCGGTCTTTTCCCTCTTCTTACCTGAGCCCCTTGTGTTTCCGGCGGCTTTTGAGCAGGAAGTAGGCTATCCCCAGCACGATCGCCACCACCGCCAGCCCCATCACGAATCCGCCGATGGCGAAGCCCCGGTTGGAGGCTTTGTCATTCCCGGCGGCGATGAGGACATTCGCCTCGGCCACCCGGGCCCGAGCCGTGGCGGGATCCGCGTACAGCTTGGAGCGGGCTTCATCCAGTTTGGACTTGATCGGCCCGATGTCCACGCCGGTCGCGGCCCACGTGGCGCTGCTGGCATTGACGATTGCCTGCGCCTTGTCGATCTCGGCGCTGGCTGCATCTACGTCCGCC
Organism: Microcaldota archaeon; assembly: GCA_043806415.1. Classification (GTDB taxonomy): domain Archaea; phylum Micrarchaeota; class Micrarchaeia; order Anstonellales; family Anstonellaceae; genus CAIXYX01. Next base: position 8,337 of record JAZDHB010000006.1, on the reverse strand, counting down.
TGGCGCGACTCCAAATCCTTCTGGGCCCGGTCCACGTATCCGCTCGCCGCCACGATGCTCTGGTTGGCTTCGTCATACGCGCCGACCTGCAGGAGCGAGCGGGCGGAATCCAGCAGGGTGTTGATCGGGCCCGAGCTCACATTCTCCCGGAGCTTGTCGGCCTGCGCCTGCATCAGCTGCATGCGGGCCGAGAGGGCGTCCACTTCCCCGAGCAGCACGGCTTTCCGCGTGTCCCCGGATATCGGGGCCGGCGGGGCGCTCACGTTCCCGGCGGTCACGTTGGAGAGCGCGGAATCCATCTGGCCCGCCCAGGTGGCGATGTCGCCGTCCAGCGTCCGTAAGACGGCCGCCGAAGCGGCGTATCGCGAATCGTTGAGCTTGGCTTGCGCGTCGCTGATCCGGTTGATGATGATTCCCTGCGCCGCGGACTGCTCCGCCGTGAGCGTGAGGCCGCGGTATCTGTCCATCGCCGCGTTGTCCGCATCAATGAGCTGTTGTATCCTCACGTGCAGGGCCTGTTCCTGTGTCGGGCGGATGTTGTTCAGTTCGGTCTGCGCGTCCGCCACCTGCGCGGCGGCATCCGAATATCTCCCCTCGCTCGTCGCGACGGCGGCCTGCGCCAGCAGTCCCGGGCCCCGGAAGGCCTCGTGGCTGACGTTGAGCTCATCCATCACGTCCAGCACGTTGGCCTTGTGCGCCTGCACGCTCTGGTTGAGGTCCGCGATCCGCGCGAGGAGCTGCGCGCCCGAATCGCTGGCGTTGAGAGCGTACTCCATCACCCGGCGGTTGAGCGAATCGAGCACGAAGAGGTGGCCTCCGGACGCCCTCACGCTGAGCGGCGTCCTGAATCCGTACGACCCGTTGCCCTGTCCGTCCCCGAGCGTGGCCATGGGGTAGCCATCGTAGCCGAACATCACCACCCGGTCGTTGCCGCTGTCGGCCACGTAGATGGCATTCCCGTCCCCGGTCACGCTGGTGGGGTACTTGAGACTGACGTTGCCCCGGCCCGTTCCCCAGCTGTCCAGGAACGTGAAGTTCCGGTCATACACCTCGATGCGGTTGTTCCCGGAATCCGCGATGTATATCCTCTGCTCGTCCATGTAAATATCATGGGCATCTGAGAGCTCGCTCGTCCCCACCCCGCCGCCCAGCTCATTGTACATGTTCCGGTTGTTCGAGATGGAATAGACCATGACCATCTCGCTGGTCGCGTCCAGCATGTACATCGTGTCGTTCTCGATCCATACGGCGATGGGCGTCCGGCCCGCCGTCGCCAGCGGCCCGACCCGTGCCCATTGGCTGGGCTCGACGTACTGGATCACGCCGGCTTTGCTCTGGTCGGCCACATACAGCACTCCCGGAGAGACCCAGAACATGCCGTACGGCCTGGAGAAGATGCCTACGGTCACGCCGCCCCCGCCCACTTCCCGGCTGACCGTGTCGTTCTGGAGCACATAAATGCCCTCGAGGGTCTGGTCGCTGACATAGAGCTTGCCTCCGCCCACCGCGATCGCGCGGGGGTCCTTGAACGTGACGTTCGCGCCGTTGAACCCACCCGAGCCGTTGTACTGCGCCACGAACGTGAAGATGTCCGCCTGCACGCCGCCCGCCAGGATCAGCGCCACCACGAGGGCGGCGAACGCGAATCTCAATCGTCCTTGGACCATATCAAAACACCTGATGCTTCTTTCGCCTATCTCACTCGCCGGCGCATTTTAAACGTTTGGGCCGCACCCGTCCCGCGCCGATGAGCGGGACGGCCATTTTTCCCGCCGCGCGGCCCATCCCAAGCCCGTCCGTCCTTCCCGGCCTCTGTTTTCCCACCGTTTCCTGTTTTATGAACCTTTGTCCCAAAACCCTGATTTTAAACGGTATGTTCCACGACTCATGTTTTTTAACCTCAATTTCCCATTAGGCACGAGACTGTTTAGTATGAGCTCTAATCAAAACACTCCGACCCGCACTGCGAAGGTCATTCCGGTCCCTCCGCTCCCCCGCCTAACCCGGGTGCTTGCCAAAAATGCCATCCGTGCGATGGGCGGGCAGGAGAAGCCCCCTCCATTCATGAACATGAAGCTGGTCCCGCTCCAGTCCAGCCACCTGCATTCGCCGGCCCTCAAGCTCGTCGAATTCCTCCAGTCCGTGCGCGAGGTGCGGGAACTGGGCGCGAGCCGTCGCCGTCTCGTCCTGCGCGCCGGCGCCAAGAGCCTGGTCTTGCATACGCCCGAGAAAGAGGGCGCGCTCGAGCAGGCGCAGATGGTATGCCAGCTCTTCTCCCCCGAGCATGCGGCCCGCTATCCGCTCCTCTCCAAGCTCTTTGTCGACCCCGCGATGCTCCTGGTCTACGAGCCTCCCGACGAGCGCCAATCCGTGGCCATCGTGGTCTCCATGCCGTTCGCCTCCGAGCCGTCCCTTCCCAAGGACGCATCGGGCCATGTGGACTGGGCGGCCATGCGCCCCGAGCTGCGCGTCCGCTTCCTCTCGAAGCTGGCTCGGATGCTTGCCGAGCTTCACGCCGGCTACGGCCTCCTGTCCAGCGTGTCTATGGATTCGATCGCGCTCACTGCCGACGAGGAGCCCAAGCTCACGGGCACGGCCCACCTCGAGGCCATCCACGCCCGTCGCCACGGCACGCCTGAGCTGGTCGGCCTGCTGTGCCAGTTCCGCTCGCACCATCTCCTCTCCAGCGAGGACGTATTCGCCATCCTGAGCGCCTACCTGGGCGGGCATCCGCTCGCCCGCTCGCACGCGCTCGATTATCTCGCGCACCGCTCGCACACGCGCCGCAGCCACCACTACAAGTTCAATCCCAAAAACACGGCCGAGGCCGAGCTGATGGCCTGGTTCGACTGCTACGAAAAAGAGTTCCACGCGCGCTATTTGAAAAACTAGTTTTTCCAGTCCAGCGCCTTGATCAGCTCGTCATGGATTTTTCCATTCGAGCACACCATGTCCGGCGAGTCGAGCCTCCATTTCCCGCCGTCCAGCCGGCTCACCCTCCCGCCCGCTTCATTGACCAGCAGCGCGCCGGCCGCTCCATCATACGGCTGCAATTTGAATTCCACGCACGCGTCCGCCAGCCCGTTCGCCACGTATCCCAAGTTGAACACGGCCGCCCCCAGGTTCCGCACGTTGAACACGCGCTTGGCGATGCGCCCCACCCCGGCCAGATGCGCCTCGCCCTGTTCGGAGCTCAGGTGCATGCAGACGAGGACCATGGCCTTGGACAGGTCGGCCCTCGATGACACCGAAATCCTTTGCGCCCGGCCCAGCTTCCCGCTCTTGGGGTTTTCCTCCCTGCGGTAAGCCCCTCGTTCCTTGTGCGCCGTGAAGTAGATTCCCTGCATGGGGTAGCCCACGCCGCCGGCCACCACCTCTCCGTTGCGCGCATAGGCGATGGACACGCCCCAGATGGGGAAGCCGTACGCGTAATTGTTCGTGCCGTCCAGCGGGTCGATCACCCAGCAATCGCGCGCGAATAAATCATCGCGCGAGCGCTCGCCCTCCTCAGAATAGACGGCGTGGGAGGGGTATCTCTCGCGGATGGCTGACACGATGAGCTTCTCGCTGGCCAGGTCCGCATCCGTGACCAAATCATGCGCGCCCTTGTTCGAGACGGCCGCCCGCTCCTGTTTTCCGGCCAGCAGTCTCCCTGAGCGCACGAGCAAGTCGAGGATGAACCTGTCGATCTCTTTATCCCTTGCATCTTCTTTTTCCATCATAACGGGCCCGATGGGATTTGAACCCACGACTTCCTGCTTTCTTCGGCGGAAAGTGCGGCATCTTTTACGCGCCGCGCTTTCTTTTTCCGTGAAGGCTTTTTCTTTTCCTTAGAAAAGAAAAAGGGTTCTTAGAAGGCAGGCACTCTATCCAGGCTGAGTCACGGGCCCGCGAATTCGATGTTCAACAGATATCCTCGCACCTCATGCGCCCGTTTCTTTCTGTTTCTTTCTTTTTGAACCCGAGGGCCTTTTTCTTTCTTTCGCGAAGAAAGAAAAAGGGGCTCCCAGGCTGAGTCACGGGCCCGCGCATTACGTTGAGTCCGGCGCTCTTTAAATACATTCGATGCCTTCGCATACCATGAGGTTCTCCGTTTTCCTGGCCTGTCTCCTCCTGCTGGCGGCGCTCCTGTCTGCCGCCGATTTCTTCTCCGCTCTCTCGCCGTACCTCGAGCCCAACCTGAGCGTCAATATCGTCCCCCTCAACACCACCACCCCGTCCGCCCTCGTCCTCATCGAGGGGCAGGAGACCATGGTGATCAAGGGAGACCAGATCCTGACGAGTGCGGACGGCATCGCGCCGGTCTTGCGCGAGCATATCATCAACTCCGCGGACCCGGACGCCCTTCTCGCGTCCGCGCGCTCGAACGTGAGCGAATTCAGCATCAAGTTCAACGCGTCCGAATCGGCCTGCGCCCGTCTCACGGGCATGGACCATCTGCCCTGCACCGACCGCGAGAGCTGCGTACGGGCCGCATTTGCCAACCCCAATTCACAAATCCTGGTCAACGCCGACGGATTCTGGCAGTCCATGCTCGACTGGCGCATCAAGCGGGACACCCTCGATACCAGCCAGAACGAGATCACCCTCCTCCTCGACTCCCCGCCCGCCTCCTCGCAGGACGCGGCCGCCCTGCGGGCGCATCTGGCCTCCATCCGCAACCTGGAAGATACGCTGAATCAGAACCACCTCTACCTCAACCGCACCGATTCCGGTTGCGAGTTCGGCGGCACCGTCGTCTGCTACGAATACTGCCCCAAGGCCAACTGGAGCGAGCGATCCAGCGGCTGGCTCGCGCTCGAAGACCGGTTCTCTGCCATGGAAAGCTCGCTGGATTCCCTTCCCAACCAGAGCCAGCGCGCGGCCGACATCGCCAATAAGACCGCCTCCTGGATGGACTATTCGCGCCAGAAAGGCTCCATCTGGGCCGGTATGGCGTCCGATCTGGCCTCGCGCTCGAAGGAAATCCAGGACGCGCTCTCGGCCCCGGCCGCCTCTCGCTGGAACGACACTTCCCTCCAGGCCGATTTCTCCGCTTACATTGCGCAGGTGAACGCCACTTCGCTCCTGGCCGCCGACGGCAAGTTCTACCGCGCCATCTCGCGCCGGGAGGCGCTGGACAACCAGAGCGATTCCATCCTCGCGCGCGTCCAAGCCCACAACCAGAAGGCCGATTCCATCTCCGACCGCCTGTGGTCCGTCTCGCTGGCCATCATCGCGCTTTCCAAAAGCGGGAATGCAAACGACTCCGCCACCCTCTCCTCCGCCCTCGCTTCGCTCAATTCCAGTTTCGCCTCCCCGCTCGCACCCGACCAGCTGGCTGATTTGGACAACAAATCCGCGCAGCTGGAGCAGCTGGCCCTTGCGCAGGTGGCCCGCCGCGCGCTGGGCGCCCCTTCGTCGGGCCCGGATCTGGGAGCGGCCGCCGACGTCATCCAGGGCAGCATTCCAGCCAACGCTTCCAATCCCGCCAACGCGTCCGCTCCGGCAAACAAATCCGGCGCTCCGTCTTCCGGCCCCGCCAACGCGTCGGGCGCATCCGCGCCGCCGAGCAATCCGCTTTCCATCTTCGGCTTCACCTGCCCCCTGCCCGCCGCCCTCGTGCTGCTTGCCCTGGCCGGCCTGTTCCTCTTCTCAAGGCAATAATTTTTTCTTACCGGGATTTCTTTCCAGCCATGCGATCATCTCGCGGTTGGCGCGCGGGAAGGCGAATTTTCTTAGCGCACTGATCTTCACCCATCGAACGGCCTGGCAGCCGATGGCGCGCGCATCCGAGGCTTTCTGGCCAGGCGCGAGTTTGCACCGATACACCTGCAGGATGATTATTCGATGGGTGAATTCGGCGCGCGCATCCATCGCGTGGCGCACCACCCTCACCCGCAGGCCGACCTCCTCTTCCATCTCGCGCCTAAGCGCTTTCTCCGGGCTTTCTCCTACCTCCACTTTTCCGCCCGGAAATTCCCAGAGCCCGCCCAGGAAATCGTCCTCTTTGCGCCGGGCGATGAGCACTTTTTCGCCCGAAACAAGCATGCCGACTGACGCATGGATGAGCGGGCGCGCCATCTTGCGTTTTTTGCGCGGGAACTCTTCCATCCTGCCGCTCGCATAAGCAATGCAATCCGCTCGCAGGGGGCATATCCCGCATTTCGGGCTTTTGGGCGTGCACACGAGCGCGCCCAATTCCATCGTCGCCTGGTTGTGGATGGACGGCCGAACAGATGGCAATGAAGCGTCCAGCCATTTCTGAGCCCTTTCTTTCAGCTCTCTTCTTGCTCTGGGCAAATCGATCGCGTGCGGATATGCATCCACCCTCGCGATCACGCGGATGACGTTCCCGTCCAGCACGGCGTTAGGTTTTTCATAAGCAATGGACGAGATGGCGGCCGCCATGTACGGGCCAACGCCGGGCAATGAAAGAAGGGCCCCATAATCAGACGGCACGCGCCCGCCAAATTCTCGCATTATCTTTTTGACCGCCTTGTGCAAATTCCGTGCGCGCGCATAATATCCACAGCCTTCCCGGACTTTGAGCACGTCGTCGAGCGGTGCCTCGGCCAGCGCTCGGATGGTCGGGAACCTTTCCAGGAATCTCTTGTAATACGGCAAGCCCTGCTCCATCCTCGTCTGCTGGAGGATGAATTCGGACACCATCACGCGGTAGGGATCAGGCTTTTCTTGGCGCCAGGGAAGCGTGCGGGCGTTCTTCGAATACCATTCGTGAAGTCGAGACAAGCCGGCCGGGATGTTTCCCATGCGGTCCTATCTGATAAGATAATTATAAAATCTGGTTCCAGTTTGATACTAAAAAGTGAGCGATCCGCTTGAACCTTTTGGCTCAAGTCGCGCACTGGATAATGTAGGGGGAGAAAATCAGGAGGACACGAGTCGGCTCTCGGGAGCCGACTGTGCCCAGAGGCGCGAGAGCGCCTCTCGGGCCTTGAAACTGAAAGGAGGGGGACATTGCGAAAACGAGTGTTCCCCCTCGCTCAAGGCGCGTTCGCGCGCCTTGGCGCACCAACGGCGCCCGAGCGCCGTTGCTTGCCTTGCGGTTCAGTGCGATCGCCGGGATCCGCAGGCGCGAAGCGGCTGCGGAGACGTGAGCCCGAAGGGCTCACGAAGGCGGAGCAAATTCCGCAGAATTTGCGATCAGCTTGAGCCTGTTGGCTCAAGTCTCGCATTCTTGCGAGAATGCGATCGCCGGGACGGGCAACCGAAGGTTGCACGGCTTTTCGGCCCGCAGGCCGAAATAGGCGGGAGCACGAGCGAAGCGAGTGCGATCGCCGGGATTTGAACCCGGATTTCGAGATTGGCAATCTCGTGTCCTAACCAGGTTAGACTACAATCGCACAAAGAATACACCGTTTTGGAAGATTTATATTAAAAAGCCTATTTACCGTTTATCCTCTCATAGCTAATTCCAACCGGGGTGTTTTTCATGGGCATCGGCAAAAAGACGCGGCTCTCGCGCATCGTCCGCAATGGCAAGCTCTTACTCCTGGCCATGGACCAGGGCCTGGAGCACGGCCCAAAGGATTTCAACCAGACAAACATCAACCCCGACTATGTCTTCGACATCGCCGCCAAGGGCGGATTCACCGGCTTCGCCATCCAGAAGGGCACGGCCTACCATTATCTGAGCTCCTACGCCGGCAAGGTGCCCATCATCCTCAAGCTCAACGGGCGCACGAGCATCGTCCCGAAAGACGACATCTATTCCTCGCCGGTGGCCACCGTCAAGGAGGCGGTCGCCCTGGGCGCCGATGCCATCGGCTACACCTTATACGTCGGCTCGCCTCTTGAGGCGCAGATGTTCAAGGAGTTCGGGGCCATCCGCGCCGAATGCGAGGAATACGGCATGCCCTCCATCGTCTGGGCCTATCCGCGGGGCAAATTCATCAAGGACGAGAAGGATCCGGCCACCGTGGCCTACGCGGCCCGGTGCGCGCTCGAACTGGGCGCCGACGTGGTCAAGGTCAATTTCACCGGCTCCACCGACTCGTTCAAGTCCGTCGTGCAGGCGGCGCAGAAGTGCAAGGTCATCTCGGCCGGCGGATCCAAATTGTCAGACGACGAATTCATCGCCAAGGCCAAAGAAGTGATGGCGTCCGGCGCGTCCGGCTTCGCGGTCGGAAGAAACGTATGGCAGTCCGAGCATCCCTTCCAGATTGCCGAGCGGCTTAAGAAAGTTGTGTTCGGTGCTGAATAGAACGTCCTCGAGGCATTCTCTATGGCCTGAGTTTCTGAACTGAGTTCAGACGTTTTTCTTCACTACATCCATTCTCAGGCGATAAATCTTCTACTTCAAGTGCAGAAAGTATTATAAAATGTAGTGAAGAA
>JAZDHB010000005.1:0-6788 GCA_043806415.1 Microcaldota archaeon | reverse complement strand
ATTTCTTTTTCCAGTCCCTGCCTGCTACACCGTATCCTGGAGTTGACATGCCGGAGCATGTGAAGATGACGACGGATGCGACGTTTCTGGCCATCAAGACAAAATCTGGATTGTGCGCAGGGCATTCCGAGGAAGTCGTATACCCAATTACAGTGCTGTCCCCCCACACCGAAACTTCAAGTAATCCAGATATGTATTCATTTCAGAATGCAGACCCGCAGTGTGGACGGAGCAACGCATCAAGGCAATTCTATATATCTTACTCGGGTGTTTATGTTAGAAAGGATACGGCAGAAACATGGTGGGGAGCAATGCCAGCACCTACTTATCCCTACAAGGATGACCCTCACAAAAGAGGACCACCGGCATTTGTCCTTGTTCAGGATTCTTCGCATTACATGTGTTTTGGATTCCTTAAATATGCGGATTCAACAGACCTAAATCATATCTTCTATCCATTCTATCCATTAATCTACTTACAGGACACCGAAAGAGGTCGGGAGGAAGCTCGTTCTACCTCCGAACTCCGCTACAACTATGCAGTTGTCAAAATTGAGGCACCTGACAGGCTTACCTACACCTTGAATATAGGCGATCTCATCGGCACCTGGAACCAGAAGGATACCTTAGTGCCTACTGGAGTGAATGAGCAATCTCCGGCCCGGAGCCAGGAGAGCATGAAAATCTATCCCAATCCGGCTGCCCATGAGGCAACAGTCAAATTGAGCCAGGCCCCGGTAGAAAACCGAACCTTCTACGTCTTTGATGCACTGGGCCGGATAGTGTCCGAATTCGGCATCAATGCCGGAGAAGATCAGCACAGGCTCAATCTTGAAGCCTTCCCGGCCGGTATCTACTTCATCACCGGGAAGCGCAATGGCGAGAAGACGGCCATGATGGTTGTTGAATAAGGCCTGCGCTTTTTCGCGCCTAGATGACGCCGAAAGAACGCGGCGTCCCCCACCGCGGTGCGAACGGAATCCCCGTTCGCATCCTGCGCGGCAGGGCGGTGTTCGCGTACCGGCAGGCTGGTGCCCTTCGGGCCGCGCCGGTTTGGCTCTTTTCGTCGCTTCGTTTGCCAAAATAACGGCCTAAAAGAAAGCAAGCGGAATGAGCTGTTTTTCGCCTACCAGAATCTTCCTGAAATCAAATTCCGCAAGCTGCTTCCGGTCCTTGGACTCGCCGCCAATTTCGACAACCGCCTTCTGGCCGTCCTTCTCAATAATATAGTCGGGGCTCCGCTTCATCCCCCGGATGGTGTGCACTTTCCAGCCCCGGCCCGAAAAGGAAAACACGGCCAGCTCCTCCCGGATTGCGCCGATATTCGGGGCCATGGAAAGCTGGCTGCAGATGGCCGAGCGCAGGTTGGGGTGGTGGAACATGAGTTTCGGCTCGCCGCGCACGAGCTTCGCCCCAGTCCCGTAAGGCCTTACGTACCGCAGTATCCTCATGCCCTCCAGCAAGGACACCAGCTCATATACCTTGTTTTTCTGTATGCCTATGCTTGCGGCAAGGCTGTTGGCGCTGAATTCCCCTAAAGGCGCGCTTGCGAGGAACAGGAGCATCTTCTCCATGGAAACGATATGCTCGCCGCCAACGTTTGCAAAAAAAACGCTGTCCTCGCGGACTGATTTCAGGATGCTGTTGTATATGCTTGCGAGGGTCCTGTCTCCGTATTCCAGGTATGACGGAAAGCCGCCCCCCTGCATGTATTGCGCATAAAGCGCGTAGGCCTGCGGGAACGAAGCCAGGAACATGGCCGCGCCGGCCGCATCCTGCCACGCGTCGCTTTGCAAATGTGATTCCCCCTTAAGATAGGCAAACTCCCTCAGGGAAAGCGGCTCGACATCCATGGTGTCAAACCTTCGCTCCGGCTCGAATGCGAGCGGGGCGCTTGCCGAAAGCGCAAAGGAGGCCTTTGGGAATTCGTCGTAGAGCGCTTTGGCCTCCCCCTTCCAGTTCCTGCAGGTGTGCACCTCGTCAATAAACAGGGCGCCGTGCCCGCCCTCAAGAAATGCCTTGCCCAGTTCGTAGAGGGAATATTTCTGCGCAAACGGATTGTCCATTGAGAAGTAGACCGAATCTTTCGAGGCGAGCTGGAGCATGGCCGTGGTCTTGCCCACCCCGCGGAAACCCTTCAGGACTTTTATGCGGGGTTCCCGGCCCAGGCGAATTTGGCTCACGAAATAGCGTTTTGGGAGCTGGATTTTGCCCAGGCAGAGCTTGAGGGAAATTTCCTCCAGGTTTGCCAGATCGGACGGCTCCATGTCTATATTCGAGCATAAGAATATATAAAGCTTCCTGAAAAGATGAAACATTGATATAAAATATTCCTAAAAAAAGGGAAGAAAATTAAGTTAATGGTTTATTTGAAAGGAAAAACGAGAATAATGCTTCATAACCGTCCCTGATTTGGGATTGGCAGCATGTTCTGATGGCTTAGGGGGCGTTCCGGCCTAAGCCGGTTAGGCAGTTTCAGCAAAAAACGTTATGGTCTTTCCCGCCACCCAAGAAGCCACCATTCAGCTGAGCCCTTCCAATGAAAGCAGGACCTTCTACGTCTTTGATGCCATGGGCCGGATAGTGTCCGAGTTCGGCATCAATGCCGGCGAGGACCAGCACAGGCTCAATCTTGAAGCCTTCCCCGCAGGTATCTATTTCATCACCGGGAAGCGCAATGGCGAGAAGACCGCCATATGGTTGTTGAGTGACGGGCATATAGTCATTTCCCTTATCTTTCAAGAATTCTCCTTCTGTATCACCGATGATACATTTTTATTCTTTTATGTATCATCCATAATACATGAAAGAACTCCTCAAAAAGCTCATCGCCGAAGGATGGGATTCGCTCCCCGCATACGTCTCGAGAAACCGCATTCCGCCCGCATTGGCATCCAGCAACTCCTCCATCGTCATCATCGGCCCGAGGCGGGCCGGCAAGAGCTACACCGCCTACGAGATAAAGGACCGATTCCTCAAAAAACCCGATCAAACGCGCGATTTCATCTATCTCAATTTCGAAGACGAGCGCCTCTCCGGCTTCAAAAGCACGGATTTCAGGCTCATCCTTGACGCCTATCACGAGTTGCGGGATGGCAAGCCCATGCTCATCCTGGACGAGATCCATCTGGTGGATGGATGGGACAAATTCGCGCGAAGGCTGGCGGATTCGGGCCACAAGGTCGTGGCCAGCGGCTCCAACTCGAAGATGCTCAGCCGGGAGATCGCCGGGACTTTAGGGGGCCGCTTCAGTGAAGCCCCCATTTTCCCGCTCAATTTCTCCGAATTCCTCAAATTCCGCAAAATCGCCCCGGGGAAAGAGCATCTTTATTCCAAGGAACGTTTCCGCCTCATGAAAGAGTTCGATATCTACCTCAACTATGGCGGGTTCCCGCAGATGGCCCCGTTCACGGATGAGGAAAGCCGCCGCCGGTCCCTGGAGACTTATTTCAACCTCGTATTCTACAAGGATGTCATCGCCCGGCATAAGCTCGAAAATGAGCAGGCTCTTCGGTTTATCATCGTCAAAATGCGCGAAAATGTCGGGCAGGCCGCCACGTCGCGTTCGGTGTATTCCGCCATGTTGGAAGCCGGCATAGCCGCAGGCCCGAACACGGTCGAGAAATACCTGGATTATCTCGAGGAGGCGTTCCTGCTCGTCCCCTGCCCACCGTTTGTGAAATCAGCCGTCCGGCAGGAGCGACGCAAGCGTTATTTCGTTGACAACGGGTACATCAAGCTGCTCGAAGTCAAAGAGGACGCGGGCAAACTCCTGGAGAATCAGATCTTCATGGAGCTCGTCAAGGAAGGCCGGAAGGTCTGGTACCACCGGGACAGGGGCGAGTGCGATTTCATCACGGATCTGGGAGAAGCCATCCAGGTCACGCATGAGCTGGCCGGGCATAACCGACGGCGCGAGTTTGACGGTCTTAAGGAAGCGATGGATGCCTGTAAGCTCAAGAGTGGCGTGATTGTCACTTATGGACAGGAAGAGCAAATCGACCTCGAAGGTATCCCTGTCAAAGTCATACCGGCATGGAAATGGTGCCTGGAAAGAAGAAGCCTGCCGGCACTCTCAACCAAAGGATAGGTCCTTTTTTCGCATCTTTATTTCTCAGTCGGTTTTGCCTGTTTATTTTTCAATCGAATGTTCGACCTGCAGCGGGTCGCCCGAGCAAACGACGGTCATCTTGTCCAGCCCGCCGGAGATGAGCCGTTCCCTAAGCCGTTTGTCCGCTCAACGACCAAGGGTGCGCGGGAGCCGGCGGCTTTAGCGTCGGGGGAGCGCACCCTGCAGAAGGCTTGCCGGCTCCTCGCCTAAAGTTCCTGAAGGCAAGCCAAGGGCTTTAGCCCTTGGTCGTTGACGAGAGGTGCCCATTCTTCGCTGTTTCTCTCTGGTAATCCGAGCGGCACGGTTAAAAATTCATTCTCCGTTCCCTAACAAAGTCTAAAGCGCCCGGGCGCTTTTATGCCAATTTTGGGAGGTCGGAATCCATGTCTACCGAAAGTGTTATTCATCAGTCGGTCCGCGGTTCGAGCGACCCGACACCCATCTACGCGCTGAGCCTGACCATCCTCATCATCGGCCTGGTGCTCTCCGCCTCGGTCTATTTCTCGGCTTCCATGCTGACGCGCTCGCTGGATGCCAAATCATTCAGCAGCCCGAACGTCGTGCTCCAGCCCGTGCTCAACATCACGGTCCCGTCCGGCTCCAACAACGCAGCCGCCCCAAGTGCGAATAATGCGGCCGCCCCCGGCGCCGTCCAAGGCGCGGGATGCGGGATCAACGGAGCCCCCCCGCCCTCGTCCGCCTCGGTGGACGTCACCGGCCGGGCGATCAAGGGCCCGACCAACGCCAAGGTCACCCTCGTGGAATTCTCCGATTTCCAGTGCCCGTATTGCGTCCGCGTTCAGCCCACCATCGCCCAGCTTCTCAAGGAATACCCCACACAAATCAATCTGGTGCACATGAACTTCATCGTGCACCCGGCCGCCAAGCCGGCGCATGTCGCGACCGAATGCGCGGGCGACCAGGGCAAGTACTGGGAGATGCACGACAAGATATTCTCCACCCAGAAGACCGACGACGCCAGCCTGCGCCAGATGGCTTCCGACATGGGCCTTGACCTGGCCAAGTACGATGCCTGCATCGCGGCCGGCAAGGACGCCACGCTGAATGCGCAGAAGGCCATCGGCACTTCCCTGGGCATCGGGGGCACGCCCTCGTTCGTCATCGGGAAAAATTCGGGCGGCACGGTCAGCGGCTCGCTGGTGGTCGGCGCGCAGGACATCAGCGCGTTCAGGACGGCCATCAATGCGCAACTGGCCAAGTGAGAAGTTTTTTCAAGAGGGGAAGCGAGGGGGCCCGGGCCCCCTCGTCCCCGCATTGTCGTTCAAGGTCCCGCATTGTCGTTTAAGGGACTCCCAGCCCCATCTGTTTTGTCCGGCTCCGCCTCCGTATTTTCGAGGGGTGAGCCGGGCATTTTCCTCGCATCCTGTTTTTTCCATTTCTCGCCCATCCGGCCGTTTTTACCATCATTTCACCCCGGTCGTTCCATACCCTTCTTAAACACTTCGTCCATAAACCTAAATCACGACCAGCTATACCAAACCGAGAAAGTGATGCGACAGACCGGCATCTGCATTTCGGCGAGGTTTGGTATCAAGTGGCCCCGCAAAACTTTGCGGGGGCACTATAATGCATCCGATGCAAAGGCCCCAGTGATCAGATGGCATCAGAAACCGACCGAATATTCGCCAATTTCAAGGAGCACTCGGTGGCGGAATTCTTCAAGAAGAACCGCCAGATGCTCGGCTTCTCGGGAAAGACCCGCAGCCTCACCATCCTCGTGCACGAGTACGTGACCAATTCGCTGGACGCCTGCGAGGAGGCGGGCATCCTGCCCGAGATCAGCGTGCGCATCGACGAGAGCGGTCCCGAGCAGTACAAGATCGTCATCCAGGACAACGGACCGGGCATCCCCAGGAAGCACCTCGGAAAAGCGCTGGGCCAGATGCTGGCCGGCACCAAATTCCACCGCTACGCCCAGCAGCGCGGCCAGCAGGGCATCGGCGCATCGGGCTGCACCATGTACGCGCAGATCACGACCGGCAAGCCCGTGCACGTGATCTCCCAATGTCCCGGCAAGCGCGTCACGGCCGGCATCTCCGTCGATCTCAAGACCAATTCCCCGCTCATGGCCAACGTCGTCGAGGAGGACGTCCCGGGCGAAGCGCACGGCGTGCGCATCGAAGGCGAGTTCGGCGAGTGCAAGTACGACCGCTCCTCGGGCGGCGCCTTCGAGTACATCAAGCGCACCGCCTTGGCCAATCCGCACGCCACCCTCACGCTCATCGAGCCTTCCGGCGAGAAATTCGCCTTCCCGCGCTCGCATGAGCAGGTGCCGCCCAAGCCCAAGGAAGTCCAGCCGCACCCGCTGGGCCTGACGGTGAGCGACATCGTCGACCTGGCCCATCGCAACGGCCCCTCGGTCAAGCTCTCGCAATTTTTGCAGAACCAGCTCCAGCGCGTGTCGGCCGCCAAGGTGGAGGAGCTGGCCAAACTCCTGGACGGGAACACGGACGGCTTGCCGGCCGTCGATTTCAGCAAGCCGGCCAAGGACCTTGCTTGGCCCGAGGCGGAGGGGCTGGTGCGCGCCTTCGCCCATCCCGGCGTCAAGTGGATGGCGCCCGCCTCCGACTGCCTTCGTCCCATCGGCAGCGAACAGATCAAGGCCTCGCTGGCGCACATCCTCGCGCCCGACTTCTCGGCCGTCACCGAGCGCCCC
>JAZDHB010000004.1:0-3243 GCA_043806415.1 Microcaldota archaeon | reverse complement strand
AGCGTGGTCGCGGACTGGCCCAGCTTGACGTAGCCCAGGCCCACGTCGTAGAGCGTCTGGATCTTGCGCTGGACGGCCGGGATGTTCGCAAAGAAAGCGAGCGCCTCCTCCACGGTCATGTCCAGCACGTCGGCGATGTTCTTGCCCTTGTAGCGCACCGAGAGCGTCTCCTGGTCGTATCGCGCGCCCTTGCATTCCTCGCAGGGCACGTAGACGTCGGCCAGGAAGTGCATCTCGATGCGGATCAGCCCGTCGCCCTCGCAGTTCATGCACCGTCCGCCGGGCACGTTGAACGAGAACCGCCCCGGCTGCCAGCCGCGCGCGCGGGAGGCCGGCAGGCGGGCGAACAGGTCCCTGATCGGCGTGAACGCGCCGATGTACGTGACGGGGTTGGAGCGGGGCGTGCGCCCGATGGGCGACTGGTCGATGTCGATGACCGCGTCGATGAGTTCGAGCCCTTCGAGCGATTCATGCGAGCCCACCTTCTCCCGCCCGGAATAAAAGCGCAGGTGCAGCGCCGGATAGAGCGTTTCGCTGATGAGGCTGGATTTCCCGGAGCCGGACACGCCCGTCACCGCGCAGAAGGAACCCAGCGGGAATCGTGCGTCGATCTTCTTGAGGTTGTTGTGCGTGCATCCCCGGATGGAAAGCCAGCCCTTGGGCGGCCGGCGTTTGGACGGCATGGCGATCCGGCGCTCGCCGCGCAGGTACGCGCCCGTCAGCGAGCGCTTGCAGCCCATGACGTCGTCGAGCTTCCCGGCCGCCACGACCTCGCCGCCCTGCCGGCCCGCGCCCGGCCCGATGTCCACGAGATGGTCGGCCGCGCGCATGGTATCCTCGTCGTGCTCCACCACGATCAGCGTGTTCCCCAGATCCCGCAGGGCTTTGAGGGTGGCCAGCAGCTTGGCGTTGTCGCGCTGGTGCAGGCCGATGGACGGCTCGTCCAGCACGTAGAGCACGCCCGTGAGGTTCGCGCCGATCTGCGTGGCCAGCCGGATGCGCTGGGCCTCCCCGCCCGAGAGCGTGCCCGACACCCGGTCGAGCGTGAGGTACCCCAGGCCGACGTTGAGCAGGAATTCGAGCCGGTTGCGGATCTCTTTGAGCACCGGCCGGGCGATGGCGTTCTCCGAGCCCTTGAGCTTGAGGCGGTTGAAGAACCCATACGCGTCGTTGATCGAGAGGCGGGTGATCTGGATGATGGAATGCTCGCCGACGAGCACGGCCAGCGCCTCGGGTTTGAGCCGTTTCCCCTCGCATCCGGGGCAGGGCAGTTCGCGCATGTACTTGGCGATCTCCTCGCGGCGGCTGTCCGAATCCGTCTCGTGGTAGATGCGCATGAGGATCGGGATCACGCCCTCGTATTTTCCCGTGGTGTTCCAGCTGGATTCCTTGCTGCGGCTCTCGTACTTGAAATCGATCTCT
Organism: Microcaldota archaeon; assembly: GCA_043806415.1. Classification (GTDB taxonomy): domain Archaea; phylum Micrarchaeota; class Micrarchaeia; order Anstonellales; family Anstonellaceae; genus CAIXYX01. Next base: position 1,821 of record JAZDHB010000004.1, on the reverse strand, counting down.
TCATCCGTGCCGTAAAGGATGGCCCGAAGCTGCTTCTTGCCCAGCCGGTTCACCGGCGTGTTCAGGTCAAAGCCGTATTCCTTGCCGACCGCGGCCAGCCCCTGAAGGCGGAAGGACTGGAATCGGGTGTTCCAGGGCACGATGGCGCCCTCGAAGAGGGTCTTGTCCGCGTCCGGGATGACCAGGTCCGGGTCGATCTCGAGCTTGACGCCAAGGCCGTGGCATCCGGGGCAGGCGCCGAACGGCGAGTTGAAGGAGAAGAGGCGCGGGCTGATCTCGCCGAACGAGAATCCGCATTGCGCGCAGGCGTTCTTCTGCGAGAAGAGCGTGTTCTGGCCGTTGATCTCGGCTTTCACCAGCCCGCCGGCCAGCGAGGCGGCGGCCTGCACCGCCTCGGAGAGCCGGTCGCGCTCGGCCGCCCCGGCCTTGAGCCGGTCGATCAGCAGGTCCACGTCGTGCTTCTTCTGCTTGTCGATGTCTCCGGTGTATTTGTCCACGAGCACGACCTGCTGGTCGATGCGCACGCGCGTGTAGCCCAGCCGCCCCTGCTCCTCGACGAGTTTCTCGAACGTGCCTTTCTGGCCGCGGATGAGCGGCGCCCACACGGTCACCTCGGCCCCCTTCGCCGATTGTATGATCTGCTCGAGGATGGAATCCATGCTCTGGCTGCTGATCGGGATGTGGCAGTTCGGGCAATGCGGTTCGCCCAGGCGCGCGTAGAGCAGGCGCAGATAATCGTAGATCTCGGTGGTGGTGCCCACAGTCGAGCGGGGGTTCTTGCTGCCCGCCTTCTGCTCGATGGAGATGGCCGGCGAGAGGCCCTCGATGGAATCCACGTCAGGCTTGGACATCACGCCCAGGAACTGGCGCGCGTAGGTAGACAGGCTTTCGACGTAGCGGCGCTGGCCCTCGGCATAGATGGTGTCGAAGGCGAGCGTGGACTTGCCGCTGCCCGAAAGGCCGGTGAATACGGTCAGCGTATCCCTCGGTATGTCCAGGCTGATGCCCTTGAGGTTGTGCTCGCGGGCGCCTTTTATCTTGATGAACGGCTCGGCCATGAGATATCCTCGCAAGTTTCGTTTTTCCCGTATGCACGCGATTATTGATTATTTTAGGGCCGCGATTTTTTCGTTTTGCCGCGATTGTTTTTTGTCTTGCCCTCGTTTTCCTGTCCTGTCTCCGTGTTTTTTGTTTCCCCCTCGATTCTCCCGTAAACGTTGGCTTTCTTCGGGCCCTCTGTTTTCTCAACCGTCATTTAAAAGCCCGGGCGTTACCTTCCACCGCCTGTCCATGCCCGGGGTTGTCCATGTCCCATTCGCCCGGGGTCTATCCGTGCTCTATGGCCCAGGCTCACCCGGACTATTCTGTGTTAATTAAGATTCTTTTGTGATTAATTTATAAAGATGAACTGTGCAATAGGTCTATGGAAACCCACCAAAAAATCAACCCGGCATCCGTCCAAAAACTCGGGAATTCGAGCGCCAAGAAGATCATCGCGCTTGACTATGCTTCTTTCCATCACCTTCTGGGCGAGCCGATCTTCGGTTTCTCCGACGCAAACGTTTATGCCGTCAAAAAATACGGGGGTCGTCCCGACCGGCCTCCCGCCATCACCCCATTCAAGATCCATTCCGCGCTCAGCACGTCATACGACCTGTGCGAGCGCTATAACCTCCCCATGTCCATCGAATACCTCAATTCGGTCATTTCCTCCACGCAGGAGTACATGCTCAAAGCCGTGCGCGCCGTGGAAGGCTGGGATCTTCTCTATCTTCATCGGGGCAGCCTGTTCTATCAGGACGGTTCCATCCGGCTGGCCTT
>JAZDHB010000003.1:0-26320 GCA_043806415.1 Microcaldota archaeon | reverse complement strand
ATTCGAAAAACAGTCGGGAAGAAACAGAAAAAATCAAATTCGAAAAACATCGGTAAAAAACAGAAAAAATCAAATTCGAAAAACAGTCGGGAAGAAACAGAAAAAGAAAAAACAAAAAGAAAACAAAAAATTCGCGCTTGGCCGCGAACCGGTTGGGGGTTCTCGGCTGGCTTGCCTTGCGTTTCGGTGATTATCTGGCGGACTTGCTGACCATCTCCATCGGGATCGGGTTAGCGATCGCCGCGTCCCTCGTCGCCATCTTCTACATGCTGGGCCAGTACTTCTCCATCGAGGGGCTGAAGGCCTACTCGCGCGTGGAGACAGGCGAGCTCGTGCTCTCCGTCATCGTGGCGGCCGTGGTGCTGGCCGCCTTCTCCTCCCAGTTCCAGCTTCTGCAGGCCGTCTCGGGCGACAGCACCATGTCTTCGGCCAAGGTGGCGGGCCTGATGCAGACCTACATGGAGCAGCCGCTCGCGAGCATGGTCAAGGTGCTCTCCCAGGACGCCTTCCGCTTCACCAAGGTGGCCTCCTACAACTACAACTACCAGGCCCCGTCCTTCCTTCCCTTCAACCCGACCTCGTCCAACAGCCCCGGCTCGGGCGCCTATCCCATCATCACCCAGCTCACGACCGCGGTAGACACGAGCAGCATGACCCTTCTGCTCGCACAGGCGGCCCGCCTCGCCTATCTTTTCATGGATTATTCCTTTGCTCTCCTGATCATGCCCATCGGATTCGTCCTGCGCTTCATCCCGCCCACGCGCAAGGTGGGCGGGCTCCTGCTGGGCATCGGGCTTTCCGTGCACCTCGTCTTCCCCGCCGCCGTGGTGATGACGGCCGGCTTGGCCACCTCGTTCGCGCCCAGCCTCGATCCGGACGGCTCCCACCCCAAGAGCTGGCTCAACGACGGCGGCCAGGCCGCGGATGGCAAGGGGCTTCTCCTGGCCGACCCCGGCACTCCGCCCGATTCAAATGTCATCGCCAGCCCGGTGGCGAACACGATGTACCAGGCAGGCGAAATCATCGGGCCCAAGGGGGTGTGCACCGTCGGTTGCGCGGCCGTCTGCGCCCCGCTCCTCGTCACGGGCGGCTTCCTCGCCTGCTGGAACGGCTGCATGGGCGAGGCCCCGCCGCAGGCCCCCTATTGGCCGGGCTGGGCCTGCCAGGGCATCTACGGGATGGTGCAATGGCTCATGCAGGTCATCTATCCCATCTACGGCAGCGTCTCGGTCGAGAATTCCTTCCTGCACAAAACCCCGGAAGAAATCGCCAGCCAGTACTTCGACCCGCTGCTCCATGTGGTCCTGCCCGTGGCCATCGAGCGCAACCTGGCCGTCCTCATCATGCTCGTCATCGACTTGGCCGCCTCCATCGTGCTGGCGCGCGGGTTCGCCACCGTCATCGGCGGCGAGGGGCAGTTCTACGGCCTGAACAAGCTGATATGATGATGCGGGGAGAAAAAACAAAACGAAAAAATCGAAAACAAGAACAAAAAACAAAACAAAACGAAAAAATCGAAAACAAGAACAAAAAACAAAACAAAAACAAAAAAATCGAAAGCAAGAACAAAAAAAACGCAAAAAACGTCGGAACGAAAAAACAAACTTCGTGGCTTGCCATGTCCAAAAAAACGTCGTTCGCATTTCTCGCGCTCTTCGCGCTCCTGCTAGCCTCGCAGCCGGCCTGGGGGCTTTTCGAGGGCACCTTCACCTGCCTGGCCAACTCGCCCATCAGCCCGGTGCACGACTATGACAAGCCCCTCATGGTCGCGTTCCTGGCCATGGCGCTGCTCATCGCCATCGCATATATGGTCGGCTCGTCCATCCAGAAGCCCGAAATCATCCAATGGGCCAAGAGCGAGGCCATCACCCTCGCCTGGTCGCTCGTGCTCATCATCGCCGTGTTCGGCGCCTTCCAGTTCATGTGCAACCTCTCTGGCGCGCTCCTGTGCGCCAGCACGCCCCCCGGCCTGGCCTGCGCCTATTCGGGCGTCGGGCCGGCCGACGCCGCCGGCCAGTACCTGGATTCGCTCATCACCTCCTACGGCCTGCCCATCGCCACGTCGCTGGTGCAGGGCTCGATCAACGACCAGTTCGCGGCCATGCCCTTCGCCTACTGGGGCTTCCCCTGGGATCCGGGCGGGGGCGGGGGCGTAGCGTACCTGGCCAACCACAAGGCCTGGTCGGCGCAGAAGGAGGTGGTGGCCAGCCTCTACATCCCGCTGATGATGAGCATCAAGGCCCAGCGCATGGCCTTCGAGCTGCTCTTCTCCGGCGTGGCCGGCATGCTGCTGCCCGCCGCCCTGCTCCTGCGCGTGCTTTTCTTCTCGCGCGACATCGGCAATTTCCTGCTCGCGCTCTCCTTCTCCATCTATTTCTTCCTGCCGCTCACCTACGTGATGGCCCAGCAGGCCACGGCCAACGTCATCACCGTGATGGGCAGCGACGCATCCAACCCGTTCATCCTCCTGGATTCGGCCAACGATCCCGTGGTCGGGGATTCGTACCAGAAGCTCGGCTTTTTGAGCGTTCAGGCCATCCTCATCCCCAACATCGCCCTCGTGGTGCTGATCACCGCGACCATGGCGCTCAACAAGGCCTTCAAGGGGTTTAGCGCATGAGAGAAAGAAAAGGAAAAAGTCCCGCCCGCCATTTCGGCGTTTCGCCCCTTTTCCCCAGCAAGCGCTCTTCGCGAGCCGGCCTTTGCGGCGAAGAAAAAAACAGGAGCCGTCCCGCCTCGCGAGCGGGCCTTCGAAGCGAGGGCCGGGCCCATCCGTTTTCATCCTTTTTCGGCGGCGGGCGGGCGAGGCCGTCCCGTGCGAGCGACAATCAGTCTTCTCTTCCTTTCGGGCGGGCGGGGTCGTCCGAGCCAGCGAGCTTATTCGAGCGGGCGAGGACGTTTGTTTTCTTTTTCCTCATGGCAAGCGTTTTCCTCCTCTTCCTCTCCCTTCCCCTCTCCGCCCAGCCCACCTACGGCGAGCAGAAGCTCACCACGCTCAAGAGCACGAGCCCCTTTGCCAGCACGTGGTTCAAGGACGCGAACGGTTTCATCCTGCGCCTGCCCCTCATCATGGCCGCCATCGCCATCGCCATCGTGGTCCTCGCCTACATGGCCGGCATGTTCCTGCAAAGCGAGGATCTCAAGCAGTTTTCCAAGGAGGAATTGATCCAGGCCGGCATGAGCCTGCTCATGATCGGCATCCTCATCGGCACCGTGGTCTTCCTCGACCAGCTGCTCGAGAGCACGTCCGGCAGCATCGTGCCGCCCTGCCCGCCGGGGCATGATTATTCGAGCCCGCCCACCCCTCGCATGGTGCATTATGCGGGCTGCTACATGGAGAACCTCTACGATATGGCCGCCGCGCAGGCGCGCGGCACCCTCATCGAGGCCGTGGATGCGGGCGAGTCCGCCTACCGCTACGTGGGCTACCAGTCCGACGACCAGTCCTTGGCCTACACCGGGGCCAACTATCGGCCCAACGCCTACCGCCGCCTCGACCTCGAAGTCAAGGGACAGGAATTCAGCCACCTCTCCACCATCCTCATCAGCCTGGGCGCGCAGAAAGCCTTCATCATGCAGATCATCCCCGCCATCGCGCCCATCCTCATCCTGCTGGGCTTTGTTTTGCGCACCCTCTTCTTCACCCGGAAGCTGGGCGGGCTTTTCATCGCCATCGGCTTCGGGCTCTTCATGGTGCTCCCGGCCGCCTATCTCCTCTCCTGGGTCACTTTGCAGGTGTCGGTGTTCGGCGCGCAGGCCATCGGCACCGGCCAGACCAACCCCGCCTGTCCGGCGGATTGCAAGGTGCTCCCTCCGCTCGCCTACAACATCACCGCGGACCCGTCCAGCACCTACCAGCCCGCCGCCATGCTGGACAACACGGCGTTCCGCTCTGTGTTGGACCAGATCAACGACAAGCAGGCCAAGGCCAACAAGCCCCTGCTGGGCACGGGCGACGAGCTTGCGCTCAAGAACGGTTTCGGCTTGCAGACCTGCTTCCCGCAATACGACAATCCGTCCGACCAGCCCGCCACGAGCCCGGTCCCGCTCCTAGATTCGCAGAACTGCCCGCTCGAGTGCCGCTTCATCCCCACGCCGACCGACGCCCAGTGCAACCAGACGGCCTGCGACCGCTTGCCCCTCGCGTGCCGGCTCGTGCGCGGCATGGGCATGCTCAATTACACCACCTATGCAAACAGCAATGCGGCCTATTGCGAGCAGGGCGTGCTGCAAAACGGCCAGAACATTCCCGCCGCCTGCCCGCAGAGCGTGTGCCCCGACATCTGCAAAGCCACGGTGAGCGAAGTCAAGACCGCCCAGTTCCCCATTTCCCTCCCATTGGTCGGCTCGGCCACCGGCGTGATCCCCTCGGCCAACGGCGGCAAATGCGACGTGAATTCTCCGACCGACAACACCATCGACGCCCAATGCAGCCTGTGCCCCGCCTACTGCCGCCAGTACTATTCCGACGTGGCCAACTACCCGCCGATATTCGACAAGACGGCGGACTGCAACAACGACAACTGCAAGGCGTGCCTGGCCAAGACGGACGCGTCCGCCACGCCACCGGTGCCCGACTGCGCCAAGGGCGTGCCCCGCGTGGCCTATTCCGATTGCGACGATGCGGCGGTCTGCGGCCTCTCCCGCCCGCTCAAGGACGTCGCCAGCATCGATTCGAGCGGCGACATCACCTCGCTCAAGCTCACCGGCGTCTGCCCCACCGAATGCCGGGTGTTCTTCGACGATGAAGTCAAGGCCTACCGCGATCCCGCGTTCATCAAGTACTGCGAGGGCAACCCCATTGACCGGGGCAATTCCGCCGACCCTTACAACATCATCTTCAAGGCCTGCACCACCTGCCCCAATGCCTGCAAGACCAATGCATCGGTCAATCCGCTCGGCGCGCTCCAGACCCAGCCCTTCCAGTCCTCGTCCGGGGGCGGGGCCACCCAGACGGTGTCCCTCACCTGCTCGCCCCCGCCCCAGTTTATCGACCCGGGCACCGGCCAGGCCTGCACCAGCGCCGACCAATGCCAGATGAAAAGCTCGTTCAGCGACAACTGCGCGCGCTGCCCGATGGACTGCCGTTTCACCAACCCCTCCTCCGTCAACGACCAGACGGGCGACAACCTCTTCAAGTCCAGCGCCCATTATCCGCTCACCTGTTTCTACCTCGCTTCGAGCCAGAGCGAGGTGAATGGCATCACCTATCCGGGCGTGCGCATCACCTACTCGTCCAATGCCGGCAATGCGGCCTGCCCCTACAACAACCCCTCCACGCCCATTGTCGATCCGGCCGGCTCCCTCACGCTCCCCTACGACCCGCCCGCCTGCTCGCCCACCGCGCAGATCTACGCCCTGGCCGATTCTTCCGACGTGCGCTGCCCCGCCTTCTACGCGCCAAGTTCCAAGTTCTTCATGCCCGACTCGGGCGGTCTCCCGACCGCTCCGCCCGCCAACCAGCCCTACATCCAGGCCACGTCCCTCCCCAACCAGGACGTGTCCGGCGAATGCGTGGGCCCCGACATCGAGAAATACTGCTCCGCCCCCTACTGCCTGCCCTCCTGCCAGGTGGACCGGCAGAGCACCGGGCCCTTCCTGTGCAGCGTGGACGTGGCCAACCCCTACTCGCCCATCCCCGAAAACCAGAACCGCTACTGCCCGGCCTGTGCCACGGATAACGCCGGCCATTCCACCGGGCCCCAATGCCAGGTGATGCTTTCCTGGACGCACGATGGCACCTATTCGCTCTACGAGCCGGCGGGCTGCGCGAACGCCTGCGTGCCGGGCCCGGGCCCCGCGGCCCCAGACGGCCAAATCACCAGCCCGCTCACCGATCCGACCAAAGCGTCGAGCGGCACCTGCGACGGCTTCTGCTACCCGCGCCTGACCGTTCCATCGACGTGCAGCGCCTTCTTGCCCAACCTCCTTCCCGCGGAAGAGAAATCCAACCGCTCGATGGGCAACGGGATCGCCTGCCCCATCGCCTGCCGCTATGATTACATGACATCCTCCGGCCAAGCGATGCCCGCGGGGGCGCTCGCTTCCTGCGGCTATGACGCCTCTTCCAAGCTGGGCCATAACTGCGATCCGCGCTGCCGCGACGGCCTGGTTCCAGCAGGCTTGTATGCCACCTGCACGGCCCAGAGCCATGCCTGCCAATTCATCCCCAGCGCCCCGGCCGGCGTGTATTGGGTGCGCACAAATCCGATCGCCTATTCCAGTCCCACGGACGCCTGCTCGGCCAACGTCGTGCGCAATGTCTCGAACAGCTATTATGCCAAGGGGCAGGTGTTCAACCCGTCCGGCGCCTGCACACCGGCCCAGCTTGCCAGCGGAAATTTCAAGAACAGCGAGGACAACACCCAATGCCTGCGCAACAAGAATTGGTATGAGGTGGATTGCGGCCTGCCGGCCGGCGCCTTTGTTTCCAGCGCCTCCAATTACCGGCCCTACCAGTGCACGCCCCTGCACAAATATGAAGGCCTGGACCAGCTCATCTCGGCGGCGGGCGTGAACGACTATTACGAATGCGGCCCGCTCAGCAACCCGCTCACCAACGACAATCCGGATTACAATTTCTGCGGCTCGTTCGTTGCCACCGGCAAGGGCGGCACGTCGACCACCATCTCCGGCCTGCCGGATTCGTGCAAAGCCCAGTACAACGCGCGCGCCGTGGCCTGCCTGCCCTATGCCAGCTACACCCTGGACATGGGCACCAGCACCCAGCCCATTCCGGCCAATACCAACTGCCAGCAATGCCCGTCCTTCTGCCGCGTCGAGGGCGGCTCGGCCTGCGACGCTTCGCTCGTCGGCGGGCTCGGGCCCGACTGCTCCCAGTCCGACTGCGCCATCTCATCCACGGTGCCGGATTCGAGCCCGCCCTCGCCGCCCGGATTCTGCGGCGTGCAGTCCTCCGACTTCCATCTGAGCACCGGCACCCCGCCCGGCTCCTGCGCGCCCTATATCGGCGGCGCGGGCGTCGGCTGCCCGGCCCGCTGCCGCATCAGCCTGCCCGACGGCTCCATGCCGGCCGGATGCGACGTGGGCGACATCGGGCAGGCGTGCAGCCCACAGAACCTGCCGCCCGCCTGCCGGGGCGCGGCCGGCGGGGCCTCACCCTGCGCCGCGTGCGCGCAATGCGAGGAGGACTGCACGGCCAAGCCCTACGTGCGCACTTCTTGCGCCGAACTGTGCTCGCCCACCGACATCCTCTCGGGCGCCACCGCCATGACGCCCCAGGACCTGATGTCCTCCTACGGAGGCGCCCGGGCCACCATGACTTCGTGGCAGACCATCGGCTCGCTCTTAATCGCGGCCGTGGTGCTGCCCATCTTTGGCATCGTCATCACCATCGCGTTCATCCGCGTGCTCTCGCCGCTCCTGGGCGGGGACATCGAGATTCCGGGATTGTTCAAGCTGATCTAGATGGAAAAAGAAACAAGAACAGGAATGAAAAAACAACCATGCGCCCGGGCGCCTCGCCCATCCGATGAGCGCGAGCTTTCGGGCATGTCGGATTCGGCGGGCATTTTCGCGATGAAGGCGTTTTTGCTGTTTGCATTTTCCATCCTTATTCTCCTGCCTTCCATCCATGCCGTTCCGCCCCAAACGCCATGGCAGCCGGCGGTGTTCATCGCCCTCCTGGCCAGCGTCACCATCCTCGTGCTGGCCTACTTCACGGTAACCTTCCTCCATCTGGACTCCTTCAAGGCCATCCTGCGCGACGAGCTCTTGCAGGTGTTCATCACGGCGCTCATCGCCCTGGCGCTCATCGCCGGAATCCCGGGCATCGAGACCGGCCTCTCCTCGTTCATGTGCGGGGTGATGGATCCGCAGGCCTGCGTGGGAACGCCCGACCCCTCGCAGGATTTCTACGGCGCGCTCACCTGCCCGAGCATCTCCATCGTCAACAGCAAGGCCGTCTGCCCCGCCAACCTCAAGGTCAACGACTGGGCGATGCAGATCAACGCCCGCCAGACGCAGATCCTCACCGACGTGTCCGTATCGGCCCTCGCCTATTCCAACAAGATCTCCGAGGCGGGGGCGAAGCTGGGGTTCGTCAATCTGCTGGGTGTGGGCATGGGCATCCCGGGCTGTTCGGCCTACGGCGTGCTGCGCGGGCCGCTGGGCCAGCTGCTCAACGCCTCCGGCTTCGCGCTCATGGACCTGGAGGCCGAGCGCATCCTGCTTGGCATGAACTATTCCGTCGTGCTCTCCCTGCTTTTGCCGCTCGGCCTCGTGCTGCGCGCGCTCAACATCACGCGCAAGGTCGGCTCCACCCTCATCGCCCTGGCCATCAGCCTCTACCTCGTCTTCCCGTCCGCCCTGCTCTTCGGCCAGTCGCTGGCCGACCATTTCATCCTCATGCCAGAGACGCAGGACGCATCGGGCCAGACCATCCAGTACCCCTACATCGGCCTGGCCCGCGCCAGCAATCTTGACGCGGGCACCCTGGACTGCGACCCCTTCTCGCCTAACGAGGCCGGCCTCATCAACAAGGTGAACGAGCTCATGGACCAGAACGCCCAATGGCTCGTCTTCTGGGTGGTGGTGCGCACCCTCCTGATGACCGCCTTCGCCCTGAGCGCCACCTTCGGGGCCACGCGCGCCTTCGCGCACCTGATGAACGCCGAAGTGGACGTGTCCGCCATCGCCAGACTGAGTTGAAAAAATGGGAACGATAAAGAAAATGCAAACAAATCGGGGTGAAAACCCGAAAGCGGCCTTCGGGGGCGCGTCGGCGCGCCCCTTCCCAGCTTCGCTTCCGTCTCGTCCGGTCCGTCCCCCCTTCCCATCCCGGCTTTTCCCTTTCTCAGTCCGACCACTCATTGTTTTCCTGGCCCTGCTCTTCCTCTCCTCCCTCTCCTTTGCCGCGCTGCCGGCCATCACCAAGGTATGCGAGCCGCTCAGCTTCCAGCAGTCGCTCACCTACATGGGCATCGGCATGGCGGCCATCTCGGCCGTCATCGCCATCGCCTTCATGCTGGGCACCGCCCTCTCCAACCCGCGCCTCCTGGACTGGGCCAAGACCGAGGCCGCGCAGATCCTTCTCTCCATCCTCCTCTTCGCCATCATCCTCTGGCTGGTGAACCTCGAGTGCAGCGTGCGCATCGACGAATTCTCCAAGTGGAGCGGCCTTTCGCTCACCATCCCCGTGGCGGGGGGAGAATACACCATGTTCAACACCGCCCAGGCCTACTTCGACTGGGGCACGGGCCAGACCCACCTCGCCATCACCATGATCCGCTACGAGATGGGCACGCTCAATATCCGCGCCTCGTTCAACAACTTCCTGCCGCAAATGGCCGGCATCGGCGGCAACGGCTATTCCAACTCCCCCTATTCGGGCGACTGGACCGTCATCGGCACCATGAACATGCTCCTCAACCTCAACTCCACCTTCCTGCTCTCCATCCTCCTGCAGTATTTCGCGCTGGTGTTCTTTTCGGCCTCCAACGGGTTCTTCGTCTTCCTCGTGCCCGTCGGCTTCCTCCTGCGTTCCATTCCCTTCGGCCGGCCCGTCGGCTCCACCCTCGTCGCCATCGGCGTCGGCTTATATATCTTCTACCCGATCGTGTTCGCGATGCTGGGCCTCATCGTGCCGAACCTCTATGCCGCTGGAGGCGGCGACGTCTCCGGCACCCTCGCCGCCCGGGCCGATTCCACCACCACCAATCCGTCCATCCAGAGCGGCGAGCCGCTCAGGCAGATGGCGGGCATCTATGCGCGCGAGTCCGCGCTGGCCTCCAATTCCTACACGGCCTACACGGGCGGCGAGGACAGCCTGCCGCACGCCCTGCTGCACCCGGCCAATTCGGACAAGCTGGTGGACCTGCCCCAGTACTTCCGGCTCACGGCGCTCGATTTCCTGCGCGCCGTGCTCTTCCCAGCGGTCGGGATGCTGCTGGTGGTGATGTTCATCCGCGACCTCGCGGCCATCCTCGGCGAGGAAGTGGACGCCAGCAAGCTCATCCAGATGGTGTAAAAAATGAAAAAGAAAAAAACCACCGGCTCGCTCGTGCCTGTTCAGGCATCGTCATTCGAGCGAAAGCCGGCGAGCGAGTATGTGCCTTTGTTTGCCGCGAGCAGGAGCAAGTCTTTGTTTTCTGCGAGCGAGCGCGGCTTGGCGAGCGAGCATCATTCGTTTTCCTCCCGTTTATTTTTCGCAGGCTTGCTATCCCTCATCTTCCTCTCGTCCCTCTCCGGCCTCCTCTTTGCCCAAGATTCGAAATGGAGCGAGCAGCTCCCCCAGGACCTCGCCAGCGGCCCGGGCTCGAATGGATTCCTGTTCGCCAACACGCCCTGGGCCATCGCCAACGCGGGCCAATGGCAGCCCATCGGCGCGGGCCGCTCGTGGGTGGGCCTGGCCCTGCTGGCCATCACGGCCTGCTTCTTCGCCAACGCATTCGTCTACATCGTCGGGCACGTGCTGCACATCCCATCCGTCGAGCGCTGGGCGCAGTCCGAATTCTACCAGACCACCGCCTCCGCCCTGCTGGTGACGGGCATGGGCGTGATGGTGGCCGGCGGCTTCGCCCTCATCAGCTCCGGCGGCCTCCTGCCGCAGGGCACCACCACCCAGTGCCACGGCCTGCCGATGGACGTCTGGGAGAGCGGCCCCTTCAGCATCATCCAGTGCAAGCTGGAGGAGAAGATCCTCTACGCCGAGACGCTCTACAACCAGGCCTACGAGCAGAACAAGGTGTACGAGCCGCAGACCTCGCTGCAGATCTTCGTCATGGGCAACCCGGTCTGGATGGGCGACTGGGACAACGTGCTGCACACCAACATGGAGCAGGCGCATTTCATCGCCAACCGCCTCGTGGGCATCTCCATCACCCTGCACGCGACCTACATGTTCGCGGATTATCTCGCGCACAACATGATGTACGTCTTCCTCCCCTTGGGCATCCTCCTGCGAATCTTCCCGCCGCTCCGCGGCATCGGCGCGCTCTTCATCGCCGTCGCGCTGGGCTTCTACATCGTGTTTCCCATCTCCTACGTCCTGCTGGACCCCACGACGTCGAAGCCCAACCCCGAGGACATCATCCCCTCGCCCAACGCCCGGCTTGATGCCTGCTACTCGGGCTTCTCGGGAATCGTGAGCCTGAACACCCAGTCCAACCTCGCCAACGCCCAGCAGACCCAAGCGGCCATCCCGAACATCTCCGAGGTGGCCTCCGAGCTGACCAACCTGCAGATCGAGACGTTCTTCAACCCCTTGGCCGCCCTCTCCATCACCCTCATCTTCATCTCCGGCGTCGCGCCGCTCCTGGGCGGGGACAGCGGGGATCTGCTGCACTTCATCGCCAAGACCGTATGAGATAAAAGCAAGGCAACCGAAAACCGGAACAAATCGCAAACCGAAAATCGAAAACCAAAAAAACCGAAACAAAAAAATCGGAAGAAAAAGGGGAGAAAATTCGAAGCAAATCGAAAAAAACCAAAGAAGCAAATCGGAAAGACCAGATAAAAAATCCGAAAAGAAAATTTTTGTGATTGCGATGGGATTGTCCAAGCGAATCGGCATTGCATTCTCGCGCCCCGAGGCGCGCGCGTTCCTCATCCTGTCGGCTCTCCTTTCCGTCCTCCTCCTCTCCGGCTGCGTGGCCGACCCCAACGCCAACCTCCAGTCCGGCGCGTGCTGCATGAAGAATCCGGATCCCAATTTTTACACCTGTTCCGTCGCCTCGGCCAAGCCGGACAACAACGGCCTCTCCGCCCTCGCCGGCTGCGGCGCATGCCAGTACATCGGCATCGACGGCACGCTCTACCACGGCGACACCTATCCGACTGACAACGACAAGAGCAAGCTCACGCCCCTCACCCTGGCCGACTGCGAGAACAACTGCAATTTCCAGCCTGCCAACTGCACCGGCGAAGACGACCAGTCCACCTGCTACGGCTTTGGCAAGGACGCGAGCGGCCAGCCGGTGTACGACAAGTCCATCCGCGTGGCGCCCATCTGCGCGGATTCCACTCCCGACCCCTGCGTGCAGAACAACTGCACCGCCCTCATCTGCGGCCAACGCGCGCCCTCCCGGAAAATCGTGGTGGGCAGCACGGGCCTCACCGCCCTCACCCAGAAGGACGCGCAGGGCAACGGCAAAACGAACACCTTCGCGGACCAGGGCTTCAACAATCCGCCCTCCGGGCTCGTGGGGAAGATATGCGTGTTCACTCCATACGACCAGCAGACCAGCCGCCTGCTCAAGACCGGCAAATGGTCGGTCAATTCCTTCCGCCTCGGCGTGCAGGGCAGCTTCTCGGACTACGACCGGGCGCGCTATTATTTCCCGCCAAACGATTTCTTCTGCGCCTCGCCCGGCTCAGCGGCCGTGGTGGACCGGTTCACGAGCTACATCAACACCACGTATTCCAACCCGCCGCTCGCCTGCCGAGACGACAGCGAGCCGCCCAGCGGCTATTACGCGTACATCTGCGATGGCGACGGCTTCACGCGCTCCGGCACCTGCACTCCAGACCCGGATGCCATCCCTCCCGTGACTGCCCAGTTCTGCAAGGACTATAGGGACACGCTGCGCACCCAGTGCGACCAGCACTGCGCGAATGCTGGTTTCAAGGACACGGGAAAACTCATCGACCAGTCCAGCCTCCCGGACGTGTTCCAGACGCCTGGCACGGAATTCAAGACGCCCACCTCGTATTGCACCATCGACCCGGCCAATGACCCCTTCTCCTTCTACTGCGCCCGCTCGCCGGACCTCACATTCAAGTTCAGCCCCATCGATCCCTCCTCCAAGGACCTGGCGTTCGAGGCCTGCAAGAAGGCCTGCAATTTCGCCCAGCTCGCCACTTGCCAGGACAACAGCCGCCTGCTCATCAAGGAGGTGGCCATCAGCCCGCCGGGCACCGCGCAAAACCAGATCGTCAAGCAGCCCTTCATCGACCGGAGCGCCTACGCGAGCCTCTTCTCCACGTTGTATCCCGACCGCGGCGGCGTCTCCCAGCCCGACGACCCGAGCGACCCGCGCGACTACTACCGCCCGGCCGAGGATATGTCCGGCATGACGCCCGGCCGGATCATCGATTATGCCAGCACGCCCGGCGCGCCGGGGGCCATGGCCTTCGAATGCGCCAGCGACTCGGACTGCCTCTCGGGTCAGTGCACCTTGAGCATCCACTCGCGCTCGACCTGCTTCTCCAGCAGCGGCGAGTCGCGCTCCTGTAGCTGCAAAACCATCCGGGGCTGCGATTCCACCTACCTGTGCGACCAGTACAGCCCCGACAGCGTGGAAATGGCCGTGTGCAAGGCCAACGTGAAATGGTGCCAGGCGGCCGGCGGGGACTCCAAGCCCGTCGTGGTGTGCTCCTACGATTCCACC
The DNA here is from genome assembly GCA_043806415.1 of Microcaldota archaeon. Taxonomy (GTDB): domain Archaea; phylum Micrarchaeota; class Micrarchaeia; order Anstonellales; family Anstonellaceae; genus CAIXYX01. The sequence continues at coordinate 12,971 of JAZDHB010000003.1, read as the reverse complement.
GATGCCACGCCGGCGGTCCATTCGGACGGCTACGCGACGCGCGGCACCAACAAGGACCTCATGTGTGGTTTGGGGTATGGGCACTGCGATCCGGACGACTCCTTCTACTGGGGCGTGCTGGATTTCTCGGAATTCAACAAGTACTTGGACAAGGCTAATCCGACCTGGTCGTACGACAACATCATCGACGGCATGCGCGGGAAGGGCCAGAACATCGAGCTGGCCAACAACCAGAAAAAGGTCCTGCTCGCGGACCAGTGCGTCAAGGACGGACAGTTGGGCACGGCGGTGTATTCGTGCCCGGACAGCAACTACCCCGTCCTTTCCAACAACCGCTGCTGGGTGCCGGATTCCGTCACCTGCCTGGCCCAGCACAACGACAACATCTATGACTGCTCCATCCCCCCCACCAAGGGCTGCCCATCCGGTTACACGCTGCAGGACGTCTCGATGTGGCGGAATATCACCAGCGCCTATGGTACCGGCGCGAACCCGGACAATGATTATCTTCGCTGGCACTGGACCGAATCCTATTCCGCGGTCCCCACTTGGCAGCCGCTCGTCAAGAACGGCATCATCTTCACCGACCCGCTCACCGACATCCTCGGTCTCAAGGACAAATTCCCCATCATCGGCGAGTGCCACATGAAAGTCGCGGCCTGGAACGACCCGCCCGCCACCATCGCGGCCGCCGACGTCGTGGAGCTGAGGCCCGACATCTCCAACGCGGACTCCATCTCGCCCGACCCCAACGCGCGCGAGGACAAATCATGGAAAATCCAGTCTTTGGGCGACTGCGCGCCCTCCGGCCCGGACGGCGGCACGCTCAAGATCCAGTCTTTCGGCGTGTGCGAGCCCTGCGGCTCGGTGCTCTCCCTGGCCTACCAGAACGTGAGCGATTGGAAGGGGCGCACCTATGCCTCCTGGCAGACGGACAAGGCAAGCGATCCGGCCGTTGCCTCCGGCTACTGCCCTTCCACCTGTACGCCCTACACTTCCTACGACGGCAAGGATGCGACGTGCCGCGAATGCCCCAAGAGCTATCCCAAATCCAGTTTCAGCCTGATGGCCGAGGGCTCGGTCGCCACCGACCCCAGCTATTCGTTCCTGGCAAGCAAGATCGACGAATACCAGTCCTCCTCCATCATGCCGGTGCTGGATTTGCGCGGCTACGGGCGCGTGTTCAACTTCGGCTTCGGCGCGCCCGACGGCGCCTCCAACCGTGTCATTCCCATGTCCAATTACAACTACGGCTCGGACTCCTACATCAACGACCTGTGCCATTCCTACGGCGGCACGCTGGGCAACAAGCAGTGCGACAACCGCCTCATCGGCTTCTGCACCGGCTGGAAATACGACTGCACCATCCCGCCCGAGGCCGACTGGCTCCTGGGCTTCCTGGCCAAGAACCATTCCGCCGCCATCGCCGTGCTTGACAACCTGCCGGACAACTGTGCAGCAAACCCGCAAGATCCAGACTGCGCGCTCGCCAAGGCGCGCCTCATCAACGCCCGCGCCATCTGCCCGGACTGCCTGCTGGGCATCGAATATTCCAAATCGCTCTTCGCCTATTCCACCTCCCCGCTGGACTGCAGCGGCGCCAGCGCGCCCGCCCGCAGCGCTCAGGAGGAATACGGCAATACCCTGAGCAATGCCATCCTCTCCTGGTCGGAGGGCATGGCCCCATTCGATCCCTATTCATTCAAGCCCAACGGCGCCCTCGCCACCATGCCGGCCATGAAGAACGTGGACGTCCTCGTACTCAACATCGACATAAGCCGGACCCTGCCCCCGAACGCGGACCTTAACGATCCGGCCACGGCGGCCCTGCTCGAGGCGTCGCTCAACCAGTCCATCAATCTCTCGCGCCACGTGCTCCAGCAGGCCAGCTGGCCCACGCTCTGGAAGCTCACCTACGACGAGGGCTGCGACCCCTCCAACCCCGGCCTCTACTCCAACCCGCAATTCTTCGAGCGCCTGTACGCGCACGCGCGCGAACTCTCGCTGGCCGGCGTGGTCGGCGTGCTCCTGCCGCCGCTCGACGGGGGCAAGAGCCCCCAGGCCGTCAGCAGCGCCGACTCCTTCCTGCTGCCGGCCGGCAAATCCGTGTCCGACACCTCCACGCCGTTCTGCGCCGCCTCCAGCGCATCCGCGCAGTTCTCGCACCCCACCATCTCGGCCGGCATCCGCAAGGTGGTTGCCCGCGATTTCGGACCAAGCACGTGTGCGGGTCCCGGAACGGGCGCGTGCATGCCCTGCAGCCAGGTGGAGATCGACCTGGGGATCTGCAACCCCGTCTGCCTGGACGGAAGCTCCTGCACGCCGGGCCAGAAATGCGCGCCCAACTGCCTCTCCGTCCAATACTGCCAGCAGAACCTCTGTAAGGACAGCACCCGCACGATCACCTGCACGGCCGCGCGCTCAAACAACAGAGCCCCGGTCCCATGCCCGGCCAGCACGGGAGCCGGCTCGCAGGATCTTTCCACCTGCGACGTCGCGACCATGCCCATGAGCGATCTGGCCAACGACATCCTTCTGCCCCAGGCGCCCCAGCTCATCGGCGGACTGCCGCCCGGGCAGGTGTGCTGCCTCCAGAGCCCCCCCTCTCCCCCCGACTCGCCCAACCCCCAGCCCGCCTCCTATTATGCCTACACCTCCAGAGCCAGCGTGAATTACGCGCCCGAGCCGGACATCTTCCCCAAGGGCGGGGCCACGACCACGGACTGCGGGCGCAACCCGCCGGTGGATTCGGACAGCACGGTGCTCGCGTGCGGCGGCACCACGCAGACCCCGCCGCCGATCGGCAGCACGTACTGGAGTTGCGTCAAATCCGCCTAGGCGGGAAAAGAAATCGGACAGGCGAATCGCTCGAGAAAAAAAAGAGAACAAAAGAAAAAAAACGCGGCGGCCCGGGCCGCCTCGCGAGAAGGCACCTGAGCGCCCATCCGCTTTTTTGCATCTTTCCAAATACTATATAAACCTTGCCCGATAATCCATCCCGTAAAGCTCAATTGGATTATACTCGTCTTACGAGGTGGAATTATGTACCCGGTTTCCCCCCAAGCCTATGACCGCGCCATCACGGTGTTCTCGCCGGACGGCCGGCTGTTCCAGGTGGAATACGCCAAAGAAGCGGTGCGGCGCGGAGCCACCGCCATCGGCATGGTCTGCTCCGACGGCGTCATCCTCGTGGCCTACAAGAATTCCTCCTCCAACCTGCTCGTGCCCGAATCAATGAAGAAGGTGTTCGAGATCGACAGCCACATCTCGGCGACCGCCTCCGGCCTCATCGCCGACGCGCGCCGCCTCGTGGACGTCGCGCGCTTGGAGGCGCAGCGCCACCAGATCGCCTACGCCGAGCCCATCTCGGTCGAGGCCATCGCCAAGGAGCTGTGCGACCTCATGCAGGTCTACACCCAGTATGGGGGCATCCGACCCTTCGGCGTGTCGCTGCTCGTGGCGGGCGTGGACGACAAGCCCAAGCTCTTCGAGGCCGAGCCCTCGGGCGCGCTCACCGGCTACAAGGCCTGCGCCATCGGCTCGGGCAAGAAGGAGGCCGAGGAGTTCTTCGAGAAGGAATACAAGGACACGCTCTCCATCGACGCCGGCATCAGCCTCGCCATCAAGGCGATGAAGAAGACGGGCGACATCGCCCTGACGCCGACCAACCTCGAGATCTCGATCTGCACCTCCAAAGACAAGAAGTTCGAGCTGCTCTCGCCCAAGGACGTGGAGAAGCATTTGAAGTGAGTAAGCCGGAGGATCTTCTGGTGATCGCGTGGTGACGCTCGACAATGCGATGGTCGCGCACGAAGCCTTTCTTTTCTTTACAAGAAAAGAAAGCCTTCAGGGAAAGAAAAGAATCCAGATCGTCATGCCGTGATTCCCATGGTTTCCCTTGACAATGCGATGGTCGCGCACATGAAGGTCAACGGCGAGGCATTCGAGATCCTCGTGGACCCCGATCTGGCGCTCGCTTTCCGCACCGGCCAGAAGAAGGAAATAAACAACGTCCTCGCGGCCGAGGAGATCTTCAAGGACGCGAGGCGGGGCGAGCGGCACAAGTCCGCCGCGCTCCAGAAAGCGTTCAAGACCGACGACATCCTAGCCATCGCCTCGCGAATTCTCAAAGAGGGCGAACTGGCCCTCACCACCAATCAGAAGCACAAGATGATGGAGGAGAAGAGAAAGCAGATTGCACAGCTCATCGCGCGCGAGGCCACCGACCCGCGCACCGGCGCGCCGCACCCGCTCGTCCGCATCGAGCAGGCCATGCAGAAGGTGCGCCTGGACATCGACCCGCTAAAAGACGCGTCCGCGCAGATGGCCGACGTCGTCTCCGCCCTGCGCGTCGAGCTGCCCATCAAATTCGTCAAGAAGAAGATCGCCATCAAGGTGGGGCCGGAGCACGCCCACCACGTCTACGGCCTTCTCAAGAGCCAGGGCATCCAGAAGGAGGAGCACGGCGCGGACGGCAGCCTCATGGTCGTGCTCGAGATGCCGGCCGGCATGGTGGGCGATTTCTTCGACAAGCTCAACAAGGCGACGGCCGGGCAGGCGCAGACGAGATACATCGAATAGGACCTGAGTATATCCCGATCCGCCGATCCGGCGTTCGCCTCCTCGTTTTCCGATTGCCCTCGCTCGTCAGCCTGAAGTGAACGCATATATACTTCCGCCGAGCGATATCTCCGGTACCTATGCAGATCTCCCAAATCCGCCGGAAAACCCTCCCGATCCTGCGCCGCTACAAGGTCGCCCGGGCCGGGTTGTTCGGTTCGGCCGCTCGCGGCACCATGACGCGGGACAGCGACATCGACATTCTTGTCCAATTGCCCAAGAGCGCCAGCCTCTTGGCGCTGGTCGGCCTCAAGCTCAGCATTCAAAAGGCGCTCGGCAAAGCGGTGGACGTGGTCGAGTATTCGACCCTGCGCTCCCCCGCCCGCCGGAAAATCCTGAAGGAGGAGGTCGCCCTCCTATGAGCCGTGACGTATCCGCCCTGCTTGTTGACATGCTGGAGAGCATCCACAAGATCGAGACCTACGCGGCGGGCCTTGACGAAAAATCTTTCGGATCCGACAGCCGCGCCCAAGACGCCGTCATCCGCCGCCTCGAAATCATCGGCGAGGCTTCCAAGGGCCTGCCGGAACGCATCAAGACAGGCTATCCGCACGTTCCATGGAAGGAGATCGCCGGCATGCGCGACGTGCTGATCCATTCCTATTTCGGCGTGAACGCGACGCGCGTCTGGAACGTCGTCCAGACCGACCTCCCGCCGCTCAAGGACGCGCTAGCGTCTTCGCTCGAAGCGGAAAGCGCGCCGGCCAAAGGAGCCCGTTGATTTCGGCGTGCCATGTTTTTTCGGCCCCGCCCGGCGTCCGCCTATTCTCGGAAACCTATATATATGCTTCCTGACCCAATCTATTCGTACTCAAAACCGCAAAGGAACCTCTTTCATGTTCCGCATTGTCCGGCCCGTTTTTGCCGGAGGAGAATCTACATGTCCAGGATCGTTTTCCCCGGCGAGGTCATCGCCGACAAGCCCGTGCGCGCGTCCTACTCCTACACGGACGGCACGAAGACCTACGCGACCGTCATCAGCCTCATGTCCGACGAGGGCAAACTGGTGCCCCTCCACGGGCCGTACGAGCCGCTCGCCGAGGACGTGGTCATCGGCTTCGTGAGCGACGTGCGCTTCGCGGGCTACACCCTCGACCTGGGCGCCCCCTTCACCGGCTTCTTCTCCAACCGCGACACGCGCCTCGTGCTGGCGCTGGGCGACATCGTGCAGGTGCGCATCCTCAACGTGGACGAGGTCAAGTCCATCGACCTGGCGGACGGGCGCAAGCTCGAGAACGGCGCCATCGAGCGCATCTCCCCCGTCAAGGTCCCGCGCCTGATCGGCAAGCGCAATTCCATGATCAACATGATCGCCTACGCCTCCGGCTGCCAGATCATCGTCGGACGAAACGGGTTCGTGTTCGTCTCGCACACCGGCAACCACGCGCTCGCGCGCCAGGCCATCAACTTCGTCGCCGCCCACGCGCACACCTCGGGCCTGACCGACCGCGTGGCGTCCATGCTCTCGGAGGCGTGCGGCAAGCCCATCTCGCCGGACGTGATCCCGGCCCCCGCGCCGGCCCCGTCCGGCGGCTACGGGAACACGGGCGGCCCGTCCTACGGCGGGGAACGCCGTGAGGGCTCCCGGAGCGGCGGCCACGAGCGGCGCCGCGAGGGCGGTTTCGGCGGCGATTCGCGCCGGCGGGAAGGCGGGCGCTGGCCGTTCGGCCACCGCCGGGACGGCCCCCGCGAAGGAGCGAATTCCCAGTATTCCGATCAAAACCAAAGCCAAGGCAACACGGACCCGTCGGCCAACCCGGTCGGCCCGAACGATGCGCAGAATGCCGGCTCTTCGATGCCCGAGACGGGAAGCCCGCAAAGCAAGCCCGCGACCAATGCCCCGCCCGCCCAAAGCGACGAGGGCCAGTCTCAATAAGGAAAACCAGTTTTACGCTGAAGGTGAAATCCTATGAGTTCGAAAGTAAGCAAGGTCGCGCTCACGCGCGACGACGGAAAGCGCATGGACGGGCGCTCGGACGACGAGCTGCGCCCCATCTCGATCGAGGCGCGCGTGCTCAACGACGCGGACGGCTCCGCCCTCGTCATCTGGGGCAAGAACAAGGTGGTGGCCGGCGTGTTCGGCCCCCGTGAATGCGTGCCCCGCCACGACCAGTCGCCGTACCGCGCGGTGCTGCGCTGCCGCTACAACATGGCGCCCTTCTGCTCGCTCGAGGAGCACGGCCGCTCCGGCCCGAGCCGGCGCAGCCAGGAGCTTTCCAAGGTCATCAGCGAGGCGTTCGAGAACGTGGTCATCGCCGAATCCTACCCCAAGACGGCCATCGACGTCTACATCGACATATTGCAGTCCGACGGCGGCACGCGCTGCGCGGCCCTCACGGCCGCCGCCGTGGCTCTCGCGGACGCCGGCATCCCCATGAAGGACATGCTCTCGGCCGTGGCCGTGGGCAAGGTGGACGGCCGGCTCGTGCTCGACCTCTCCAAGGAGGAGGACAACTTCGGCCAGTCCGACAACCCGATGGCCTTCGCGAGCCGCAACGGGGACGTCCTGCTCTACCAGATGGACGGCCTGCTCACCCGCGAAGAGATCAAGGCGGGCCTGGAGATGGGCTACAAGGCCTCGCGCGAGGTGCTCAGGCTGCAACTGGACGCGCTCGCGCGCGTGTACGAGCAGCCCCATGCGCCGACGGTTCCCCTCCAGCTCGAACCGGGTCAGAAGCTTTCAGTGCAATAATCGCAATTTAGGATGTGTTCTTATGAGTGAAATACAAGACGAACTCAAACGGGATGTCCTGCGCAACATGCTCTCGCAAGGGCGGCGCGCGGACGGGCGCGGCAACCACGATTACCGCGCGATCAAGATCGTGAAGAACCCCCTGCAGAACGCCGAAGGCTCGGCCCTGTGCATGCTCGGAAAGACGCAGGTGCTCTGCGGCGTCAAGGTGGACATGGCCGTGCCGTTCTCCGACCGCCCGGACGAGGGCGTGCTCTCGACCGGCGCCGAATTCACGCCATTGGGCTCGCACACGTTCGAGCCGGGCCCGCCCTCGCGGGGGGCCATCGAGCTGGCGCGCGTGGTGGACCGGGGCATCCGCTCCTCGGAGACCATCGACCTCAAGGCCCTCGCCATCGAGGGCATGGAGAAGGTGCAGGCCATCTACATCGATCTCTGGATCCTCGACCACGACGGCAACCTCTTCGACGCCTCCATGCTGGCGGCCATGGCCGCCCTGCAGGGGACGCGCATGCCAAAAATCGAGGACAAGAAGCTCATCCGCACCGAGACGTCCGGGATGCTCAACCCGAAAGTGCCGGTGGTCTCGTGCACCTTCGGCAAGGTGGACGAGCGCATATTGCTCGATCCGACGATGGACGAGCAGAAGGGCCTCGACGGCCAGTTCACCATCGCCACCACGCCCGATCACGTGTGCGCGGTGCAGAAGTCTGGTTGGGCGGCCTTCCCCCAGAAAGATATATTAGACTTGGTGGGCCTATCTTTCTCCAAAGCCGCTGAGCTGAGGCGCGCCTTGGAGTGAGCCGTCCATTTACACGAGGTATTTCTATGTCCAAAACCGATGTCCGTTATGGCGCCGAACTGCGCAAGCGCGCGCGGGCGGTCGACCGCTCGCGCACCAGCGCCTACGAATGCCCCAAATGCTCCAAGAAATCCGTGCGCCGCGTGTCCAACGCCGTGTGGGTCTGCCGCTCGTGCGGAGGCCAGTTCGCCGGGGGCACCTACTCGCTCTCGACGCCTTCGGGCGACGTGGCCGCGCGCATGGTCAAGGATCACGCGAAAGCCCGCCCCGTTGCCAAGCCCGGCCAGTAAGACGTCAAACCCGCCCCCCACGAGGTCATGTTATGTACAAATGCGGAAAATGCAAGAAAGAGGTCAAGGCGCTGGACGCCAAGTTCACCCGTTGCCCGCACTGCGGCTGGAGGGTGCTCTACAAGGCTCGCCAGCCCATCGCCAAGGAAGTCGACACGGATTAAAATAAAGGCGTCCGAAAAAGCCAGTCATGGAAATCCCACCCGCAAGAAATCCGCCCTCGAAAATCCCGACTCGCGCGAAAAGGCGGCCCGAGACCGCCTGCTTTTTTGTTTTCATCCCTATCTTTTTTCATCCAGCTTTCCTTCCTCTCTGTTCCGCCCCGTTCACGCTCTTTTTTCCGTCCTCTTTTTATTCTCCATCTCCCTCTTTTTCCCCATGTGGCTCACCCATTCCAAGAACGCCTCGAAAAGCACGAGGCAGCTGGCCGCCTCGTTAGCCTCCCATCTCCCTTCCTGTCGCCTCCTCACGCGCTCGAAGCGGCCGCTGGAGAGGATCGAAACCTTGGCCCAGCGCGCCGGGGTCGGGGTAGTTCTTGTTCTTGTCAAGAATTCGGTTTTGCGCGCCCGCCGCCAATTCCATGATTCCGCAGGCCGCGAAAAATGGGCCTGGGACCAGAAAGAACTGGTTCTGGATTCGATTGAATTTGGCCCCAAGGCCGCTTTGGCCATCTCTTCAGACACGCCGTTTATCATCAAAGCCAGAAGCGCGCAATCCAAATCCATCGCCGCCTTCCTGGGAATGGAGGACGATGCGATCGCCTCGCTCTACGACGAGCCCCAAGCCGTTTCCGTTTCGACAAGCAAGGGGGCGGCCACGCTCAAAGCCGGGAAGAGCATGCTGGTCAAATTCAAGTATTCATGGGGGAGCGCATGGTGAAGGAAAAAAAGAAAGCACGAGGCGCGAAGGATTCGCAGATTCTCGGGCACGACTCAGCGAAGAAAACCAAGACGATCGAATACGACACATTCGTTTTCCATTCGGGTGAGGGCGCCCAAATCGCCGCCTCCATCCTCCCGTGTCAGCTCACGCGCTTTGAGGACGTGGAATCCAGCGCGAAAGCAAAAGGAAAAGAAGTCGGGCTGAAAATCTCCTCGCCCGACGCGGCAAGCGTGCGGGCCAGCCGCTACACGGCCGCGAGGCTGGCGAAACTGATGCGCGAGCTGGACGGAATTTAAGAAAAAATCAGAAAGCCCTCGACGAGGATTGAACGAAGCCTTTTCTTTCTCGGCAGAAAGAAAAGCCTTCAGGGAAAAGAAAGAGGCGATAGCCCTCGATGGGTAACGAAAAGAAATAATAGCCCTCGACGAGGATTGAACTCGTGACCTCGTGCTTTATGGAAGGATTCCGTCCAGGTTTTCTTTTTCCCTGAAGGATTTTTCTTTTCCGCAGAAAAGAAAAAGGCTTCTACCATGCACGCGCTCTACCGCTGAGCTACGAGGGCGTTTGAATTTACTTTTCATACATATGTTTTTCTTTCTTTTGAACCCGAGGGCCTTTTCTTTCTTTTCGCAAAAAGAAAGAAAAGAGGCTCATGCATGCGCTCTATCGCTGAGCTACGAGGGCCCGAACCGCAGGGGGGGAACACATGAAAATCCAAAGTCCCCCCTTCAGTTTCCGCTTCGGCTCCTTTGAGCCGAAGTCTCGCCAACCGTTGTCGGCGATGAGGTTCCTCCTGATTCCCCCCTAAGCAGGCCTGTTATGTCTTCTCCATAAATAAATAAAAATCCCTACTGGCGCCGGTCGATGATGTCTTCGGCGTCCGGGCCGGTGCCGATCAGCTTGACCGGCACGCCAACTTTCTCCTCGATTTGGGCGACGAAGCGCTTGGCCTCTTCGGGCAGCTCTTCGTATTTCCTCTTCTTGGCGCACGCGGGGAATTTGACGTCGAGCTTCGTGAGCGCGATGATACTGGCCGAGTTGATCCGCGCCGCCATTTTCAGTTCATCCCATATCAAATTCGGGTTCGTCCTTCGCGGCCGACCGGTCACGGTGCCGTATTCCTGCATGCCCAATCTCTCGGCCTCTTCGACGGATACCTCGCCGGGCAGGGGCCCGCTGCCCACGCGCGTGGTGTATGCCTTGATGACCATCACGACCTCGTCCACCTTGCGCGGCCCCAAGCCCACCTCGGAGCAGATAGCCGAGGCGCTCACGTCCTTGCCGGTCACGTACGGGTAGCCTCCGAACAGGTTGGAGAGCATGAAGCCCTGGCTGCCTTCCACGAGTACTTTCTTCGCATCGTTCACGAGCACGCTCACGTCGCCGAGATATTTCCCGAGCCGCGCGTCCGACTCCACGGTCGGGGCCGTGCGGCACGCGCGCGCGGCCTGCGCCGGCCCGATGCCGGTCTTGGTGGTGCCGATCTTCTTGGCCGTTTCCGAAGCCGCATCCGCGTCCTTCATCTCCTGCGTGATGAGCGTGGCCCTCCGATCGACGATGCAGCGCGTACCCAGCCAGAACTGCTCCACTTCCTTCAGGAAAACGTCCGCGTCGATGAGCACACCCGCGCCGATCCCGAGGCGCGCCCGCTCGTTCACGAAGCCGGAGGGCACGAGGCGGATCTTGTATTTCTTTCCGCCATGCTCCACCGAATGGCCGGCGTTCGGCCCGCCGCCTCCGCGCGCGACCACGTCGGGGTCGTCGTGCAGCGCGAGGTAGGAGATGATCTTCCCCTTGCCCTCGTCCCCGTACTGGCCTCCGATCACAACCGTCGCAGACATGGAAAATCAACTCGTAGCGTGTAGCGTGTATTATGCCCTCTTGCGCTCTCAAACCTTATAATCCATTCTCGTTCGATCCGGGCCGCATCCGCTCCAAAAAAAGCCGCTGCGCCAGGAACAGGGCGCCCTCCAGCCGTTCCCAGCGCGGCCCGCTCGCTCCGGCCGCGCAGGGGTGGCCCCCGCCATTCCCGCCGACGGTCCGGCCGACCTCTTCCATGAGCTTGGGCAAGTCGAGCCGGCCCGAAAGGGCGGGGCGCAGGCGGGCGGAAATCCTCGCTCCCTTCCTGTCCTGCGTGCCCACGAAGGCCGCATCCGCGCCCGCATTCACCAGCGCGTCTGCCACATGGGACTCATGCGATGAGACGGTGGCCATCGCGACCACGAGGCCGTCTTTTTCGAGCCAGACGGACTGGCGCAGGCCTTCGAGCACGGCCGCCCGGGCCTGAGAAGAAGCGGGGTGGGCTAAAGCATGTAAAATGTCCTCGTAACTCTGGTCCGCGCGCTCGAGCGGCCTGGCCATGGCCGCGAACGTCCTCGCATCCGCTCTCATCAGGCCGGCCGAATCCGAGAGGATGCCCCAGACGAGCCAACGCGCCGATTCCGGTTCGAGCGGCTCGACCAGAGCGCTCACCATCTGGCACACCGAGGAGGCTTCCGGGTCGATCCATTCGTTATCGGCCCGGATCGAATCCGCGCCCAGCGCGTGGTGGTCGATGAGAAGGGAAATAGGCGCGTTTTTCGCATCGCCCGCAGCCCGAGCGCCGGTAGCGCCTTTGCCGTCGCGCGTGTTTTGTTCATTTCCCGTGTTCGCGAATTGGGGCAATAAGCTCCGGTCATTCGCGTCGATCAATACGATCGGGGCGGAGGGAAATCTTTTCCTTGCCTGATCGAAAGACGGGGCCTTAGCCAGCTCGCCGCCCAGCAGCCTCCGGCTCTCCGAATTCGTGCGGTCCGGCGGGGCGACGAGCGCCGGGGGGCCCAAAAATCTGGCGAGCGCGAGCGCGCCGGCGCACGCATCCAAGTCTCCCAGCGAATGGAAGGTGATGATCACGGGTTTTCCGGCCAGCGAACCGAGGGCCGTCTTTATCTTCTTGGGCGCCCGGGAAGCGGAGGATTTTCGGGCGGTCGATTTCTTTTTTTCAAGCATGGCCAACCATCCGCCGGTTTCCATTTTCGGGGCGAGTGCCTAGGAATTCTTCGATTTCTTCCCCTGTCTTTTCTTTATTCGGCTTCTTGGCTCGCGCCGGCGGACGGGCCGGCGTTGCCTGCACTCATCCCGCGCGTGGCCGTCTCCAGCTCCGCCCGCAGGGATTCGAGGCGGCCTTTAAGTTTCTCCTCCTGTTTGGCCAGCGTGCCCTCGCGCACGGTAAAGACCTCCAGCTTCTCGTCCACGTCCTTCTTGGCCGAGGCCACGTCGGTCTGGATCATCAGTCCGCCGACTGCCTTGAACACCTCGCCCTTCGCGACGGCGAGTTCCGCTTTGGCGGCTTTCAATTCCTCGAGGGCGACCTGGATCTGCTGGTGCTGCATCATGACCAGCTGCATCTGCCTCTGCAAATTCTGGAATTCGTCGATCTGCGCCTGCAATTTTCCCGGGTCGCGTATGGGTTCAGCCATCAAAAACACCTTCACAAATGAGATACTCGTTCATCCTGCTTCACTTTACGGATACGGGGGTTTTAACCGTTTCCATCCGGGTTCAAGCTTGTCGCGCGAGCGCGACGGCAGAAGTAGGGCCCTGCAATTTTTTCCCCATGGCATCACGGGCCGGGCGTGCGCACCTTGGCCGGCTCGTCGCGCCCATCCCGCACCCGTACGTAGTCGTCCCAGACATACTTGAGCGC
>JAZDHB010000002.1:0-3388 GCA_043806415.1 Microcaldota archaeon | reverse complement strand
GATGGTTTTCTCGAGGTAATTTTCCAGGATGTTGATGCGGCTGATGACGCCCTCGGCGGCCGCCTGGTTGAAGTCCGAATCCGCCTCCAGCTCGGCGCTGGACGTGACCACGAAGCGGATGACGTCGGTGCCGTATTGGGCGATGGCTTTTCGCAGCGGCAGGATGTTGCCCATGCTCTTGGACATCTTCTTGCCTTCCATGGTGACGAAGCCGTTGGACACGGTCTGCTTGGGCCAGAAATGCGAAGCGGGAAGAGATCCGTCCGGCCCCGCCTGCTTTTCGCTGAACACGGCCGTGTGGTTGAACACGAAATAGGTCAGATGGTTGTGCACCAGATCGTGGGCCGAATGGCGCGAGTCGAGCGGATACCAGTAGAGGAATTCGCGCCGAGCCTCGCCCCATTCCGGCGTTTTCTTCACGCCTCCCGCCCGGCTTTTCCCCTTGCTGGCCGGCTCCTTGCCCAGGAAGACGAAATCATAGAATTCGTCGTTGATCGACTCGAGGCCTTCTTTCTTCTCCATCTTCTTCACCACGTGCGAGATGGTGTAGAACGCCATGTAGAGCGTGGAATCGGACAAGGCCTCGATCATCTGGCTCTCATCGAACGGGAATTTCGTGCCCAGGCCGCTGGCGCGCGTGCAGGCCTTCTCGCGCAGCCAGCCGACAGTATATTCGTAATCCGAACGGAGAGCGGCGGGCAGGATGCGCATGGCACAGAGCGCCTCGCGCGTCTTTTCCTTCCACTTCCCGTCCCCGTAGTTGATGAACCATTGGTTGTCCACCGTTTTGACCACGCAGGCGGCCCCGCAGCGGCAGAACACCGGCGCGTTGGCCAGGACGTGGATGGCGAATGCTTGGGCCGCTCCCGGCGCCCCGGCGCCCGCCCGCCCGGCCATCAGGTCCTCCCTGATCTTCTCTTTCGCCGCGATGCCGTTCATGCCCGCGTACGGGGCGTCCTTCATCTTGCCGTCGTGCGCCTCCAGTTTGTAGAGCTGCTTGGTGGCCTCCTCGGCCTTCGGGTCGTCCTGGTTCTTCACGCCCAGCCTGGCGCACAATTCGCCGGCCGGACAGGGGCCGAAGCCGGGCGTGTCCAGCACCTGAATGGGCGGGATGGAGGAGAGGAGATCGAGGTCCTTGAGGGCCAGCCAATCGTAGGGCGCGTGCGCCGGCACGCTCATCACCAGGCCCGTGCCGGTGCCCGGCTCCACGAACGAGGCGGGCAGGACGGGGAGGGCGCGGCCGGTGAGAGGATGGGCGGCCTGGAGCGCCAGCAGCTTCTGGGCCGGCACGTCCGTTATTTTTTTGAGCGCGAATTGGTGCGAGAGCGCGTCGAACGCCTCTTGCGTGAGGTAGAGATTTTTGGCGCCCTTGGAGATGGTCGCCTCGGCCAGCACGTATTTCGCATTCGGGTTCACCCACAGATTCGTCACGCCCGGCAGGGTCTCGGGCCGGTAGGTGATGGTGGGGATATACCCGTCGCCGGCTTTGAAGAGGACGGCCGTCACTTCCTCCATCTCCGGATCCACGTCGCCTTTGGTGTCATGGCCGCCCACGGGCTGCTTGTCCGACGGGCACCAGGGCACGGGATGGGAGCCTTTGGTGATGAGGCCCGCCTCGTGCAATTTCCTGAATTGCCATTGGATGAACTTGTTGAATAAGGGATCGAAGGTGTAGAACTTGCGCCGCCAGTCGATCGAGTAGCCCATCTCTTTCATGCCCGCCTCGATTTCCTTGGAAAAATAAAGCACCAGCTCGCGCGGGCGGGTGAGCGTGCGCGTCACGGCCGGCGGGATGCCGTAGATTTTGTCGAATATTTCAAACAGTTCCTTGTCCTGCGCCTCGATCCGCTTGGCCATGGCCAGGATGGGCGTGCCCGTCACGTGGAAAGCCATGGGGAAGAGCACGTTCTTGCCCTTCATGCGCATGTACCGGGCGTAGATGTCGGTGGTGGTGTAGGTGCGCGCGTGCCCGATGTGCTGGGGCGAATTGGGATAGGGAAACGCGGCGGTGAGATAGAATTTTCCGGCCGGGAAAGCCGCCGCGCCCGGGCTCGGCGCCGCCTGCCCTTGCGCGTTTTTGGCCTTGCCGCTCGCGGGTTGGAGACCGGCCTCGGGCTCGAATGCGTGTTCTTTCTCCCAGCGCGCCTGCCACTTCCCGTGAAGCGAATGAAAATCCATGGATGGGTTAGGGGTGGCGAGATTTATTATGGATTCGTCCCGAGCGCCGGTTCCGAAACATAGTTATAAAAAATGTTTTAATTAGACACTAGCCACCGAACAGGTTGAACAGGCAATTTGATTTTGAGGTGGAACAATGAGCATGCAAAACACCGTATTCGCGCAGAACGGGAGGACCCCGGAACAAAACAACACGATTACCGCGCACCGCAAGGAGCTGATGAGCCGGATCAGCTCCGGGCTCAGGATGGCCCGGACGCTCAAAGACCAAGTTACGGAGAAGGCATTGAATCAGCTCAAACAACAAGCCGCGGCCTTGATGTACGGGCCTGCGATTGATTACAAAACCGAGCGGAACAGGCTGCGCGTCCTCAACGAAGAGGTCAAATCCATCGTCGCGCTGGAAAAAACCATACCGGTTCCGGCTGTCCGGCCCGCTTCGCCCGGAGCCGTGCAGACCGCCGTCGAGGAGCAGTACTTCAACGCGCTCAAGGCGCTTCAGGGCATGATTGATAGCGCCGCGGATCCGGGGATCGCCAAGTCACTCGGAGCGCTCCGCGTCGATATCATCCAAACCAAGAACATCAAGAACCACGAGCCCGACCAGCAGGCCGTCAGCACGCACCTCATCGGCATCGTCGAGCGGGCGCGGGAGATCACGACGCCAGAAGACGGGATAATGGGCCGCTAGAGAATTGCGGCCTGCTCACCTGAGAAAAAAGGAAGGGAACAGAGCATGAACAGACAGATTACCGGGCCAAAAACGATGACCATCGCGCAGGCCATCGACAGATACGGCACGCTTGAGGCGAACGCCTCGAAGAACGGCACGCTCATCGGCAGCCGCCAGTGGATGCTCTACGCGTTCAGCGACATAAAAACCCGCTTGACACGCCTGAAAAACAGGGGGGCGGAAGACCGGGAGACCTGCCCGGCGCAAATCCGCCAGAAGCTTGGGCGCATTGAGGATGCGCTGCGCCCGCCCCAGAAGCGGACGGAATTCTATTTTCTCAAGAAAGGATAGGGTTGGATGGACGGCTCCGGACCGCCGGCAATGATTATATACTTGTTTATAACAACTTATATTGGTGTTTATAATGGAGACCACGATGGTGCAGCTCAAGAAGAAGACGGTCGCGCGCCTCAAGCATCTCAAGCGCTACGGGCGGCAGTCGTACGACGAGGTCATCAACCAGATGCTCGATAATCC
>JAZDHB010000001.1:0-8609 GCA_043806415.1 Microcaldota archaeon | reverse complement strand
AGACAGACGCGTCCCGCAACCGCGAAGCGGTTGTGGGGACGGCCGTTCGCAAACGGCCGGATAACCATTCCACCACGGGTCCTTGGAATATTCTGCGATTTGCAAATTTTAAAGACAGACGCGTCCCCGTCCCGGCCGGATCGAAAAAAAAGAATAGCCCCCATCGGATTCGAACCGATGTACCGAGGTTCAGAGCCTCGTGTCCTTGACCAGCTAGACGAGGGGGCTGCTAAGCGTACTGATACACAGAATGGGCATCCTAATCTTTTAAACATGTCCGAAGGAAGATAAGCCGGGGGTCTTCCCATGGCCGCATCCGCCAAACCGTCCAACGGCTTCATCCGCTACAAGCTCCACCGGCAGGGCGCCGACACCGTCCTGGCCGCCGCCGACGAGGAGGCGCTGGGCGTGCGCCACGAGGGCGCCGGCCGGGTGCTCGACCTGGTCCGGTTCCGCTCGTTCTACGACGGCGAGCGCGCCGAGCCGTCCTGCTTGGGCGCCCTTTTTACGCAATGCACGAGCGCCAATCTGGTGGGTCGGCGGGCGGTGGATTCCGCCCTGGACGCCGGGGTGGTCGAAGCCGCCCAGGTCGTGCTCATCGGGAACACGCCGCACGTGCAGCTCTACGACCTCTCGAAAAATGAGGCTTCCATGCCTTGCGTTCGGGGCGTTGGCGCGTGTCCGGCCCCTGTTTGGCTTTTCCCGTTCTCTCCCCTGTTCCGGCAGCGGTGGGAAAGGTATTTAAAATAAAATGTCTTTAGCAGAACCAAGGTATCTAGGGTGGTATGATGGTCAAGATTGTCATCGCAAAGCAATTAGCCGGCAAGAAAATCATCACCAACGACGGCGAGGAGCTGGGCAAGCTCATCGACCTCGACGTGCAGGAAGTGTCCGGAAAGATCGAGAGCCTCCTCATCGAGCCCAACCTCGACAACGGCTTGGCGCGCGCCATGGGCAAGGAGGACGGCCTCATCTCCGTGCCCTATGCGTCGGTGCTGGCGGCTTCGGACCACATCATCGTGGACCGAAAGACCCTCGGAAACCAGTAAATCCGTTTTTTCATTTTTATCCTTTTCAACCTCTTATTCTCGGGGTTTCATTTTCATGGATATCCTCTCCATCCTCATCTTGGGCCTGGTGCAGGGCATCTCCGAATGGCTCCCCATCTCCTCGAAAACGATGGTGAGCATCACCTACCTCAAATTCCTGGGTGGAACGACCGGCCCCCTTATTTCCATCCTCATCTTCGTGCACCTGGGCACCCTGATCGCTGCCACGGTTTATTTCCGTTCCATCCTCGTCGCCCTCGCGCACCAGGCCTTCGAGGGCCTCAAGGCCCCCCGCCGCCTGCTCGACTCCCCCGTCGGCTTCTACCTCGCGGCCCTCCTTTTCACCGGTCTCGTGGGCGGCCCGATCCTGCTGGCCGAGTCGCTCTTCCTGCCTTCCCTGAACGCCTCGTTCCTGTTCGCCATCATGGGCGCGGGCCTGCTCATCACGGCGTTCCTTCTCTACAGCAAGAAATTCGGCCCCAAGAGCGAGCGCGCGATGGAAACCGCCTCCTGGAAAGACGGCGTCCTCGCCGGCGCCTTCCAGGCGTTGAGCACCATCCCGGGCATCTCGCGCTCGGGTTCGACCACCAGCGCCCTCGCGCTCCGCGGCTTCTCGGCCCTTTCCACCTTCGAGCTGAGCTTCATCCTCTCCATCCCGACCGTGTTCTGCGCCGAGGTCCTCTTCTGGTCGGTCGAGGTCATCAAGGCCGGCACCTTCGCCTCGGTGCCGCTCGCGGACGGCCTGCTGCTGGCGCTCTTCAGCTGCATCTTCGGCTATCTCACCATCGGCGCGCTCATCCGGCTCGCCAGCCGCATCAACCTCTGGCAGCTGGCCGCCTCGTTTGGGGTGATAATGCTGCTCGTCGCCCTGATGGGCGTCGGATAAAAAATAGATATAACGAGCGAACAACGAATTCTTTTCTGTTTATTTTTTTCTTTCTTTTAGCGAGGTTTTCTTTCTTGCCATCAGGCAAACCGTTTCTTTCTTTTAGTGGAGGTTTTCTTTCTTGCCATCGGGCAAGAAAGAAAAAGTCCTTCAGAACTCAAGTTTTCTCCTCATCCAGCCGGGTCTCTTAAGGTCCGGCCTCGGAAATACCTCGATGTCATCATCTCATCCTATATTCCGAAACAGGCTTTTAATCATTCTCGTCCAAATCCGCATGATGCTTGTCGCCGTCGCAGGGGCTTCCGGCCGGGTCGGCCGCCGCCTCCTCTCCTACCTCAAATCCAAGGGCATCCGCGCCGTCGCCCTCGTGCGCTCGCGCGCGTCGATCGCCCGCCTCCCGAAAAACACGCCCTACAAGCTGGTGCATTTCGACACCGGCTGGGGTCTGGCGGACGCGCTCAAGAACGCGACCCATGTCGTGAACTTGACCGGCTCGGTCGACACCTCCCTCTCCCAGAAGGAATTATACGACGCCAATGTGGTGCCCACCAGCCACCTGCTCTCGGCCGCGCCCCGAAGCATAAAGCGTTTCGTGCACGTCAGCTCCATCGCCGTCTACCCCAAGCATCCGCGCGGGCCCGTGGACGAGAACCACCACCGCGCCCCGGCCGATCCGTACGGGCGCACGAAACTGGAGGGCGAGCGCATCGCCCTCATGCACGCGCAACGCCTGCCCATCACCATCCTGGAGCCGGCCATCATCTACGGCCCCGGTTTTGCCAGCGGGTTTCATGCCGTGCTCGAGCGCCTGGTAAAAGGGGAAATGGCCGTCATCGGCAAGGGCGACAACCGCTTCCCGCTGATCCATGTCAACGACGTCGTTTCGGCCATCCACCAGGCCCTCCTCTCCGACGTGCCCTCTGGCTCGGTATTCATCGTCGCCTCGGCGCAACCCCTCACCCAGAAAGAGGCCCTCACCCTGGCCGCCGACGCGCTGGGCGTGCCGGCCCCGCGCTCGCACGTGCCCGCGTCCGTCGCGAAGCTGGGAGCCGTGTTCTCCACCCTCAAAGCCCGCATCCGCGGCCGCGAGCGCGCGCTCAGCACGGACATGGTCGAGCAGATCTGCGCCGACCGCGTCTTTAACCCGGAGTGCGCGCGCCGCATCCTGGGCTGGTCGGCGCGCGTCGGGCACGCCAAAGGCATCCGGCAGGCCGTGCAAGCGTTTATGAAGACGAAAAGGCCCAAGATAATCCGGAAAAAGGCCCGAAGGCATTAAGCGACGGCCCTCTCCAATCCCATTCCAAAGAGGTATCTCTATGTTCAATCACAAGACCCGCGACCATCTGCTCGACGCGCTCGAGAAGCGCGGCGCCCTCCTGGTCGCGCTCATCGATCCGCTGGACCACCCGACGCTTGATGCGGCCATCGCGGCCGGGCGCGCGGCCGCCGAGGCCGGCGCGGATTACGTCCTCGTGGGCGGCTCCATCGGCGTGCAGGGCGAGCTGTTGGACCGGGTGTGCAAGGAAATCAAATCCTCCGTCTCCGTCCCCCTCGTCCTCTTCCCCGGCAATGTCACCACGCTCTCCAAGTACGCCGACGCCGTGTATTTCATGAGCATGCTCAACTCGCGCAACCCCTACTGGATTTCCGGCGCGCAGACCCTGGCCGCCCCCACCGTCAAGCAGGCGGGCATCGAGGCGCTCCCGATGGGCTACATCGTGTGCGAACCGGGCGGCACCGTGGGCTTCGTGGGCGACGCGAACCTCGTGCCCCGTTCCAAGCCCCAGATCGCCGCGGCGATGGCCATAGCCGGCCAGTGCATGGGCTCGCAGTTCATCCTGACCGATTCGGGCTCGAACCCCAAAGAAGGCCCCCTCCCGCCCGAATTCGCCAAAGCCGTCGCCTCCTCCATCTCGGTGCCCTACCTCATCGGCGGCGGGGTGCGCACGCCGGCGCAGGCCTCCGCGCTCGTGAAAGCCGGCGCGGACATTTTGCAGGTGGGCACGGCCCTCGAGTGCGCAGGCGACGTGAAAAAGACCGTCGCTTCGCTGGCGAGCGCGATCCACGAGGCGGGGAAAGGAAGGAAGAAGAAATTCGATATTTGAATGAAGAAAGCAGACCGCTACTTTTCCTGCCTACGGTTCTTTTCTTTTTATCTCTTTTATTTTGTCGAAATCCTTGTCATAGCTGCACAGCGTCTTTATCCCATTCTGCCTCATCAGGGCGGCGTGGAAGGCGTCAGAGGTTTCCAACCCCTTTCTCATATACTCTATCGCAGGCGCGATGCTGTTCGCTTCCACGCCCAGAATAGTCAGGTGGGGTGTCGAGATAATCGTGCCGATATTCTGGGCGGCTCTTTCGATGCCTTTGCGCTCGGCTAAATGGTAAAGAACCTCATTAACGACCAGCGTACTGGTCATAGCATTCTGCTCGCCTTTTGCAATCCGGTCCAGAAGCTTCTGGCATCGTTGAGCTTGCGGACCGCCGCTCGAATAGATGTAAATGAATATGTTCGCATCAAGGAACATGAAGCATCCTCTCTTTTCTCTTCTTTTCCGTTATGCGCATGGTCCGTTCCAGTTCTTCATCACTCATATTCGCATCCGCAATGGCCTTCTGGAATTCCAGATGCCAGCGCTGGTATGCATCGTCTTCGGAGCCGATGGTAATTTTTCCATTCTCCAACTGCATGCTGATCTGGCTGCCGGGCTCGATTCCAACGGCCTCCCGCATGCTTTTTGGGATAACCACGATTCCTTTCGCGTACATAATGGCCATGATTTCGCCTCACAATATAAACTCTGGCATTTTCGTTCGGAACGGACCGGCGCAACAGAGTTAAACTAATCAGTTTAACTTTATAACTCTTCTGGCCGCTCTCCGTCAATATTCCATGATCTTTCTCTGCTGCAGATTCTTGAGCGTCGCCCACTTGAGCCTCAAATATTTCCTCACTTTCGGCTCGTGCGAATGTCGGGCCAGAAACGCGATGGTGTACGGGTCGGACGTGTAGCCGGAATTGAAATCCACGCCAAGCTCTTCCTTGATCTTCTCGATCTCCCGGTCGCGCTCCACCTTGGCCACGATGGAGGCGGCCCCGACGATGAGATGCTTGTCGTCCGCCTTGTTCTCGCACACCAATTTAGGGCGGCTCTTGAGGTGTTTGAGGATTCGCTTGCCAAAGTTAGCCGGTATGTTGTCGGGCGAGTCGATGAACGCCGTCGCGTCGTCCGGCGCGTCCGAGAGGAGCCTTGCGATGTGGATCGCCTCGATCTCGTTGAGGTTGTCCTTGTCCATCTGACGGGTGATCTGCTCCGCGCTGATGAAGTCCCGTTTCACTTCGCACAGCTTGAGCACCTGCGGGTAGATCGTCTCCCGCTGCTTGGGGGAAAGTTTCTTGGAATCCTTCACGCCCAGGTCCTTGAGCAGATACTCGCGCATCGGGTCGATCGAGGCGGCGGCGATCACCATCGGGCCGATGATGCAGCCCCGTCCCGCTTCGTCGATGCCGATGATCATGCATGAGATATCGTTGATGCTGTTATTATAACCCCTCATGACCATCCGGCCCCTTTTTGCCACGAAGCAAGTTTTATAAACTCTCATAGCCCCTAAAATACCAGTTTATAGAGGTGACCCAATGAAATACGTGGTAAGCTATCTCAAAAGCATGGCATTCTCGCTCCTGATCATGTTCGGATTGGCTGCATTCGCTGCGGCCCAAGTCGTTACACCACCTCTAACTACTACGTCTCCAACCGTGGGTTCAATCACCTCAGGCATGAGCTGTCTATGCTCCGTGGTCAACAGTCTCATGCCGGCCATCTGCCTCCTGCTCATCATGGCGGCCGGTGTGGTCTACGCCGGCGGCCAGGTCGCGGGCGCGGAAACGCGCGCGAAAGCGCAAGGGTGGGCCACCGCAATGGTCATCGGTGCGGTCATCGGCCTCGTGATGTCGATCATTCTGCCCAGTTTCATCAGGACGGTCTATAACATCACCTCTACCACTTTCTGTGCATCTCCGAGCGGCATTACCGGTTGCCCCGCTTAAGTGGCTGAATAAATCCTCTGCCTTTCCAAGGCAGAGGTTTTCTCATTTTTCTTCTTCATTTTTTGCATATCAAGAGGTGGCTCATGGGCGCGTTCTCGTCATATCTGAAAATCAGCGCATTCTCGTTCCTTGTGATGTTCGGTATCGCCTCCTTGCTGCACGCCGCCTCTCCGGATATGGCTTCGTTCAATGCCGCCATCCGCTGCCTATGCGGCCAGCTCACTTCCCTCATGCCGGCCATCTGCCTCCTGCTCATCATGGGCGCGGGCGTGGTGTATGCGGCCGGACAGGTCGGCGGCGCCGAATTGCGCTCCAAGGCCCAGGGGTATGCCACCGCCATGGTGATGGGCGCCGTCATCGGCCTGATCATGTCCATCCTCCTGCCCAACTTCATCACCACCATCTACACGCAGTACCAAGGCGTCAACTTCTGCAGCGACCTGTGCTGCAGCGGCACGTGCCCCTAAGCCGCCGAGTTCACGTTTTTTTAGGATGACTCCTGCGCGCTAAACCCGGCGAGCGCAGCGAGCGAACCCCCTTCGCAGGGGGCGGATACAGCGCGCAGAGCTTATTTTATCAAGGATAAATGTGGTGGGTAGCGGCGCGGCCCGCTTCGCGGGCCCATCAGTTAATCACCGCTACCGCAAAACCAGAGGTGGTTCTATGGGTAGCGCAAGCTTTGTAAATGCAACGCACAGCGTGGGGATTAATTCTTTCCACTTTGAGTGGTGCCCCAAATACCGCTACAAGTGTATGCGCAAGCCTGAAATCGCCGCAGAGATGGAGCAGATTCTCCGCTGCATAGCGGCGGAGAAGGGTATTGTTGTCATCAAGATTGCCGTGGATGCGGACCACATCCACCTGCTGGTCTCCATTCCATTCAGCATGTCTGTCTCTCAGGCGTTGCAGTTTCTCAAAGGCGGTTCTTCTTTTCAGATTTTCCGCCTGCACCCCAACTTCAGGCTCCGGTATCCACGAGGGCACTTCTGGAGCCCTGGCCACTTCTCCAGAAGCCTCAGCAACGTTTCTTCAAAGACCGTCGAGCATTATCTCGACTGCCACGACTCCGCCAAGCTGAACGAAACCATCTCAGAGGGAAAAACTGAGGCTAGGCAGTTGAGCCTAGCCAGCTTCCAAAGCTAGAAAGAAGCCCCGGGCTTTAGCCCGGGGAGTTTCACGTTTCTGTGGCCCCTCATGTTTTTTCACCCCGTCAGGGGCCATTCGTTTTTAAACTCCTTCATCCTGTCTTTTCCATGACCCTCGAATTCCACATCACCCATCCTTTCAAGCTCAAGAAGCCCGTCCTCATCGAGGGATTCCCCGGCATCGGCCTGGTGGGCACCATCTCGGCCTCCTACTTGGTCGAGAAGCTCAAGATGGAGCTGGCCGGCTACATCACATCCGACAATTTCCCGCCCATCGCCGCCGTGCACGGCTACACCCCCCTCTACCCCGCCCGCATCTACGTGTCCAAAAAACACAATCTCATCGTGCTCATCTCCGAATTCATCGTGCCCTTGGGCGCCATCTACGAGCTGGCGGCCAAGATCCACGCATTCGCCAAGGAGACGGGAACGCGCCAGATCATCTCGCTGGGGGCCATCCCCCTGCGCGCGGACGGCCCGGACATGGTGTTCGCCGTCGCCTCGAACGCCAAGCTGCTGGCGGAACTGGAGCGCCACCATCAGGTCAAGCTCATCAAGGAGGGCGCCACCACTGGGGTGACCGGAATTCTGCTGGCCCAGGGGGCCATCGAGGGCTATCCCGTCGTCTCGCTGCTCTCGCAGGCGCACGAGCAGACCATGGACCCGCAGGCCGCCTCGGTGGTGCTCGGGGTGCTCAAATCCTACCTCTCCCTCGACTTCGACACCTCCTCGCTCCTGGATGAGGCGAAGGAGATGGAAGTGAAGATGAAGGACATCCTCTCCAAATCCAAGGCCGCGCACACGCAGTACAAGAAGACGGCGGAGGCGGGCGGCGCGGACCTGGGCCCGATGTACGGATGAATGCCGGATGGCGGGTCGGCCATGCACGTCGTCTATTCTTCGTTCGCGTCGAAAAAAGACGCCCGGAAGTTCGCGCTCGCGCTCGTGAAGAAGAAGCTGGCCGCCTGCGCTTCGTTCCATCGCATCGAATCCGTCTTTTTCTGGAAAAACAAATTATGCGACGAGAACGAGTGGCTGCTCGAAGCCAAAACCTCCAGGCCGAGGGCGGCGATAGAAATCATCAAGAAGAACCATCCGTATTCTTTGCCGATGATCTATTCCGTGCGCGCCAATCCGGCCGAGAAAAGATATGAGAGATGGATAAGGAGTAAATGCAGGGGAAGGGATTCGAAGGGCCTTTCTTTTCCCTCCGGGAAAAGAAACCCCCCGGAAAGAAAAGGAGTCTTGCTGGCGCTTCGCGCCAGGAAACAATATCGCATTATACGAAACCAGAGAAATCCGATCCTTCATCAAACTTAGTGTTCGGGAATTTCGATTTTAAGATGTTTTGTGCGCGCTAAATCTATCTTCGCCCCGAATGTGTGAAGCCCCCTTCAGGGGGTAGATACAGCGCGCACTGCCGCCGTCTTTTTCTTCTGCCTGTGAAAATAAGTCCGGTAGCGGCGCGGCCCGCCTTC